>JARRPZ010000001.1:0-76792 GCA_037382365.1 Gammaproteobacteria bacterium
CGGGAAGAGCACCATCGGACGCTGTGAGCACGGCCGCCGAAGGCCGATGCTCATGGCGAAGATGTTCATCGAAAATAGGAAGCCCCGTTGACGTCGATGATCGCACCGCTCAGATAATCGGTGTCCTCACCGGCCAGGAACGCGATGACGTTCGCTACTTCGCTCGGACGCGCCACCCGCCGGAGTGGACTCTGCGCGCGGATCTGATCTCCGCCTGCGCCGGCGAGGTGTGCGGCCGCCATATCGGTTTCCACCCATCCGGGCGCGACCCCGCAGACGACGATGCCGCGCTGCCCGAGCGACGCCGCGAGTGACTGGGTCAGCGAGTTCAGGGCTGCCTTGCTGGCACCGTAGGCCGGTGACTGCGGCTCGCCGCGGTAAGCGCCGCGGGATGACACGTTGATGATCTTGCCACCCGCCTCGGGGAAATTCGGCAGGGCATGGAAGGCCAGATCGGCGGCGGCCAGCAGGTTGACGGCCAGCGTGCGCCGCCAGGCTTCCCGCCAGGTAGCGAGGTCGACGCAATTCGGGTCGTGATCGACGAAGACGCCGGCGTTGTTCACCAGCAGGTCGAGGTGCCCGAAATGCGCGCTCACCTGCTCCATTAACCGACCCACCTGTTCGGCGTCCGCCAGGTCCGCGCCGAACGCGGCATGGCCGCGACCCGGTAATTCCGCGACCAGGCTCGCTGCGGCGTCCGCATGCCGACCGTAGTGCGCGGCCACACGGAAACCGTCGGCCGCCAGACGGGCGGCCGTAGCCCGGCCGATGCCTCTGCTCGCACCCGTCACCAGGGCCGTTCTGTGCGTTTGCGTCATGGATGTTCCTTCCCGTGCCGGATTCGACCTCTCCCGGACAGACGCCGGGCGACTCCGCGGGTCAGGTTAGAATGACGGCGCGGCCGGAGCAATCGAATCGATCCGCGGGGGGAACGTCGGAACGACTCGTATCGCAACAACAGGGGACGGCATGCGCGTACTGCGATCCGACCGGACCAGGATCGGCGGTGAGGAACTGATCCGTGACTGGTCGCCGGCGGGCCGCGAGTGGCTTTGGATAGACCTCGACAGCGAACCGCGGGACGTCGAGAATCACATCCTCGTCGACCGCTTCGAACTCGAGCCTCTGGCGGTCACCGACGTGCAGCGGGATCGCCATCCTCCGAAGCTAGAGGCATTCGACGATTATCTGGTGCTGCTGCTGAAAGGCCTGAGCGCCGAGTCACACGACATCAACTTCGAGACCATCCAGATCGGCTTCTTCCTCGGAGAGAATTTCCTCATCTCCCGCCGCGACCGGACGTCGCCCAGCATCGATCGGATCTGGAGTGAAGCCGAGGCGGGCACGCTGGAACTCGCCCGCGGTCCCGCACACGCGCTGTACCGGATCTGCCGTACCATCGCGGACCGATATTCGCCGATCGTCCTCGCCCTCGAAGAGCGGCTGGAGGAACTCGAGTCGGAGATGTTCCGCGACCCGCGCGACGAGCTGCTGGCGGAGTTGTTGAACTACGTCGCCAATCTGCGCAAGTTGCGCCGGGTGTTCGCCTACCAGCAGGCGCTGATGGCGGATCTCATCAACGGCGACGAACGCTTCATCGGCAGTCGTGGCGAGCACGAGTTTCGTGATGCCTACGAACAGATGGAGCGTCTCGCTAGCCTTTCCCAACTCTATCAGGAGCTCGCCGTGGACCTGATGAACGGACATATCTCCCTGACCAGCCACCGCCTGAACCAGATCATGAAGATCCTGACCATCGTGACGGTCATCTTCCTGCCGCTGGGGATACTGGCAGGCATCTACGGCATGAATTTCGAGAACATGCCGGAACTCGGCTGGCGCTACGGCTATTTCGCCATGCTCGGTCTCATGGCCACCGTGGTCGTGACCCTGCTCGTCGCGTTTCGACGCAAGGGGTGGCTGTGACTCGCCGCCTTCCCCGTCTGGTCTTCCTGGTTGCGCTCGGGGCGGGGCTTCTCTGGGCCGCGGATCCGACAAGTGCAGCCACCCCGCCGTCCGTTCTGCCGGAGAGCGGACCGGCCGGGGAAGAAGCGACGCCCCCTCCCCTGCCCGATCCGGCGGCACTCGAAGCGGGTTGGTGGCAGTCGCTCGCGCCGGGGACGAGCGGCCTGGAACAGCGCATCCGGGACGTGCTGGAACTCGCGGACGAGCGAGCCGCGGATCTGCCACCGGAGCGTCAGGGGGAGATCGAGCCGACGCTCGAGCGTCTCGGCGCGAACCTGCGCGGTTATCTGCGCCTCAGCACCCGTTCCGCCGATGAGCCGGACCGGACGACCACACTGCAGGAAACTTATTCCATAGACGAACTGCTGGACGTGGACCGGGCGTTGCGGGCGACGCGGGCGAGATTCCAGGCCGACCAGGCGGAGCTCGACAGCCGCCGCCGTGCGGTATCGACGATGACCCGTCGTACGGACAGCCTGTTCGCCGGCTACCTCGACACGCCGCCCCGCTCTCCCGAGCGGCTTGAGGCCGGGATCCGGGTCATGTCGTCGCGTGCCGGTCTCCTGCTCGAACAGGAGCAGGTTCGTCTCCTGACCGCGCGCATCGAGGTGCTGCGCAGCCGTGTCGGCGAACTGGAGGACGAACTGAAGGCAGCGCGGGCCGGGCTGAGTTTCGACGAGGAGTCGGAGAAAAAGCTCGGCGACGAGATCGCCAGCGCAGAGGAGGCTCTCGAGAAGAGCCGGCGCCGACAGCGCGAAGCCGAGGCCGGCTTGATCGATATCGTCGCGACCTCCGATCCGGACGGCGCGGCGGTTGCACTGGCACGTCAGGAGGTGCGGTTGCGCAGCGTTCGCGAGGCACTTGCGGAGATCACGCTGGAGACCCTGAATACGCGCGCCGATCTGATCACGTTGACGGGCGATGCCGACGATCAGACGCTCGCCGACATCGGCCGTCGCCAGTCCGAGCGCGCCGACGCGCGGGACCGTATCGAGAGCCGTCTGGGCGGTTGGCGCGAGTCGGCGGATCAGGGACTCTCGGAATCGGCGCAGGCCATTGCGGGAGAAGCAGACCGGCAGATCATGGAGCGGCGTGCCGTCGCCGCCGCATCGACGGTCAGTGAGCTCCAGGCGTTGCGGCGCGAGATCGCCGACCTGGAACTGCTGAGCGAACTGGTGTCCGCGCGAGTCGCCGAACGGCAGGGGCGCATGGTCGGTTTCTTCAACAGCCTGGGCCAGCGTACGGCCGACGGCTGGGATTCGCTCCGCGACATCGCGACGTCGAGCATCGTCACGATCGGCGACACACCTATCACCCTTGCCGGCATCTTCCGGGTGCTGGTCATACTGACGATCGCGTTCTGGTTTTCCCGCATCCTGCGCCACGCCCTGAACCGGATGGCGTCGAGCCGGCGCACCGGCATGAGTCCGTCTTCGCTGTACAGCCTGGGTCGGTTGCTGCACTACGTGATCATCATCGCCGGTATCATCATCGGGCTGTCGTCGATCGGACTGGACTTCTCGAATGTGGCGCTCGTCGCCAGCGCCCTCAGTGTCGGCATCGGGTTCGGCCTGCAATCGGTGGTGAGCAATTTCGTCTCGGGCCTGATACTGCTCTTCGAGCGCAGTCTCAAAGTGGGTGATTTCGTCGAACTGGACTCCGGGGTCACGGGCATGATCAGGGAAATCAACGTGCGGAGTACCCTGCTCAATACGAACGACAACGTGGATATCCTCGTACCGAATTCCGAGTTCGTGAATGGCCGACTGACCAACTGGACGCTTCGCGAGGCGGTCAAGCGGGTCCATATCCCGTTCGGCGTCGCCTACGGGACGGACAAGGACCTGACCCGCAAGGCGGCACTCGAAGCCGCCGAACGCGTACCGCTGACGTTGAAGGGGCCGGGTCGCGAACCCCAGGTATGGCTCGTCAATTTCGGCGACAGCAGTCTCGACTACGAGCTGGTGGTCTGGCTGGGCCCGGATTCCGTCCGTCGGCCGTCGGCCGTGCATGCCGCCTACCTCTGGGAGATCGAAACGTCCCTGGCCGAGTACGGGATCGAAATTCCCTTCCCGCAGCGCGACCTGCATCTGAAGAGCGGCATGGAGGCTCTTCGTAGAAGTGAGGAAGATAGTTAACTATAATTATCAATAGTTAACGCTATTTTCTTCATGTTGAAACTCATGTCTAGCACGCCGTCGGTTGTGGACTCTTCATCGCCATGGGCGACAGACCGCGAAGGATTTCCGGGGCTCGGACACTCTAACGCCACGAGCCCCCGGGGCCGGGAATGACGACACAGATCAGTATCGACAGAGCCCTGGCCATACGGGTCGGCCGCGGAGACGAAAAGGCATTCGAGGAGTTCTTCTCGGAGTATTTCCCGCGTCTTTTCCGCTTCGTGCTGACCCGCACCGACGGAGACGAGGCAATAGCGGAAGAAGTCGTGCAGCGGACCCTTTGCAATGTGATGTACCGGATGGACAGCTACCGCGGCGAAGCGCCGCTCTTTACCTGGCTGTGCACTATCTGCCGGAACGAGCTCTCAGCCTATTTCCGCAAGGCTGGGCGCGAGGAGCAGCTGAGTGAACCGCTCGAGGAAAGTCGCGAGATACAGACGGCGTTGGAAGCGGCCGGGCGCGACCCAGACGATCCGGTCTCCGAACGGTACCGGGACGAAATCGCCGACGTTGTGCGAGTCACGCTCGAGGAACTGCCGGAGAATTACGCCAGTGCACTCGAATGGAAGTACATGCAGGGGCTCAGCGTGGCCGAGATTGCAGAGAGACTCGGCCTGGGGGAGAAGGCAGCCGAATCCGTGCTGACGAGGGCAAGGAAAGCATTCCGGGACGCGTTCGAGAGCCTCTGGGGAACCATACCGCGACTGTTCGCGGAGAACTGAGCGAAAACACACACCCATGAACGAACACAGCGACAATACAGTCACGACGGGGCGCGCGGGGGACGATGCCGTGGCAACCCTCATCGCCCGCGGGCGACCCCGCCGATCCGTTCCGGCCGGCGCGCGGGACCGTGTCCACGCGGCCGTGCGAGAGGCCTGGCAGGATGCGACCCGGGACCAGACCGCGACCGGCAGGCGGCATGCGGACCGGAGCGAACCCCGTGGCCGGATGGGTGACCGGAACCGTGTCCGTCGCTGGATGCTGCCCGCGGCGATGGCCGCGAGTCTCGCTCTCGTCGGTCTGCTGGTGGCCAGATCCCCGGTGGACACCCTGCCATCCGCGGCTCCGGTGGCGACCGTCGCCGTGCTGACGGGCGAACTGCAGACGGCGGACGGCGGCAGCCTGAACGCGGGGGCGGCGATCGAGACCGGCGCGGAAGTGCGCACGGGCCCAGCCGGCAGAGCGGCACTCGTGCTGGCCGATGGCATCTCCGTCCGACTGGACAGAGACACGCGGTTGATCCTCGTCGCAGACGAACGGCTTCAGCTGGAGACCGGCGCCGTCTACGTCGATACCGACGCTGCTGCGACCGCCGATGCCCGCGTCACCGTGGTGACCCCCTATGCCACCGCGAGAGATCTCGGAACCCAGTTCGATGTCCGCGTGGCGGATGACTCGACTACGGTCCGCGTGCGCGAAGGGGTCGTCTCGGTGAGCGCCGACCGCCTGCGGCATGTCTCTAACGCGGGCGAGACCGCGCGGGTCGATCGATCAGGTGACGTGCGGACCGATACGGTCGCGCCCGATGACGATTCCTGGCAGTGGGCCACGGACATCGCACCGCCTTTCGATGTGACGAAAGGCCGGTCGCTGGATCGATTCCTGGCCTGGTCTGCCAGGGAACTGGGCCTGGAACTCGCCTACCTCGAGGGCGCCGACGGAGCGGCAGAGGCGATCACCCTCTCGGGCGACGTGGCCGGTATGACGCCTCGGGATGCGCTGACGGCCGTCATGGCCACCACCGCCCTCGACTACCGCATCGAGGACGGACAGCTGCGGGTCTATCGGCCTTAGCCGGCAGCCGGGCGCGGCCCGGGTTTCCTGAAACGCGGGTCTTGCCGCATTCCGGAGGGGCCGATTGCCGCTAGAATCGGCACATGGATCGTGCCCGTCTGACCATCCCGGTGCTTTTGGTGTGCGCGGCGCTGTTCTGCGAGGCAGCGGCGGCCGGAAGCTGGCTCGGGCAACCGCTCACAGACTACATCGAATCCCTCGACCTCCCCGTCATCTACTCGAGCGATCTGGTGCCGCCGGATCTCCGGGTGGCTCGCGAGCCCACCGCGCAGGATCCCGAATATGCACTCAGACAGGTGCTCGCCGCGTCCGCTCTCGGGCTGATCAGCGGGCCCGACGGCAGCCTGCTGGTGGTCGCGACGCAGGCCTCGGGCGCGGAGCGCGTCGGCGCGCTGACAGGGGCCGTTCGGACCGTGGACGGACAGCGGCTGACGGGCGCGGAGGTCCTGGTAGACGGCGAGTCGCGCGGACAGACGGGCCGCGCCGGCGATTTCCTGATACAGGGCCTGCCACCGGGCGAGCATCGCGTACAGGCCCGGATGGAAGGCTACGCCACCGCTGAACGGGAGCTCGAGGTTCGCCGCGATGAAGTCGCCGTGGCCGATCTTATCCTGCCGCTTGCGCCCCGTGCTCTGCCCGATCTCGTCGTGACCTCCAGCCTGCACCGCCTGATTTACGCTACACCGGGGTCGCATACCTTCCTCGATCGGCAGCGCCTGCTGGATCTGCCGAATCTCGCCGACGATCCGCTGCGTGCCGCGGAACGTCTGCCGGGCGTTGCCGGCGGCAATCTGTCGGCGCGTGCCCACGTGCGGGGCGGCGAGGAGACGGAGACGCTCGTGCTCTTCGACGGTCTGCGCCTGTATGAGCCGTTCCATCTGAAGGATTTCCAGAACGTCGTCAGCACGCTCGAGATGCAGGCCGTGGGCGGCATCGATTATTACTCGGGCGGGTTTCCTGCTCGCTACGGCGATCGCATGAGCGCCGTCATGGACATCAGCATGCGCCGGCCTGTCGCTCCCCGCCAGACCGAGGTGCGCCTTGATTTTCTGAATGCCGGCATCACCTCACTCGGCACTTTCGAGGCAGGAGACGGCGAGTGGCTCGCAGCCGTCCGGCGCGGCAATCTCGATCTGGTGTTCAACGCGGTGAATCCGGACCTCGGCACACCCCGTTATCTCGACCTGCTGTTGCACGCGGAACGGAACGTGGGCAGGGATTTCCGGGTGGGCGCCAATGCGTTGCTCGCACGGGACAAGATCGGTGTCAGCGACTCCGATGCCAGCAGTGCGGCGGACGCGCGCTACGACAATCGTTATCTCTGGTTCAGCGTGGACTGGTTCGCCTCGCCCCGTCTCACCGCGAACACCGTCCTCTCCGCCAGTCTCATCGACAACGCGCGCGAGGGTTATGTGGACCGGCCGGGCGTTATCCAGGGCAGAGTGATCCGGGACGAGCGGGATTTCCGGATTTTCGGACTGAAGCAGGACTGGGAATTCGAATACAGTGACGACTCTTTCTGGCGTGCCGGCTTCGATCTGAAACACATCGAAGGCGAATACGAGTACGCGAGCGAACGTCGCGTGGATCCCCTCTTCGCGACCCTCGCCGGATCTCCGCAAGAGACGCGCGCCTATTCGCTGTCTCCTGGCGGCGCCCAGTTCTCCGTCTACGCGGAGCACCGCTGGGAGATTACGGATCGTCTGGTCGCCGATCTCGGTTTGCGCTGGGATCAGCAGACCTACACGACGGCAGCCGATGACGAGCAGGTGAGTCCGCGGGTCTCGCTGTTGTTCCGCCCCCGTAGCGGCCAGGAACTCAGACTGAGCTGGGGCCGCTACTATCAGGCGCAGGAGCTGAACGAGCTGCGAGTCGGCGACGGCCAGCCCGAGTTCCAGGAGGCCGAACGTTCGGAACATCTCATCCTCAGCGCAGTTCAGGATCTCGACCGGTTCCGGTTCCGGCTCGAGCTCTACCGCAAGAGGATGCGCAGCCTGGCCGACCGTTTCGAGAATCTCACCGACCCGCTGACGCTGATCCCCGAGCTGCAGCCCGATCGAGTCCGACTGGCCCCGATCGCGGCGACGGCCCGCGGTGCCGAGTTGCTCGTCACCCGGCGGAACGTGGGTGAGGCATTCTCCTGGTGGGCGAGCTACGCGTGGTCGGAAGTGCTGGACCAGTTCCCCGACGGCAAGGTCTTCCGGAGCTGGGATCAGACCCATGCCCTGAAATTCGGTCTCGACTGGTCATTCGGTCGCTGGGATCTCAGCGTCGCGGCCAACCTGCACACGGGGTGGCCGCAGACGCGGCTGGTCCTCGTGGAAGGCGACGAAGGACCCGTGGTCATGGCCGAGCCGCGCAACCGGCGCCGGTATGACAGTTTCCACAGACTCGACATGCGTCTCGCCCGGCAGTTCGATCTGTCCCGCGGTGACCTGGAAGCCTACCTGGAGGTCACGAATCTCTACAACGGACGCAATCCCTGTTGTCTCGAGTACAGCCAGGAGACCGCACCTGACGGGACCGTGGTGCTCGTGGAAGAGACGAATTACTGGCTGCCGCTGGTACCGTCGCTGGGTATCGTCTGGCGCTTCGAGTGAGCAGCCGAAACGCTCGCCGCGGCGTCAGCCACCGGGGGCGTGTCGCACCAGGCCGAGCTCGTTCAGGATGGCGATAGCGCGATCGGGGAAATCCGTGAACAGGCCGTCCAGCAGATCGGCGGTGACGAACCAGCGCAGCATCTGTTCGAAGTCGCGGAAGCCCGTCGCGAGATCGTCGACACGGAACGTATACGCATGGACGGCGAGACCGGCCGCCCGGGCGTCGGCCGACAGATCCGTGGCATGGGCCCCGCCCTCCCCGTCCAGGCGATAGAGCTGACCCACCCAGGGCCCGATCGCTTCGGCCGTGCGCGCAATTTCCGCGAGGCCGTCCGGTTCGCGGAGCCGGTCGTAATCCGTGTCCGACTCGCGCCAGTCGTTCTCACCGATGAGCTGCACCAGGCGGAAGCGTGTCTCGAGTTCCTCGCGCAGGCGCCGGATTTCGCGGGCGTCGAAACATTGCAGCCAGACGTCGTCCGAGCGCGGCGTCACTCCCAGCGCGTCCAGCGTCTCGAGCACCAGCCGGGAGATGTCCACGCCCTCGGCCCGGTGCCAGGCCGGCCGCTTGATCTCGGGGTAGATGCCCACCCGACGGCCGGTGGAGACGTTCAGGCCGCGGACCAGCGCAATCTCCTCCGCGAAGGTATTCACGCGGAAAGGACCGGTACGTGCCGGGAAGCGTCCCGGATAGTGTGCGTCCCCGCCCGCGGCATCCAGGCGCTCGGTAACCCTCAGGCCACGGATCTCGGCGAGGCTGAAATCCCGCGCATACCAGCGCCCGTCCGCGCGATAACGATCCGGATAGCGGTCCGCCACGTCCGTCACCCGGTCCAGATGGATGTCGTGCAGAACGATCAGCTCGTCGTCGCCGGTCGCCACCAGGTCCTGTTCCAGGTAATCGGCGCCGAGACCGTAGGCCAGCGCCTTGGCCTCGAGCGTATGCTCGGGGAGATAACCCGACGCCCCGCGGTGTGCGATGACGACCGGCCGGTGCGATCGATGCGTCACGGTCCCCTCAGTCCTCGACCCCGAGGCGTTTGTGCATGATCGGGCTCGTGGTCGTGTACTGCAGGTGCACCTTCTTCTCCGGCTCGATGAATGCCTTCGCGGCGAATGCGGCGAGCGCGGCCTCGTGGAAGCCGCTGAGGATAAGTTTCTTCTTGCCCGGGTAATGGTTGATGTCGCCGATCGCGTAGATGCCCGGGATGTTGGTTTCGAATTTCTCGGTATCGACGTTGATCGTCTTGCGGTTGATGTCGAGACCCCACTCGGCTATCGGGCCGAGTTTCGGGGCGAGTCCGAAAAAGATCAGCAGGTCGTCCGCCTCGACCCGGCGTTCGCCGTCGTCCTTGACGGTGACGGTGAGGGCCTTCAGCTCGTCCCCCGCCGTCTCGATCTGTGTCACGTTGCCGAACTCGATCAGCTGCATCCGTCCGGCGGCGACCAGCTCACGCATCCTGGACACGGAAGCCGGGGCGGCACGGAACTGATCGGACCGGTGCACGAGGGTCATTTCCGCTGCCGAATCGATGAGTTCCAGCACCCAGTCCAGCGCCGAGTCACCGGCCCCCAGCACGACGATCCGCTTGCCGGCGAAGCGACCGGGCTCACGCACCCGGTAGAAAACATGCTCGTCCACCAATTCCTCGACGCCCTCGACCCGGAGTTCCCTCGGCTGGAAGGAACCTACCCCGCCGGCGATGAAGACCGTCCGGGCCTCGAATTCCTTGCCGGCACTGGTCCTGACGCGGAAGGGCCCGTCCCCGGAAAGTTCGGTGACTTCCTCGCCGAGGTGGAAGCCGGGATCGAAGGGCTTGATCTGTTCCATGAGTCGCTCGACCAGTTGCGCCGCGCTGCAGACGGGAATGGCCGGGATGTCGTAGATCGGCTTGTCCGGGTAGAGCTCGGCACACTGGCCGCCGACGACGGGCATCGTCTCGACGACCTCCGCGTGCAGGCCGAGCAGTCCGAGTTCGAATACCTGGAACAGTCCGCAGGGACCGGCTCCGACGATCAACGCATCGGTCTTTATGGCCATGAATTACTGACTCCTCGAGACAAAATCCTGCCCGGCCGGGCGCCCTCGCCCCGCGCGGTCTGGTGTGAATATGTCCGCAGGCGCGGCCTTGCGGATCAGATCAGGGGAAGTCGATGACCTCCCAGCGATTGGTGTCCTCGTTCCGGGCAGTGCGCTTTATCGCATCCACGATCTCGCGCTCGTTCCACCCGGGCTGCTCCTGCGCGACGCCGGCGAGTTCCTCCGGCATGGGCAGCGCGCCACCGAAGCCGTTCAGGGCAATGACCGGGCGGCCCAGCGCCTGCGCCGCATTCAACTGATACCGGACCCAGTCGCGCTTCTGCTCGTAGAGACCCGCCAGCACGATCACCGTCTCGGACGCCTCGATCTGCTCCCGCAGAGCCTGCTTGTAGGCTTCGCTCCCACCGGACGGGATCCGATCCGGCTGGCTCGTATTCACGTAGTAGAAGTTCGGATTGCTCTCGATATACTCGAAGACCCGGAGATAGTCATCGCTCTCGCTGAAAGCATGGGAGACGAAAACACGTATCGGATTGTCTTCGGACACAGGTCACCTGCGGCAGTCTTTCCGGATGCCGTTAGTGTAGCCAATCTGGTCCCGCAGGGGCCAGCGCGGCCGCCGACGCGGGACGCCCGTTACCTGCTATCATCCACGCTGTAATACGCCGACCGGCCGGCGGGTCGACCGAACCAGCGGCCGGACTTCGGGGACGGATCGAACGGCCGGGTATCGGGCATGCGCTTACTGCTATACAACATCCGCTACGGTGTGGGCGGCGGTGCCTCCATGCACATGCCCGTGCCGGGCGCCGGTTATCTGCTCGGCAGTCGCGGCAACCTCGAGCAGATCATCGACTTCATCAAGTCCGTGGCACCCGACATCGTCGGCCTCGTGGAAGTCGACACGGGATCGGTGCGCAGTCGCCGCGTCAATCAGGCCGAGGAGATTGCCCGCGCGCTCGGCCACAATACGTCCTACGAGATCAAGTACGGGGCCTCCTCGGTCAACAAGCTGCTGCCGATCATCCGCAAGCAGGGCAATGCGTTTTTGGCCGCGCCGAGTATCCACGGCGAGCGCTTTCACTATTTCGACACCGGGATAAAGCGGCTGATCATCGAACTCGAACTGGAGGAATTCTCGGTCTTCCTCGTGCATCTCTCGCTCAAGTACCGTCATCGCCACCTCCAGCTCCGTCACCTGCACGACCTCATCATGAAGACACAGAAACCGGTGATCGTCGCCGGCGACTTCAACACGTTCTGGGGCGAGAACGAGATGTACCTGTTCATGCAGGCGACCGGCCTCAAGAGCGCCAATACCGAGGGGGCGCCCTCGTACCCGAGCCGGGCACCCCGCAAGGAACTCGATTTCATCCTCTATCAGGAAGGCATCACTATCGAGAATTTCGATATACCCCGCGTCCGCTTCTCGGATCACCTGCCGCTCGTCTGCGATTTCAGCGTCGCAGCGACCTGAATCCGACGGGCAAACCGGGAAATCGTAAGACGGGACCACAGTGCCGCCGGGCGGCAGGAGCTGACGATGAACGACCAGGCCAAATCCGGACGACTCGAACACTGGCGTACCGAGCGCGACTCGAGCGGCGTGCTGTGGCTCGCCATCGACAAGGCGGACGGCGGCGCCAATGTGCTCTCCGGACCGGTATTGCAGGAACTGGATTCGATCGTGGACGGCATCGAGCACGATCCGCCGAAGGGTATCGTCATCTACTCGGTGAAACCGAGCGGCTTCATCATGGGTGCGGATATCAACGAGTTCACCCGCATCGATACGCCGGAGCAGGCCTTCGAACTCGTGCGCCTCGGCCAACAGGTCCTCGATCGCCTGGAGGCCCTGCGTTGTCCCACCGTGGCGGTTATCGACGGTTACGCACTCGGTGGCGGACTCGAACTCGCCATGGCCTGCGATTACCGTCTGGCGGTCGACAGCGACAAGAAGACCATCGGCCTGCCGGAGGTCCAGCTCGGCATACATCCCGGATTCGGCGGAACCGTGCGCACCGTCCAGATCGCCGGCGTAACGACGGCGATGGACATGATGCTCACCGGAAAGTCCCTGACGCCGAAGAAAGCGAGGTCCGTCGGTCTGATCGACCGGCTCGTCACCCGGGACAACTGGAAGGCGATCGCGCGGGAGGTCATCGGGTCGCGTCCGCCGCGCGGTCAGGCGGGTTTCCCGCAATCCCTGCTGAATCTCGGTATCGTGCGCCCTTTCGTCGCCGGCAAGATGCGCGAGCGGGTAGCCAAACGGGCCCGACAGGCCCACTACCCGGCACCATACGCCATTATCGACCTGTGGCAGAAGCACGGCGCGAGCACGGAGACCGGATACGTGGCCGAGGCCCGTTCAATCGCCGATCTCATGTGTACCGAGACCTCACGCAACCTGGTGCGCGTGTTCTTCCTGCAGAATCGGCTGAAGGCGCAGGGCAGCGACGAAGCGGCGCCGACCCGACGGCTGCACGTCGTGGGCGCTGGCGTGATGGGCGGCGATATCGCTGCATGGTGTGCGCTGCGTGGCCTCGAAGTGACCCTGCAGGATCGGGAAGAGAAGTACGTCCGGCCGGCTCTGGAGCGGGCGGAGGAACTGTTCGAGAAACGCATCCGGGACGAGGACGAACGCCGGGCAGCCGTCGCGCGCCTGCGCGCCGACGTAGCCGGTGACGGGGTCGCCGATGCCGACCTGATCATCGAGGCCATTTTCGAGGACCGCGAGGCGAAACAGGCTCTGTACCGCGATCTCGAACCGCGGATGAAGGAAGGGGCCGTCCTCGCGACCAATACCTCCTCGATCCGTCTCGAGGATCTGCGTACGGTGCTCGCGGCACCGGCGAGACTCATCGGCCTGCATTTCTTCAATCCGGTCGCCCGGCTGCCACTCGTCGAGGTCATCCGCTGCGACGATACGGAAGCGGCCGCCATCGATGTTGGTCTTGCGTTCGTGAAGCGTATCGGCAAGTTCCCTCTCGAATGTGCGAGCTCGCCCGGTTTCGTGGTCAACCGCGTGCTGGCCCCCTACATGGGCGAGGCGATGCGCCTGCACCAGGAAGGCGTGCCCCTGGGGACGATCGACGAGGCGGCAGTCGATTTCGGCATGCCGATGGGGCCGGTCGAACTTGCGGACAGTGTCGGTCTTGACGTCGCCTGGCACGTCTCGAAGATTCTCGCGGATGCCTACGGATATCCGCTGCCGGAGAAGCTCGGCGACATGGTCGAGGCCGGTCATCTCGGGCGTAAGACGGGTCAGGGATTCTACCGGTGGGAAGACGGCAAGGCGGTCAGGCAAGCGGACCCGGACGGGCCGGAGCCACCCGACCTTCAGGACCGGCTCATGCTGCCGATGGTCAACGAGGCCGTCGCCTGCCTGGCCGAGGGTGTCGTTGCGGACGAGGACCTGCTGGATGCCGGCGTTATCTTCGGTACCGGCTTCGCTCCCTTCCGTGGCGGTCCGCTGCACTATGCCCGGTCGCGTGGCGTGGACGAGGTGCGCAGCCGCCTGGAGAAATTCGCCATGGAATACGGCGACCGGTTCCACCCCGCCGATGGCTGGCAACAGTTCACCACGCCCGACTGAACGACGACCGCCTGAAATTTGCGCTGCGTCCTGACCTGGCCGGGTCGTTGTCTGTACAATGCGCCCGGCAATCGATGACTTCCCGCGGCGCCGACCGGGCCGCGCATCCGCGTACGAGTACTGGCGTAAAGATGACGGAACAGGTAGACCCCAACCTCCTCAGGGCATTCTCACCGCTGGATGGTCTGAAACGGGAGAATCTCGCCGCGCTGGCAAAGAAGACGCGGGTGCATGAACTGGATCACGGCCAGACCTTGTTCCGGGAGGGCGACACCGAGAAGCGCACCATCTACCTCGTCTCCGGGACCGTCGACCTGCTCGACCAGGGCGAAGTGGTCAAGACCGTGCAGGGTGGTACCGAAGACGCTCGGAACCCGCTGTCGCCGCTCTTCCCGCGACGTCATACCGGGCGGGCGCGAACGGGCATCCGCTATCTCAATATCGACAGCGACCTGCTCGACGTGATGCTCACCTGGGACCAGACCGGGTCCTACGAGGTCAGCGAACTGCGCGGCCGCGAGAAGGACGGCGCGGACGACTGGATGACGACACTTCTCCAGACCAAGGCGTTCCACAAGATCCCCCCCGCCAACATACAGGCGATCTTCATGCGCATGCAGCAGATCAACTACAAGGCCGGAGATCAGGTCATCAAGCAGGGTGCCGAGGGCGACTATTTCTACGTGATCACGCGCGGCCGTTGCGCGGTGACGAGAGAGACCCCCCTCAACAGGGAGGGGATCCGTCTGGCGGAACTCGCCGTCGGGGACAGCTTCGGCGAGGAGGCGCTCATTTCCGATGCCAGACGTAACGCGACCGTAACCATGCTGACCGATGGTGCGGTGATGCGGCTCGGGAAGGACGATTTCAACAGGCTGCTGAACGAGCCGATGCTCGAGTGGGTCGACTACGCACAGGCACAGGAGATCGTGGCGGGCGGCGGGCAGTGGCTGGATGTGCGCCTGCCCAGCGAGTTCGACAATTATCATCAGGAGGGGGCGGTCAATATGCCGCTGTATTTCATCCGCCTGAAGCTCGGCACGCTGGACAAGCAACGTCCGTACGTCCTTTGCTGCGATACCGGACGCCGGAGTTCGGCCGGCGCCTACATACTGAGCGAGCGGGGATTCAACGCCTGCGTGTTGAGGGGAGGGATCAACAGCGCCCGCGATTCCTGACCGCGGCCGGCGTCGCTACATGGTATGGGTGGGCTTGTCGCCGCTGAGCGCACCGGCGAGATAATTCTCGATCTTCTTCTGCGTGTTCCCCTGATCCTGCTCGGAGAACTGGACGCCGATACCTGCCGTGCGCTTTCCTTGCGCGCCTTTCGGTGTCATCCAGATGACCTTGCCGGCGACCGGGATCTTCTCGTCCTCTCCCATCAGATTCAGGAGCATGAAGACCTCGTCTCCGAGCCGGTAACTGCTGTTGGTCGGGATGAACAGCCCCCCGTTCTGGACAAACGGCATGTACGCCAGATAGAGGGCACTCTTGTCCTTTATCGTGAGTGTAAGCAGGCCCGGTTTCGACATGATCTCATTACCCCTTTGATCGCGCCGGATCGCTCGTGTCTACGGCCCCGAGCGGCGCGGTTTCCAGACCCTCGTCGCCGTCCCTGAAGCCTTCGGCCCACGGGATCAGCAGCGACTCGAGCGCCAGCAGTTCGTTGTACGACCCTGTGGGCTGAATTCTCAGTCTGGTCAGGCGATCTAGATAACAGAAGAGATTTCGGCTGTCCATGTGGTGGAGCACGCTTTCCGGGACGAGGCTCGTCGTCGCCTTTGCGGCGCCCCCGACAGACCGACGGATCAGATCCCGGACGAGGCCCTCGAGCCATGCGATGGCGAAGACGGCATCCGGTTTCGCCCATCGGCCGGCCGCCTCCAGCGGACCGAGGCGGCCCGCGATGACCTCTCCCAGATCTTCGCGGAAGCGGCCCGGCAACTCTGCCAGCCCCTCCCGAACGAAGCCCACAGCGCGAAGCGGGGCCCCACCGGCCAGTGCCAGCGCCTCCGGCCAGTCCCCCTCCTCACCCAATGCATCGAGCCAGGCGATTGCCGCACCCGTCGGCGGCAGCGGGACGCGCAGCACGGCACAACGGCTCAGGATCGTGGCCGGCACGCCCGACAATGTGTCGGCGACGAGCACGATCAATGCGTCGCCCGGGGGTTCCTCGAGCGTCTTCAGCAGGCTGTTGGCCGCGTTCAGGGTCATCGCATCCGCCGGTTCGATGACGGCGGCCTTGCCGCCGCCGGCGTGACTCTTCAGTCCGATGTCCGCCACGAGCAGCCGGATCTGATCGACGGAGATCCGCCTCTTGCCCTCCTCCGGTCGGATCCATTGCCCGTCCGGGTGTCCGATACCGGCGCCGGGCCATCCGGGCGTCCGCCGGGGTTCGTCCCGTTCGTCGAGGTAGCTCGCACAGAGCCACTCCGCGAGGGCGCGTTTGCCGATACCCGCTGGTCCGCTCAGGAGTACGGCATGACCGAGCCGGTCGCCCTGCAGATTGCGGCGCAGCGACTCACACAGATCAAATAGCCATGGTAGTTCTTTAATATCTGTCACTTAGCATTCATTTCTAAGATTGTTTCTCGTCCACGAGGCGCTGTATGTGTCGTCCGAGCGCGTCCTGTACCGACGCCAGCGGTCGTCCGGCGTCGACCACCGCGAAGCGTTCCGGGTCGGCGTCGGCCAGCGTGAGATATCCCGCGCGCACCCGCTCGAAGAACGCGGACTCCTCGCTTTCGAACCGATCGGACACGCCACGTTCTTCCCTGCGCCGCCGAGTCACGGCCAGGGGTGCGTCCAGGAGTATGGTCAGGTCCGGCCACAGGCCGGGATGGACAATGTCGGCGATCTGACGGATACGCCCGATGTCCTGCCCCCTGCCGTAGCCCTGGTAGGCCAGCGTCGCATCGGTGAAGCGGTCGCAGACGACCCAGTCACCACGGCGGAGAGCCGGCACGATCAGATTCTCCAGATGCACCGCCCGGGCTGCAAACATCAGAAGCAGTTCGGCCGTGGCGGGCACCGCTTCGTCCCGTTCGGCCAGCACGAGATCCCGTATCGATTCCGCAAATGGTGTCCCGCCCGGTTCCCGGGTACTGATCACCGCCACCCCGGCGGCGCGGAGCCTTTCGCAGATGAAGCCGATATTCGTGCTCTTGCCGACGCCCTCGATGCCTTCGACGGTAATGAATCGTCCTCGCATTGCGGTCATCGTCCCCGTTCCCGGATCCTTGCGAGGTAACGCTCGACAGCGGCCTCGTGCTCCTCGTGCGTCGCCGAGAAGTAATGACTGCCGTCGGGTTCACCGGTGGCGACGAAGAACAGGGCGTCGCCCGCGGCCGGGTCCACGGCCGCCTCGAGGGAAGCCTGCCCGGGGAGCGCGATCGGTGTCGGCGGCAGACCCTTGCGGGTGTACGTGTTGTAGGGCGTGTCGGTGCGCAGGTCACGGCGACGGATGTTGCCGTCGAATGCGTCCCCCATGCCGTAGATCACCGTCGGATCGGTCTGCAACCGCATTCCTTTCTGCAGCCGTCGGGTGAACACGCCGGCGATCGCCCGCCGTTCGTCGTCGCGTGCCGTCTCCTTCTCGATGATGGATGCGAGTATCAGCGCCTCGTAAGGGGTGTCGAGCGGGATGCCCTCGCTGCGCGATTGCCAGGCCGCGGACAGTCGCTGATGCATCAGATTGTAGGCCTGGCGCAGGATCGCCGTGTCGCTGGCGCCGCGGGGAAAATGATAGGTATCGGGAAAAAACAGCCCCTCCGGATGATCCTCTTCGGCCTCGACGGCATCGAGCAGGCGTTCCGGGTCGTAGGGCTCCAGGGTCACCGTGATCGCAGGATGCTGCTGGAGTGCCCGCACCGCTTCGGCAGTCGTCCAGCCTTCGACGAGGGTGAAGCTGTAGAGACGCACGTCGCCGGCGACGAATTTCGCGAGTGCCTCTGCCGCCGTCGTGCCGGGCTTCAGGACATACTCGCCCGCCTTGATGCGCTGTGCTTCTCCCGAGAGCCTGCCGTACCAGGAGAGGACCGCCGGATGGTCCAGCAGGCCCCGCTCGCCCAGCTCGGTCGTCACGCTCGACAGGCCGGTCCCGGAACGGATCTCCACGACCTCGGGTGCATCCAGGGACAGCGGTTGGTGCAGTTGCGCCCGAGCCCACAGCAGGGCGGCGCCAACACCGACAGCCAGCAGGATCATTCCCGTGACTGCCGCCAGTATCAGTCGACCCATGTCCTCCTCACTCGACGATGCCCCGGCCAGACAATTCCGCCCGGATCCCGGCCGCGAGAGCTCCTTCCCGCCAGTGATGGCCGCCAAGCCGCGTCACGGGCCACAGGACGTACTGGCTGTTCGTGAGAAAGACCGCATCCGCCCTCTCGACTTCCTGCGGGCGAACCTCCCGGACTTCCACCGGGATTCCGCGTTCGTCCGCGATCTGCAGCACTTCCGCACGCATCACACCAGCGACCCCGGCGTGAGTCAGTGCGGGCGTGACGAGGCTCCCTCCCAGCACCAGGAACAGATTGCTCATGGTAGCGCACACGAGGAAGCCGGCGGCATCGAGCATGAGGCCTTCCGCGACAGCCTGATCCTGCCACTCGGCGCGGGCAAGGACCTGTTCCAGACGATTCAGGTGCTTTATGCCGGCGAGCGCCGGATTACGTCCGAGGCGCGTGCGGCACCAGCGCACCGCGACACCGTGCCGACGGGTCTCCGCCGGGCGCCGCGCCGCCGATACACCCGCGAACAGGCGCTGAGCTGATTCGCCGTAGGCATAGCCTCGTTCGCCGTCTCCGCGCGTCAGCACGAGCTTCAGCACGGCGCGTTCGGCATCGACAGGCGCTTCGGCGATCGCCGCCTTCATCAGGTCCAGGATCTCCCGCTCGCGCGGCACTTGCAGGCGCAGGCGCGCGGCACCGGTGCGGAATCGCGCGAGATGCCTGTCCAGGAGCCGCGGGTGGCCGCCACGCACTGCGATCGTCTCGAACACGCCGTCACCGTAAGCGAATCCCCGGTCGTCCGGACCCGGCGCATGCACGCCGTCGGCATAGTGCCAGTACATCAGGACCCACCCTGCCCCAGCGCCAGCAGCAGTCCCTTGGCTTTGGCACGTGTCTCTTCCAGTTCGGCGTGTGGCTCAGAGTCGGCGACGATACCGGCGCCCGCGCGCAGCGTGAGATCGCGCCCGTCGGTGACCACGGTACGTATCAGGATATTCAGGTCCATGGTGCCGTCGCGTCCCAGGTAGCCGAACGAGCCGGTGTAGGCCCCGCGGGGACCGGACTCCAGTTCCGCGATGATCTCCATGCATCGGACCTTGGGACAGCCCGTGATCGTGCCGCCCGGGAAGACGGCCGCGATGGCCTCGCCCGGTGTCACGCCAGCGTACAACTCGCCGGTGACATTGCTGACGATATGGTGTACGTGGCGATAGCTCTCGACCACCATCATCTCGTCCACACGGACCGTGCCGGGACGACAGATCCTGCCGAGATCGTTCCGCTCCAGATCGATCAGCATGACATGCTCGGCCCGCTCCTTCGGATGAGCGATGAGTTCCGCGCTCAGCGCCCGGTCGTGATCTTCACTGCCGCCCCGGGGTCGCGTACCGGCGATCGGCCGCGTCGATGCCAATCCGTCCGCGACGCGCAGCAGGCGTTCGGGCGAGGAGGAGATGATCGAGTCATCGCCGAGTCGCATGAGTCCGGCGAACGGCCCGGGATTCGCGTCCCTGAGACGACGATAGATGCGCACCGGGGTCATCCCCGGAGCGAGGGTGCCGCGCCACAGGCGGGACAGATTCGCCTGATAGATGTCACCCGCCGCGATGTAGTCTTTCGCCGCCGCCACGGCGGCGAGGTATTGCTCCGGCGGCTCTTCACGGGCGGGACCGGCCAGAGCCGGCGCGTCGTCGTCGTCGGCCGGCTCGGGTACCCTCTGCGCGTCCGTCCTTATCTGTTCGAGCAGGATCTCGTGGCCGGATTCGGCGACAGCGGTCACCCGTCCCGACCGGCGATCCCGGAGCACCGCCCCGTGGACTCGCCTCGCGATTGCGATGGGCAGACCCTCCGGTGACGGGAGTCGCAGGCTCGATTCGATCTCGCCGGCGAGTTCATAGCCGAGATAGAGAAACCAGCCCCCTGCGAATATTCCCTGGCCACGCTCGGTGATTGCCTCGGAGCGCCACCAGCGATCCAGGCAATCCAGGAAGGTCTCGCCACCGACGGGCCCGCTTATGGTTCCGTCGGCGTGCAGGTGCAGGCTGTCACCCGGCCCCGCGAACAGCAGATCGAATCGCGCCTGGGCATCGGTGCCCTCGACGCTCTCGAGCAGGAACGGGTAACGGTCGGGCCAGGCTTCGTGCATGGCCAGCAGATCGATCTGACCATCCAGAGTTCTCGTCGTGCTCATCGGCATAGCGGAGGCGAGCCTCGCCGACTCGATGCGATCGCTGGCCCGTCGCTCAGACGCTCCGGAATACCAGCGTGCCGTTGGTGCCACCGAAACCAAACGAATTCGACATCACGACCTGCAGCGATGCATCGCGAGCCTCGTGGGCCACGTAGTCCAGATCGCACTGCGGATCCGGATTGTCGAGGTTGATCGTCGGCGGCACGACCTGGTCGCGCAGCGCGAGTATGGAGAAGATCGCCTCGACGGCGCCGGCCGCGCCCAGCAGATGACCGGTCGTGGATTTCGTTGCGCTCACCGGCAGACGGTATGCGTGGTCACCGAAAGCCCGTTTGACGGCGACGGTCTCCGCGATATCCCCGGCCACCGTCGAAGTGGCATGACCATTGAGATGATCGACTTCTGCGGGGCTGAGGCCCGCGTCCGAGAGCGCCGCTGCCATGCTCTTGCGGGCTCCTTCCCCGTCTTCGGGGGGCAGTGTGATGTGAGAGGCATCGCCACTCATGCCGAAGCCGCACACCTCGGCCAGGATGTCGGCCCCGCGCGCTCTCGCGTGCTCGTATTCCTCGATGACGAGACAGCCGGCCCCGTCGGCCAGCACGAAACCGTCCCGCTCCCGGTCGAATGGCCGACTCGCGCGATTCGGCTCGTCGTTCCGGCTCGAGAGTGCCCGTGCGGCACAGAAGCCGCCGAGCCCCAGTGGTGTCGTGGCGTATTCGGCACCGCCGGCGAGCATCACGTCCGCGTCGCCCCACGCGATGGAGCGTGCCGCCAGGCCGATACTGTGGGTGGACGTCGTGCAGGCGGTCACGACGGCGAGGTTCGGACCGGTGAGACCGTGGAGGATGCTCACGTGACCCGAAATCATATTGATGATGGCGCCCGGGATGAAAAACGGCGAGATCCGGCGCGGCCCCGAATCGAGGTACTTGCTGTGGTTCGCTTCGATGGTGGCGATGCCACCGATACCTGCGCCCATGGCGACGCCGATACGACCACGATTCTCGTCCGTCACGTCGAGGCCGCTCGCGGCCAGCGCCTGGTTGCAGGCAGCGACACCGTACTGGACGAAGGTGTCGATCTTGCGGGCTTCTTTCTTCGGGATGCCCTGCTCCTCCGCATCGAAATCCTTCACGAGGCCGGCGAATCGTGTCGCGAAGGGTTCCGGGTCGAACAGCGTGATGGGACCCATCCCGGGGTTCCCCTCGACGACGTTCTTCCACGCCTCATCGATGCTGTTACCGACGGGCGAGATGATGCCGAGTCCGGTAACGACTGCGCGACGTCTCTCCACGGGAGTTACCTGTCAGGTGGGAAGGGGCGGATGACGGAAAGAGCGGGCCGGCAGGAGGTCGCCGGCCCGGCGATCTCAGGAATCCGTTTTGCGGGCTTTGATGTAATCGATGGCCTGCTGCACGGTGGTGATCTTCTCGGCTTCCTCGTCGGGGATCTCGGTCTCGAATTCTTCCTCGAGCGCCATCACCAATTCCACGGTATCCAGCGAATCGGCGCCGAGATCGTCGACGAACGAAGCATCGTTGGTGACCTCGTCTTCCTTCACCCCGAGCTGTTCCGCCACGATGCTCTTGACCTGTTCTTCGATGCTGCTCATAGCTACTGTTTCTCCTTCGCAGAGACTGCCTGAATTCTATTGCCGGGCACGGCGAGTCCGTCCGGTACTCCGCACCGCCCCCGGCATTCGCTGAACGCAGCCGCTGCCGCGATCATCCCCCGCGCGCCCTGTAGAAGCGCCGACGCTGCCGAGGGCCGGTATTGTATTGGAAAACGGCCCGCACGTTCCACAGACCCGGTGGCCGGGGATGCGGGGCTCAGATCATATACATGCCGCCATTCACGTGCAGGGTCTCGCCGGTGATGTAGGCGCCGGCGGGCGACGCCAGGAACACCGCCGCCGCCGCGATGTCGGCCGGCTCGCCGAGGCGCGCCAGCGGGATCTGTGCCCGTAGCGCCCCCTGCTGCTCCTCGCCCAGGGCCTCCGTCATATCCGTCCGGATGAACCCGGGCGCGATCACGTTCACCGTGATGCCCCGCGAACCGACTTCGCGGGCGAGGGACTTCGTGAAACCGATGATGCCCGCCTTCGCGGCCGCATAGTTCGACTGACCGGCATTGCCCATCACGCCGACCACGGAGGCGACGCTGATGATGCGGCCCGAGCGCTTCTTCATCATTCCCCGCAGACACGCCTTGCTCATCCGATAGACGCCGGAGAGATTGGTCTCGATGATCTCGTCCCATTCCTGCGGTTTCATCCGGAGCAGGAGATTGTCGCGGGTGATGCCCGCATTGTTCACGAGGATATCCGGCGCGGACGGGAGTGCGCCGACGAATGCCTCCACCGAGTCCGCGTCGGAGACGTCCAGGACCGCCCCGGTTCCGCGGTCGCCGAGACGCTCGCTGATGGCCGACGCCCCCGACTCCGAGGTGGCGGTACCGATCACCTGTGCGCCCGCCTGCGACAACGCATCGGCAATGGCCGCACCGATGCCCCTCGATGCACCGGTAACGACCGCGACGGCCTCTTCCAGCGCGTCTGAAATGAAAATTCCCGGCATCGCCTATTCCTCCGTCTCCTCCAGCAGACCATTCACCGCCGCCGGCGTATCCAGCGCGACATGCGGCAGAGTGCGGTCGATTCGTTTACCGAGCCCGGTCAGCACGCGTCCCGGTCCGCATTCGACGACGCGCTCGATGCCGTCATCGGCGAAGCGGCGGATGGTCTCGACCCAGCGTACCGGCCGGTAGAGCTGGCGGACCAGCGCGTCGGCGATGGCGGCGGGCTCCGTCACGCATTCGACATCCACGTTGTTCACGACCGGGATGATCGGGGCGTCCATGCGCGCGGCCCGGAGCGATTCCGCAAGACGCTCCGCAGCCGGCTCCATGAGTGCACAGTGAGACGGCACGCTCACCGGCAACAGGATCGCGCGGCGGGCACCGGCTTGCTGCGCTTTCTCGACAGCCGACTCGACCGCCCTTCTCTCACCCGCGATCACGACCTGGCCCGGCGCATTGAAATTCACCGCCTCGACGACGCCCTCATCGCCCGCGGCGGCGCAGGCCTCGCGCACCGCATCGTCCTCCAGACCGAGGATCGCCGCCATCGCGCCGCTGCCCTCCTCGACCGCTTCCTGCATGAAACGTCCGCGGTCGGCCACGAGAGAGACGGCACTCTCGAAAGACAGTGCGCCCGCCGCGACCAGGGCGGAATATTCGCCGAGGGAATGACCGGCCATGGTGGCGGGTTGGGTACCGCCGGCCCCGATCCACACCCGCCAGGCAGCGATACCCGCGCAGAGCATCACGGGCTGGGTGTTCTCCGTCAGATCCAGTGCCGCTTCCGGGCCTGCCTGGGCCAGTCCCCAGAGATCGCGCCCGAGTATGTCGCTCGCCTCGCGGTAGACGTCGCGGACCACGGGAAAAGCGTCGGCCAGTTCGGCCTGCATGCCGGGGGACTGGGAGCCCTGGCCGGGAAATACGAATGCTGTCTTCACACGGTCCTCCCCTCGCCGCGTATCGACCTCGCCGACAGGCGTCCGACAGTCGCCGGTGGGCCGGGATTATACCGATCGTACGCTTCGCTCCCAGAACCGAGCCAGGAGACCGGCTGCCGCGCCGCCCAGCGCTCCGTACCGATGCGCTTCGACCAGCACCGGCCCGCCCGCCGTCTCCGCCGAGCCGGGTATGGGTCCCGCCACGGCCTCCCAGGCCAGCTTGAATAACAATACTGCCAGCAATAGCAGGCTCTCCGGCCTGCGGCGCGCAACACCCGGTACGATGCCCCCCGCGAGCAGGCCGTGCAGTACGCCGGACAGCCCGACGTACCACGATACCTCCGGGTGAAAGGCGTACAGGGAGCCACTCACCGAGAGTCCGCTCGCCAATCCGATCGCGACCCAGGCCGGCCAGCGGAACTCACCGCCGGTGATCCAGCCGATCAGCGCCAGTCCCACCAGGTTCAGCGCGAGGTGCATCGTACCGAGATGCACCAGGTGAGCCGTCAGCAGACGCCACACGGCGCCGGCCTCGATGGCATCCCGGTCGAAGGACAGCGCGGCGAACGCGGCGGGACCGCCGGCGGCGACGGCGACGCAGGCGACTCCCACCAGGGTGAACGGAACGATCGCGCCCCGGGCGCTGTCGGACCGAATAGTGCGCTGTGTCCGGGCCCGAAACCCCATGTTTGCTATAATTCCACGGCTATCATCGCAGTGCGTATTTGCCTTACGGATTGCATTTATTTCCTGATTTTTCGGCGGAGCGGAGACATCGTGCAAGAGTTCCCAGGATACGGCTCGGGCAGAACCCGGCAGGCCGGCTTCACACTTATCGAGATCATGGTCGTCGTGGTCATCATCGGTCTGCTCGCAGCCATCATTGCACCGAACGTGATCGGACGCATCGACGATGCTCAGATTTCCAAAGTGAAACAGGATATTCGCAGCATCGAGTCGGCACTCAAGCTCTATCGTCTCGACAACTTTCGTTACCCGACGACCGAGCAGGGACTTGCCGCACTCGTCGAACGGCCCAACGATCCGTCAGTGAAGAACTGGCGCGCCGGCGGCTACCTCGACCGTACCCCGAAGGACCCCTGGGACAATACCTATCAGTACCTCAATCCCGGGCAGCACGGCGAGATCGACATCTACACGCTGGGGGCCGACGGTCGGCCCGGCGGCGAGGGTATCGATGCCGACCGGGGCAACTGGTCCCTCGACGAGTGAGTCGGCGAGCCGCGACTGCCGGTTTGCGCTGAGCATGGCGGGCAGCACGCGTCTTCAGGGGATGGGCGCCCGGGGTTTCACCCTGATCGAACTTCTGGTCGTGATCGTGATCCTCGGCATCTCGGTCGCTGCCGTACTGCCGAGTCTCGGACTGCTCCGGGACGACCGTGATCTGGACCGCGAGGCGAGACGGGCGGCGGCACTGATCGAGCTGGCCGCCGAGGAAGCGGCCATGCAGAGCAGGGACTACGGCCTGCGGTTCGGCCTGCACGGCTACCGGTTCTACGAACAGGATCCCGCCACGGGCGCCTGGATCGCGCTGGACGGGGACGACATCCTGCGCGAGAGGAATCTGCCCGATGACGTCCGGCTCGGGCTGCGACTGGAATCCCGGGACATCCAGTTATTCGAGTCCATCGAAGGCGAGCGTCGACCCCGCAATCCGGACGACGGCCCGGACCCGGGTCCGACACCCCACGTCCTGCTCCTGTCCAGTGGCGACGCGACGCCGTTCGAACTCACGCTGACCAGAGACTTCGACGATGCGCGGATGGAGCTCAGCGGCGACTTCCTCGGACGCGTCGAATTGAAGGGCGAGGAGATACCGTGAAGGAGAACGGCTTTACCCTCGTGGAAGTCCTGATCGCACTCGCCATCGCCGCGCTCGGGCTCGCAGCCGTACTGGCCACAGGTACCCAGAGTGTCGACACGTCGCGCAGTCTGCGCGATCGCACGCTGGCGCTCTACGTCGGTCTCAACGAGATCGCCGAGCTCAGGCTGAGCGGAGAATTGCCCGACGTCGGCCGCACCAACGGTGAGGCCGAGATGGCCGGCAGGCTGTGGCGCTGGGAAGCGGTCGTGTCAGAGACCGGCGTCGAGAATCTCCGCCGCGTCGACCTGACCATCGCCCTCACCACGCGTCCCGACGAAATCATACGCAACGTGAGCGGATTCCTCGGCGAGACGGCACCACCCGGTGTGGCGAATGCGGCATGGGCCCAGTCGCTGAGCGGCAGCGCGGATCGGTGACCCGGATGCGCGGTGCCGGCGGGCAGCGGGGTTTCACACTGATCGAGGTGATGGTTTCGCTGGCGATATTCGCGGCACTCGCCGCGGCATCGTATACGACGCTGAACGGCGTCGTGGAAGCTTCGCGGATCGTCAGCGACCAGATGAGCCGGCTCCAGGCCCTGCAGCGGACGATGCAGCGGATGACCCTCGACTTCGGCCAGTTGGCGCCGCGGGCCGTCCGGGACGAACTCGGCGACGGACGCCTGCCCGGGCTGCAGGCCGGCGACCGTTCGGGCGACCTCGTCGTCCTCAGCCGGGGAGGATGGTCGAATCCCCTGGTTCTGCCCCGACCGGCACTGCAACGAGTCGCCTATCGGATCGAGGAGGACCGGCTCGTCCGTCGCCAGTGGCCGGTGATGGACCGCACGCTCGGCACGGATCCCGCGGAAGCCACTCTGATCGAGGGTCTGCGCGACATCCGCATCCGCTACCTCGCCGGTGCCGACGAATGGATCGAGCAGTGGCCCCCTGTCTCCCAGAGCGGCGCAGAGGGTCTCACACTGCGACCACGCGCAGTCGAGATCGTGCTGGATATCGAGGAACTGGGCGAAATCCGTCGCGTCATCGAGGTCATCCCGTGAAACGCGCGCCGCTTCCCGGGCAACAGCGCGGTGCCGTCGCCCTGATGTTTGCCATGCTCATCGTCGCGCTTTGCACGCTGTATGCGGTCAGCCTGGCCTGGGACACCACACTGGACGTGCGTCGCACTACCAATCTGCTGTGGCGCGAACAGGCTGTCCAGGTCGCACTCGGCGCAGAGCAGTGGGTGGGCGTGATCCTCAGCCAGGATCAACAGGACAGCCAGGCCGACCATCTCGGTGAGATCTGGGCGCAGCAATTACCGCCCCTGCCCGTCGAGGGGGCGGGCATGAGCGGCGACGTCTCCGGCGGCCTCGTCGATCTGCAGGGCCGATTCAACATCAATAATCTGCTGAATGCGGCCGGTGAGATCGACGAACCCACGCTCGAGCAGTTCCGACGACTGTTGCGGGCGCTCGGTCTCGAGCCTCAGATCGCCGGCGCCGTCGCCGACTGGCTGGACGCGGACACGCAGCCTTTCTTTCCGGACGGTGCGGAGGATGGCGAATATACGGGCCGGATACCGCCCTACCGGAGTGCGAACAGCCCCGTGTCGAGCGCCAGCGAGATCGCGGCCGTGATCGGCGTCGACGCGGAGTCGTATCGCCTGCTGAGACCCCACGTGACCGCCTTGCCGGGGCGCACATCGATCAATGTGAATACGGCCACTCCCGCCGTCCTGATGTCGCTGGATGAAAATGTCACGGCCGCTGATGCCGAGCGGCTGGTCGCCGAGCGAGAGGAGACGGGGTTCGCGGACGTGACGGCCTCGTTCTCCACGCTCGTCCAGCCGGAGGTACTGAATACGCTCGGCGAATCAACTAATTACTTCCGCCTGGAGAGTATCGTCCGTATTGGCACGGTTCGGCTCACCATGTACAGTCTCCTCCAGCGTGGCCCGCAGGGCGACGTCACGCCTATCCTCAGAACGTTTGGCGCGGAGTGACATGGCCGAAATCCTCGTGATCCGATTGCGCGAGACCGACGCCGGCGAGGCCGAGTGGCTGGCGGTCGACTCCGGCGGCGGGCGGCGCGGAGAACCGGCCCGTGGCACCCTCGCCCAGGCCGCGGCCGCCGCCGAAGACCGGCGAATATACGTCCTCGTCCCCGCGGCCGACGTCCTGATCACCTCGGCGGACGTCCCCGCAAAAGGAGCCCGACTCCTTCAGGCCCTGCCCTTCGCACTGGAGGAACAGGTCGCCCAGGACGTGGAACGACTGCATTTCGCACCGGGTGAGCGGCGCGGCGGCGGGCGGATGCCCGTGGCCATAATCGAGGAGGAGAAACTGCAGGAAACCCTGCAGCGGCTCCAGGACAACGGGATCCGGCCGGCGGCCCTGTTCAGCGAGGCGCAGGGGCTGGCCCGCATCCCCGGCACACTCAGCGTACTCATCGAGGACGACCTGATCATATTGAACGACGGCGCCGCGATGGAGCTCGCGCTGCAGGGTCTCAGGCCCGGCGACGCCCTGGCCGCCGTCGGACTCCTCGACGACGCGGATGCCGGAGCGCAGGCGGCAGACGCGGCAAGGGAGCTGCCCCGGCACGTGCTCGTCTACTGCGATCCGGCGACGGCGGAGCGCTACGAGCTGGAATTCCAGGCACTGCGGCAACAACTCGACAGTCTCGAAGTCAAGTTGCTGCCGGACGGCGCACTCCCCCGTCTCGCCGTCACGATCGGTGCCGGCGGCGGTATCAACCTGCTCCAGGGTGCCTATGCGCCGCGCACGGCCACCCACTCTCTGTGGCAGCCGTGGCGCGCCGCGGCGGGGCTGGCTGCCGCCCTGTTCCTGGTCACGCTGATCGCCAGTGGCGTGCGCTACGCCGATCTCCGGGCAAAGGACAAGCGTCTGAGCGCCGAAGTGGAAGAGGCGTTCCGCGCCACCTTCCCGTGGGTAGGAGAGGTTCGCGATCCGGCTGCGCAGATGGCTTCGGAACTGGCGCGTGTCGGTCAGAGCGGCGGGGGGACCCGGAGTACACGTCAGTTCCTGGCCACGCTGGAGAGCATCAGCGCAGCCATGCGCCAGACCGCGAACACGCGCATCGAGGCGATCAGCTACCGGGACGGCGTGATGGATATCCGACTCACCGCGCCGGACGTGGCCACTCTGGATCGCCTGCGCAAGCTCGTCGGCGAAAGTGGACGATTCGTTGCGAAGATCCAGTCGACCGACCAGCAGCCTGACGGGGTGAAGAGTCGTCTGCAGATCCAGGTGGCCGGCGCATGAAACAGTGGTTCGGTAACCTGGCACCGCGGGAGCAGCTGCTCGTCTCGCTCGCCGCCGTGCTGACCGTCATCGTGCTCGTCTATCTGCTGGTATGGCTGCCGCTGGAGACCGCCAACAGCCGTCTGGAGAGCCGGGTCGAGAGTCAGCGGGAGATCGTCTCGGAACTCCGTCAGCTCCAGGGACGCGTACCGGCGCCCTCGGGCGGCAGCGGCACGCGCGCGCCGACGGAGGCCGGACAATCGCTCGTCGTGGTCGTCGACAGCACGGTGCGCCAGCGAGGTCTCGGCACGACGCTGAAACGAAGCCAGCCGACCGGCGGCGATTCCATCCGCGTCGTGTTCGAGAATGCGTCGTTCGACACACTGGTCGGCTGGCTGGGCCAGCTGGCCAACGGGCACGCCATCCGCATCGATTCCGCCTCGTTCTCGAACCGCCCCGAGCCGGGCCGCGTCGACGCCACCCTGACACTACGACGGACGCTGTAGCGTGTTCTCGCGACGCCTGCTCGTCGCGGCAGCCGCCGCGACATTCGTCCTCGGATTGATCGTCCTTTTCCCGGCGCGCCTGGCCGTGTCCTGGTTCGCCCCGGCCGATCTGCGGATCAGCGGTGTCGAAGGCACGGTCTGGCGCGGACGTGCCGCGGCCGCCTCTGCCGGCGGCATCTACCTCGCCCCGCTCTCCTGGCGCTTCCGCCCGCTGGCCCTGCTCGGCGGGCGGGTCGGCTACCACATCGACACGGGGCTGCCGGGTGGCGAGGTGACCGGCGACGTGGCCGTCACCGTGACCGGTGCGGTACGACTGGCCGACCTCGAGGCCTCGCTGAGGCTGTCGGACATCGGTCGCATGCTGCCCGTCGCGCAGGCACAGGGCCGCCTGCGAGCCAACCTCGAGCGCGCGACCTTCCGGGACGGCTGGCCGACGGAACTCGTCGGCACCGTCAGCATCGAGGATCTCGTCTACATTCCGGCAGGCAGCAACCCCATCGGCAGTTATCGGGTCGAATTCCTGCCGAGAGACGATGGCGATCTGCGCGGCGTACTGTCGGACGGGGGCGGGCCGCTGGAAGTGGCCGGCGAAATCCGGCTGGCGGACGAGCGTACCTACGAGCTGCGCGGCCAGGTGCGGGCACGTCCCGGAGCGCCGAACTCGCTCACCAACTCGTTGCGTTTCCTCGGATCGCCCGATCAGGCCGGCATGCGGGAGTTCAGTCTGGCAGGTCGTCTCTGAGGGCGGCGACCGCCGGCTCGTCGGCGGCAACCAGTCGGCCGTGCAGCGGATAGTAGAGCCCACTGCAGGGCACCACACCCCTTACCGCTTCGTAGAACGCCCGGTAGGCGCTCATCTGGGCGGCGTAACGTCGCACCTCCTCGCGAAGGAAATTCTCCAGGTCACCGCCCTCGTGTCGCGAGGTCTTGTAATCGATCACCCAGTGACGGCCGATCGAGTCGACGAAGCACCGGTCGATCACCACCCGCTGCAGGCGCCGGTCGACGATACCCTCGACCGGCCATTCGCTGTCCGAGCGCTGATGGCGCCCGAACAGGATCCAGCGCCCCACCGGTTCGCCGATCGTTCGTCGCAGCGCCTCGTCCACCCGCTCGACGGCCGCCCCCATCCCTGCCGGGGAGACGCCGGCCTCCTCCAGCAGGGCGGCGTGCCGGTCTCTCAGCCCATCCAGGCGTCGCCATGCCACATCCGCATCCGCCCACCGGGACATTCTCTCCAGCCAGCCGTGCACCACCGTCCCCACGTGACGGAGATCCTGCCCGACCCATTCGTATTCGACCGTGTCTTCGCTGGTCGCGATTGCCAGACGGATCGACGCCGGCGCCTCCGCGAGCTCGTCCGTCGGCACGTACACGCTGCGTGTCCGCCGGATGGCGGGTTCCACCAGTACGGCTCCCTCCCGGGCGCTCGGCGAGCCGGCAGCAACCGACGATGCTCCCGGCGCCTCCTCCCAGGCCGACGCGAGCGCCGGCCACAGGCGGGCCAGCAGGGTGCCGGCCGGCGGCGGCAGGACCTCACCGTCGCGCGTGCGCGTAGACCCGGTCAGATGTAGCGTGCCGCGGGCCCGGGTACAGGCTACGTAGAGCAGACGGTCGAGTTCGAGGCGTTCCTTCTCCTGTTCGATGCCATGGATGAACTCGTGCAGCGAGTCCTTGGCTTTGTCGCCCCGCGCGCCGATCGGACTCGGTAACAGGTGCTCGTGACCCTCGGCATCCGGCAGCGTCAGCCAGTTCAGCACCGGACGTTCGCTGCCGCGCGGCTGTCGTCCCAGCCCCATCAGGATCACGGTATCGAATTCGAGACCTTTCGCCTTGTGGATCGTCATGATCCGCACCCGCGCCTCGGCGCCGTCGCTGGATACCCGCTCCTCGTCGAGTCGCGATTCCAGTGCCGCGACGTCGGGCAAAGTACCGCCCCGCTCCATCTTCTCGAGGATGTCCAGGTAGCGATAGGCGTTCTCCGTCTCCGCCGGGCTACGGAGCAACGTGGGACCACCCAGCGCGAACCACACCCGCTCGACCCGCTCTCGCAGACCGGGCAGTCCGGGCCGGCCGACGGCGGGCGCGAGCTGCTCGCGTATCCAGATCGCGCGGGTTCTCTCGTCCTCGTCGACTCGGTCGAGCCGCGCGTCGTCGTACAGCAGGTCGAGTACCGGCGTCGTCGATTCACCGAGGACCAGCGCGTGGAGTCCCGCGAGCGTCAGGCCGCACCAGGGCGCACGCAACAGCCCCAGCCACGCGATCCGGTCGAGGGGATGCAGGAGCGCCCGGGTGAGCGCCAGGAGATCCTGTACTTCCGGCAGGTCCGTGAGCCGGTCGATCTCCAGTGCCTCGTACGCGATGCCGTCGGCCCGCATCAACGGCAGGAGTTCGCGCAGGTGGGTGCGGCTGCGGACGAGCACGGCGACGCTGTCCGTTCCGGGCGAACCCAGCGCTTCGTCAAGTATCGCGCGCACCCGTTCCGCCTCGTCGTCGGACGAGGCATCCAGCAGGGCGTGGACCTGGCACACGCCGCGGTCTTCGTGGCCCGGTGCCGGCAGGGAACGACTGTGCCGTATGGCGCCGGTGGCCAGATCGTCGCCGGCGGGCATCACCCGGGCGAAAGTGTCGTTCGCCCAGTGCACCAGATTGCCGCCGGATCTGAAGTTCGTCTCCAGCACCAGTTCCCGCGGCCGCAGCTGACCGATCCCGCGGCGCCGCAGGGCCAGGAACAGGCCGACCTCCGCTTCCCTGAAACGGTAGATCGACTGCATGGGGTCGCCCACGCAGAACAGCGTCCGTCCATCCAGGCCGTCCCAACCGGCGGTCAGGGTCTCGAGGAGTGCGTACTGGCCGAGAGAGGTGTCCTGCATCTCGTCGATGAGGAGATGACGGATACGATAGTCCAGGGCCAGGGCGAGGTCGGTGGGCTCTTCCGGCGATCCCAGGGCCCGGCGAGCCGCCAGCGCGACTTCCACGTAGTCCACCAGGCCCCGGGCCGTGAAGCGGTTCTTCAGTTCGGCCGTGGCGCGGGGCAGCACGTGGAGCAGTGCGAGCAGCGCCTCCCACTGGGCATTTTCGTACCGGGCCGGCGGCAGTCGCAGGCTGTCGGCGAGGAGGCTGTCCAGACCGTCGCATCCGGCCAGCACGTCGATCAGCGTCGCCAGTCGCTCCTTCTCCGCGTCACTGCCCGGCGGGAAACCCTGCCGCTTGTCCACCCGCCCTCGCCAGCTGCCCTTGCTGGGGGCGATGAGCAGCCAGGCGAGAGCCTGCCACGCCGGCAGCTCGCGGGCTTCGGGCGCGGGCCAAACTTCCGTGTAACGGAGCGCCTCCAGCGGCGTACGGATGCCTGCCTCGGCCAGGTTCGTCGCCGCGAAGCGGGCCAGCTGCAGCAGGGGCTCACGAACCCTGTCCGGCATCCGTGCGTCGAGCACCCGGAGCCGGTCGGTGATGAGCATGCCGATGGCGTCCTCGAAGTGCCGACGCAGACGTTCCGTCCGCCCGTCCGTCCCGTCGTCGGATCCACTGCCCGTTATATCGAGCCACTGATCCCTGCGTTCCAGCATCGCGCCGAGGGAGCGCTCCCATGTCGAGGCGTCGTTGTCCAGATGGCGGAACAGGGCCCGCACGGCATCCCCGGTCTCGCCTGACTCCGCGACCCAGTCGAGTGTCGCTCTCGCTGCCTCCCGGTAGATGCCGGTTTCGCCCGACTCCGTTACCAGGCGCACGCGCCCGCCGAGGCCGGAGGTCACGGGCAGGGCGCCTGCAAGACGGGCGTTGAACGCATCCAGGGTCTGGATCTGCATCCGCTCCGGGAAGTCGCACAGCCGCCAGCCACGCACCTTGTCGCGTTCCAGCGCCTCTCTGGCTGCCGACAGGGTGCGGCGTTCATGGTCCGACGCCCCCTCCTCTCCCGCCCGCGCCCGGGCAAGCGCTCCCAGGATGCGCGTGCGCATCTCCGCCGCCGCCTTGCGGGTGAACGTGATCGCGAGGATCTCCTCGGGCCGTTCGACAATCGCGAGCAGCCGCAGATAGCGTTGGATCAGGAGCTCGGTCTTGCCGGAGCCCGCCGGCGCCTGCACGATGAACGAACCGGAGACATCCAGCGCGGCCGCACGCTGCGCCGCATCCGGAATCGAGCGCTCAGTCATGGCGGACGAGTTCCGCAACGCGACTGAGAACGGCGAAGGGTCGCTGGTCGCTGCCCGGCAGCGTCAGGTTCAGCCTGGCGTCACCCGCGGCGATCGCCTCGGCGAGAGAGTGAGCCTGCGACTTCCAGGCATTCAACAGCGCGTCCCAGTCCTCGACCGCTTTCAGCGACCGTCCGGGCCAGTCGATTTCTCCATCGTGGACGCCGACGTAAGCGATCCGGTGCGGATGGACGACAGCGATCGCGAGCGCCCGCACCGGCCCCGGCTGACTCAGCGCATACACGACCAGCTGCAGCTGTCGCGGGTCGTCGGGATCGCTGCCGACCACTGTGCCGCCCGTGCCGGTCTTGTAGTCGATCACCACCCAGCCGTCGCCGACGCGGTCGATGCGGTCCGGGCGGATCGACAATTCGAGAGGTCCGACGCGCACGACTCTCGGCTGTTCACAGATCACCTCGTCGAATTCGGGTCGCTGCAGGTCGACGTCGACAAAGTCCGTCACGAGACCCGTGCAACGATCGCTCTCCATGGCGATCAGGCCTGCGAGGCGCTCGTCCGCGCCGATGCGAAAACGAGCAAGCGCCGCATCTACCGCCGACCGGGCCGCCTCGGCGCGAGCCGGATCGCCGGCTTCGGCGAGGCGGCTGCGAGACGGCCATCGACGGTACACACGTTCCAGCGCCCGATGGATCACGGTGCCGCGGTCCCGCGCCGACAGGCCCGCGACCGGCGTCTCGAGGGGATCTGCCCGCAGCCGATAGCGCGCGAACGCGTCGAATGGCTGGGTTCGCTGGGCCGTCAGGGCACCATGCCCGCCGGGCAACTTCTCTTCCGTGGCCAGAGGTGGTGCGGCGTCGGGCGTGACGGATTCCACCGCCGCCGTACCGGCGAGCGCGGCGGCGTGACACACCACGGTGGCAACCTCGGGTCCCTGAGGGAGGTCCTCGAGGAGCGGACTCGCCGCCAGCTCGGCGTCCCCGTCACGTCGCGGCCAGCTGACGACCACCTCCGCGGCGGACCGGGTCAGGCCGGTGAATATCCGCGTCGCATAGTCGAGCGTGTCGGCGGGTGTCGCATCCGGCATGCCGTACTCGCGCTGCAGCGCCATCGGCAGCAGCGGATCGGGACGCTGTGCCGGCGGCCAGGTCGTCGTGTCCATGCCGCTGATCCAGAGTGCATCGAAACTCATACCCGACGCCTCCAGGATACCCATGACCGGCACCTCGGCCCCGTCCGATTCCGGCTGGAACAGGGTCTCGCGTGCGGCCGTGGCCAACTCGCGCACCGCCTCCGTGCCGCGGATCGGTCCGCTCACGCGCCCGACGCCGGCGAGCTGGTTCAGCAGCGACCGCCACGCATTCACCAACTGGTATGACTCGCTGGCGAGCGGCCCGTGCGACCCGCCCCAGCCCGCGTCACTCAGTAACGCATCTACCCGCTCCGCCCACACCGCCGGAGCAGCCTGTCTGCGCCAGTCGGCCCGCACGGTGGCGATGTGCTGCAGTAGTGCCAGGAAAGGCCGATTGGCGAGCGCGAGAGACTCCGGTATCGCTGCGCCGAGCCGGGCGGGGTCCCAGCGCCGATCCGGCAGGCGCCGTAGCTCGACTTCCAGGAGCGCTCGATCGCCCGCCTCCCCGGCCGCGAGGTGAGGACTGCGGAGCAATCGACTCAGTACCAGGAAATCCGGGTCTTCACTGAGGATGCCGAGGATGGTCAGCGCCGTATCGATCGGACCGTAGTCGGCCAACGGCAATCCGTAGGAAACGTCGACCGCTTGCCTTCTCCGCGGATCGAATTGCCAGCCGGGACTGAACCCTTCGGCGACCAGCCGCGCGACGGCTCGCGGGCGACTCGCCAGGTCCGGGACGATGATCCCCACCCGCGCCCCCGGTCTTGCGAGCAGCCGCTCCCTGGCCCACGCGCCTGCGGCGCAGAGTTCTGCATCGCGATCGGCCGCGGGACGCACGCATGTCGTTGCCGCCCGATCCGGCGAAGGACGATGCCCGATATCGGCTCCCGAATGCTCCGCTGCCTCCGTCAGTTGCCGCTCGGCTGGACTCGGTCGCTCGAAGCCCGCGAACTCCACGCTCCCTTCGATGGTGATCCGACCGTCCGCCAGGCGCTCGGCGATCCTCGCGGCGAGGTTGGCCGGATCCTGCCAGTCGCCGGCCCGGCATGCCGCCGTGAAGTAGCGCCCTGCACGGGCGAGGAACGTCGTGTCGGGTGAACGTGCCGCGGCAGTGATCTCGGCGAGCGGTACGAGCCAGTCGCAGGCCCGCTGCCACGACGCCGCGGCCTGTGCGGCCAGCGTGGACGAGCGACCGGCGAAGCCATCGCCCAGTGCCCGCACCGTCGCCCGTTCCCAGAGCAGACGGTTTTCCCGTGGAGTCAGCAAGGCCGCCGGCATCGGCGATTCCGGACGATAACCGGAGGACTGCCAGAGTTCCCTGAGCCAGTTTGCCCACGGAACGTAACGCGAAGCACTCCAGGCGATCTCGCCGGCAGCCGACCGGCGGACGGCTTCCTCCAGCCTCAGGTGCCTGGCCAGACGGCGGCTGGCAGTGACGACGACGCGCTTGTGTCGTTGTTCGTCGTCAGTCATTAAATATTAAAAACAGTAGCTTGGTGATTCTTTCTCGAACAATTCTACGCTACGGTGACGCGCGCCCGGGCACCGGTCTCCAGTACGTCCTCGATGCGCTGGAACACGTCGTGGAGCGTATCCGGATCGGGCAGTATCGTGATCCGGAAGTGATTCCGATAAGGTGTGTTGAAGCTGGTGCCGGGCGCGACGAGCACGTGGCGATTCTCCAGCAGATCGAGCGCGAAGGCCTGATCGTCGAAACCGGGATAGCGGCGGACGTTCACGCCGATGAAGGCGTACATGGCACCCATGGGGGCCACCAGCTGCAGGTAGCGGCTGGCGTCGACGGCTTCCAGCACGGTCTGCCGGGACTGGAACAGCCGTCCGCCGGGTGCCACCAGCTGGCGGATACTCTGGAATCCCCCGAGTGCCGTCTGCACCGCCCACTGGGACGGCACGTTGCTGCACAACCGAAGCGCGGCCAGCAGTTCGAGACCTTCGAGATAGCCCCCTGCCTGCTCGATGGCCCCGCTGACGACGGCCCAGCCGACGCGGTAACCGCAGGCCCGGTACACCTTCGACAGGCCGCTGTAGGTGATGCACATGGTGTCGTGCACGAGCGTCGCCATCGGCACGAATTCCGCATCGTCATAGACCATCTGGTCGTAGATCTCGTCAGCCAGCATGATCAGGCGGTACTGTTCCGCCAGCGCGGCCAGTTTCTCCAGCAGCGGCCTGGGATAAACGGCGCCGGTCGGGTTGTTCGGGTTGATCACGACGATTGCGCGGGTCCGTGGCGTGATCAGTGCCTCGATAGCCTCCGGGTCCGGCAGGAAGCGGCTGTCCGGGAGGCACGGATAATGCACCGCGCGGCCGCCGTTCAGTGTGACAGCGGCCGTCCAGAGCGGGTAATCCGGGCTGGGAACGAGTATCTCGTCACCCGGGTTCAGCATGGCACGCAAAGTGAGGTCGATGAGCTCACTGACGCCATTGCCGATGAAGACCTCTTCCGCAGTGACGCCCGGCACCCCGCGGGTCTGCTGCTGCATCACGACCGCCTCCCGCGCCGGGAAGATGCCTTTCTGGTGACTGTAGGCCTCGGACTGGGCCAGGTTCTCGATCATGGCGAGGCGCATCGTCTCCGGTGTACGGAAACCGAATCTTCCCGGATTGCCGATATTGAGATGGACGATCTCGTAGCCCATCTTCTCGAGCTCATGGGCCCGACGCGCGAGTTGTCCCCGGATCTCGTATCGAACGTCATGCAGGGCGGTACTGGAATCGAATACGGGTCTGGTCATGGTCCTGTCCCCAATGCAGCCGGGGCGATCATACTCTGCTGCAGGGCATCGGATCAGTGATCCATGCCCCCTGTCCCGTCGATTCTGCCACGGATGCCGTCGGGCCGTCCCGCGTCGTCGGCCCCCACCCCTCCCGGTCCGTCTCCCGGCGTTCCGGACCGGCACCGATGGCGGCGACCGCCGTCACGGGCGGTATACTGCGCGCGGCAGCCGCTCCCATGCTGCCGGACCGATGACGAGGAGTCGCATGATGGCCGATATTCGCGAGGAAATGCCACTGCTGGCGCGCAACGAGGGTGTGTGGGACGGCTGGTACCGTTACACCGATGCCGACGGGAATCTGATCGACTGCCACCGCAGCCGTCTCATCTGCCGCTTCCCGGATGACGGTGACTACCCCTACCATCAGACGAACCTCTACACGTGGGAGGATGGGCGCACCGAGACGCGGGATTTTCCGGCGACGTACCGAGAGGGTCGCATCTGGTTCGACAACGAGCTGATCACGGGCTGGGCCGCCGAAGTGGCACTCGACGACTACGAGCGCACGCTCATGCTGAACTGGGTGCGCAAGGGCGAACCGGACCTCTACCTCTACGAGATGATCCAGCTCTCGGACTGCGGCCGGTATCGCTGCCGGATCTGGCAGTGGATCAAGGCCGGGCGCATCGCCCGGCGCACACTGATCGACGAAGAGAAGGTGTCCGACGCGTGGCAGGATTACTGACGATGGGTCAGGCGTCGGTGGCGGCGCCCGGTGGTTCCGGCGGGATGCGGATCAGGAGGCCTGCCAGCAGTGCCGCCCCGACGAGCCCCGCGATGACCGCGAAGGACAACTGGTAGCTGCCGCTCACGTCGTAGAAATAGCCGGTCAGGAACGGCCCGAGACCGCCGCCGGCCGCATCGAGGATCGTGATCGTGCCGATGATCTTGCCGAGGGCCCGGAGCCCGAAGATGTCCGCGCATAACAGCTGCAGCAGGGTATAAAGACCACCCCAGCCGAGCCCGAACAGGATGAGGCCTGCCCAGATCGCCTCGGGGAACAGGATCAGCAGGCTGCCCGCGAACATCACGGTGAGCCCCAGCACGAATACCGTCTTCTTGCCGACGAGGTCGGCCAGCACACCGCTGCCGATCTTGCCGATCAGTCCGAGCGTGAATACGAGACCGATCCCGGCGGCTGCCGTCTGGGGAGTGAAACCTCGCCCGCCGAGGTAGAGGAACAGGTTGGACGCCGCTCCCAGGATGGCATAGAAGGTGCAAAAGGCGATCAGGGCGATGAGCCAGAGATTCCGGTTCCGCAGGGCCTCCCCGTAGCTCATGCCCGGCAGATCGTCGGAGGATGCGGAGCCTGCCCGCGTCTGCACGCCGCCGAGGGGCGCCAGCCCCTTGTCCGCCGGCTTGTCCCTGACCAGCCAGAGGATGACCGGGATGAGCAGCAGCGGCAGTATGGCGATCCATCCGAATGCGGCCCGCCACCCCTCGGACTGTATCAGCAGCGTGTTGATGGTCGGCAGGAGGGCATTGCCGAGACTGGTCCCGGCCAGCGTGATGCCGATGGCCACACCGCGCAGGCGCACGAACCAACGCGAAACCAGCATGACGTTCACGATCAGTCCGCAGGTGGTCAGCACCATGCCGAACAGGAAATGGATCCCGTACATCTCCCAGATGCTGTCGACACGACCGTACATCAGGTTGCAGCCCGACAGGAGCAACAGCCCGAACACCATCAGGGGCCGGATCCCGATGCGATCCGCCAGGGCACCGGCAAGCAACCCGAGCAGACCGGCGGAGAGCAGCGTCAGCGTGTCACGGAACTTGTAGGCCGCGCGGGAGATGGTGCCCTCGTCGGTCAGGATGTGATCGGCGAGCCAGCCGCGCACACCGCCCTCCCGGACCATCTCCCGCAGCGGTTCGATACTCTCGGGCCGATTCAGAACGCTGAGCAACTCGTTGTCGAAGACCGTGAGGCCACTCAGGGTCATGCCATTGGATACCCACAGCGTGACGAACGCGACGGCGACGATGACCCAGCCGTAGAACAGCCACGTGGAGCGTGCCGGTGGCACCGCGGTGTGACCGGTCATGTTTCCGTCACCGGAGCAAGGTCTCTCATCGGCACAGACTCGTCAGTTCGTAATGGGTCTTCATATAACCGCCGGTAATGCCGCGGAGGAAAAGAAATTCGTCGGGCGTGCACCAGACATCGTAAGGGGGATGTTCCTGGGGCAGTCCGGGCGTGGAGACGAAGCGGAAATGCAGGGCATCGAACCGACCGGCGTCGACCTGGATCGTTTCCTCGCCCACGTACTCGACGCCGATGCCGATGGAGAAGAGCATCGGCCCGGTCGCACCACGATGATCCGGTGAGGAGAGCAGGATCGGCTCTATCACCTGGGTGCCGGGTCCCGTGCTGCGGTCGAACAGGCGCAGATGCCAGGCGTCGCAGGCGATCGCGTGATTCTGGAAAGTCTCGAGGGGTCGCGCGAGTTCCATCCGCTGGCTGACCCGCCCCTCGGCCGCCGTCCAGGCCTCGCATTCGGCATGCTCCCGCGCGAAACGGAACCAGCCGCTGCCCGTGAAGCGGTCGCCGACGCTGAGACGCACGAAACAGTCGGTAGGCATCCAGTCGGCATCGATGCTGTAGGTGATGTCGCGCATGACGCTGGGCGCCTCGTCGATCTCGCAGTGTGCGACCACGGTGCGACAACCGTCGGCATGGACGTGAATCTGGAAATTCTCACGGCCGCGTTCGGTGCCTTCGTACCCGGTCTTGGCACTCCGGTAGGCGATCGTCCCGGCGATGGTGCGATGATCGCGCTGCAGTATCAGTTCTTCGGTCATCATTACCTCTCGTGGCGTCGGGACAGGCGATCCATCAGACGACACCCCGGCCTCGCAATTGCCGGATCTCGTCCGCCGAGTAACCGACTTCGTCGAGCAGGGCCTCCGTGTCGCCGCCGAGGGGAGAGCAGACCCGGCCCGGCTGCCTGCGCCCGTTCATGCGGATGGGATTGGCCAGGCTGCGGAATGCCGCATTGGCGGCGTGCGGCGTCGACTCCACCATACCGGTCGCGGCCACGAAGGGATTGTCGAGCGCCTCGGCGACGTCGAGCACCGGCGCGGACGGGATGCGGCCCTGCATGCGCGAGAGCCAGTCGGCACTATCGCGCGCCGAGAGGACGTCATCCAGCACGGCGGTGAGTGCCTGACGATTGTCGTTGCGCGCCGCCAGATCGTGGAACCGGGGATCCTGCCCCAGATCGGGTCTGTCGACGATCTCGAGCAGGATCTCCCAGAACTTCTGGGTCATGCACATGATGAATATCCAGCCGTCGGCCGTCCGGCACAGCTGGCTGGGCGATGCATAGGGATGGGCGCCTCGCGGCAGCCGGCCCGTGACGGCACCCTGATTCAGGTACCACGTCCCCGGGTAGCTCAGCTGATGCAGCGCGACATCGAACAGGCTGACGTCCACGTCGGCCCCCTCGCCGGTCCGCTCCGCCTGCCTGATCGCCGCGACCAGGCCGAGTGCGGCGACCACCCCGGTCATGAAGTCGATGACGGACAGGCCGAATCGTGCCGGCGGCGTGTCCGGTTCGCCGGTCAGCGACAGGAAGCCCGCTTCCGCCTGCATGAGGTAGTCGTAACCGGGCCAGTCCGCCCGTTCGTTGTCCCGGCCGTAGGCGGAAATATGGGCGCAGACGATCGCCGGGTTGTGTGCCTGCAGCGACGGGTAGTCCAGTCCGAGTCGCGCGGGCTGGCTGCCCCGGAGATTGTTCATCACCGCATCGCAACGGGCGACGAGCCGGTGCAGTATCTCCCGGCCCTCCTCCCTCTTCAGATCCAGGCTGAGGCTGCGTTTATGCAGATTGAAGGTCTGGAAATAATCGCTGTCGTCGTCACCGAGATGCCACGGGCCCATCCGACGCGACGGATCACCGAGGCCGGGTTGCTCGATCTTGATCACCTCCGCACCGAGATTCGCGAGGTACAGGCTGCCGTACGGTCCGGCCCCGAACTGTTCCACGCTCAGTATGCGCAGACCCGAGAGCGGTGCCGTCACAGGCGATTGCGCTCGATCAGTTGTCGGGCAATGATGATGCGTTGCATCTCGTTCGTTCCCTCGCCGATGCACATGAGCGGCGCGTCACGATACAGCCTCTCGACTTCGAATTCGGGCGAGTAACCGTAGCCACCGTGGATACGCATGCATTCCGTCGCGTTCTCGAGCGCGGCTTCCGAACAGTAGAGCTTGGCCATGCCCGCTTCCATGTCACAGCGTTCGCCGCGGTCGTACTTCTCTGCCGCCTGCAGCATCAGCAGCCGTCCGGCCTCCGCGCGGGTCGCCATGTCGCCGAGCTTGAGCTGGATGGCCTGATGCTCGCATATCGGTTTGCCGAAGGTCCGGCGCTGCTGCGCATAGCGCACGGCCCGGTCCAGCGCATTCTTGGCGATACCCACGCCCCGTGCCGCGATGTTGATGCGGCCGAGTTCCAGTCCGCCTGCTGCCTGCCGGAAGCCCCGGCCCTCCTCTTCGCCCACCAGTGCATCGGCGCCGATGCGATAGTCCTCGAATACCAGCTCGGCGCTGTCGATGCTGCGATAGCCGAGTTTGGCGAGCTTCCGACCCACGCTGAAGCCCGGGCCCTTCTCCGCGATGAAGAGACTCATTCCGCGGTGCCTGGGCGACGCCTCCGGATCCGTCTTCACCAGTAATGCGACGCAGTCGCCGTGCACGCCGTTAGAGATCCAGGTCTTGGTGCCGTTCACGACGTATTCGCCGCCGTCGCGCACCGCTGTCGTGCGTATGCCCTGCAGATCCGTACCGGCGTCGGGCTCCGTGAGTGCCAGACCCCCCCGGAGTTCGCCGCTGGCGAAACGCGGGAGCCAGCGCTCGCGCTGTGCGTCGGTACCGAAGCGTTCCACGCAGGCCGCCATCATCAGGTGAGAATTGAATATCCCGGTGGGCGCCATCCACGCTTCACTGATCCGCGCCACGAGTCGGGCGTAGGTACCGGCGCTCAGCCCGAGCCCTCCCCAACGCTGGCTGATCGTTGCCCCGAACAGTCCGAGTTCCTTCATCTGCTCGACCAGATCGTGCGGGTATTTGTCCTCGAGATCGTACTCCCGCGCGATCGGGCGCACTTCGTGTTCCACCCAGCGGCTCACCGCGTCGAGGATCGCCCGCTCTTCCTCGTCACCGTAGTCGGCGTCGGCCGCCGTCCCGCTTTCCACCATGACCGCGCTCCTCGTTTCAGTAATCGATGCGGTCGTCCACCGCATGACCGCGCTTCGGGATGAGCATCGTGCGCTCGAACTCGCAGACCACCACACCGTCCTGATTGCGGCCGATCGTCCGCACCGTGATCACGCCGGCTTCCGGCCTGGAGCGCGACTCCCGCTTGTGCAACACCTCCGTCTCGGCATATAGCGTGTCGCCCGCGAAGACCGGCTGCGGGAGGCGGATCTCCTTCCAGCCGAGATTCGCGATCGCCTTCTGGCTGACGTCGCTGACGCTCATGCCGACCAGCAGCGCCAGCGTGAAAGGGCTGGCGACGAGCGTGCGTCCGAACTCGGAGGCGGCAGCATAGCGCTCGTCGAAATGCAGCGGATGGGTATTCATCGTGAGCAGAGTGAACCAGGTGTTCTCGGTGGCCGTCACCGTGCGTCCGGGGCGATGTTCGTAGACGTCGCCCGGCGCGAATTCTTCATAGTAGCGGCCGAAGCTCTCACGATAGCGGTTCGGGCCCACCCGGGTGCTCTTGTGCATGGCCCTCCCCTGCGGCCGCAATCGATGAATCAGGCGAGCCCGAGGACGCCTGGATTGATCATACCCTGCGGATCGACCTGTCGCTTGATCGCCGACAGCAGGGCCCAGGCACCCGGATCTCTGCCTTTCCGGTAGCGATAGAACTTGCCGATCTGGAAACTCGTCGCCCCGGACTCGTGGAGGAGATCGGCGATCTCCTCCTTCAGGCAGGCGACCAGCGCGGACGCCTCGGGATTGTCGCTGCCCTTCGGGAGTCGCCGGAGATGAGCCTCGTCCATGACACGCTCGTGGAATGACGTCCGCTCGCCGGGCCAATACAGACACGGCTCGACCAGAAGCGCATGGTTCGAGATCGCACAATACAGATACCCGTGTGAGACGCCGAGTGTCCCGGCCTCCGATGCGTGCCGTTCGAACAAGGCCTCGAGTCGGGCATGAAGCTCAGCGGCCCGCGACAGCGGGACGATGCCATGCACCGGAGCCCAGCGTTCACCCTCGGGTCCGAGCATGCTGTTGACCTCCGCGAACGGATTCGCGCGCATGACTTTCGGCACCGCGTTCTCGATCTCTGCCGCGTCGCCGCCGACGGCCTCGCGTACCCGGTCGAGACGCCCCAGGGCATCCGCCGCGTCCCGCCCGTCCACGCTGACGTGCAGCGAGTACGGCACCTCGTCGAGGAACCCCCTCCCGGCCCGTGCGAGCTGCACGCCGTCGCGGAGTCCACGCACCACGGAGCCCGCGCTCCCGATTACTTTGCCGAGCGTCTTCACGTCCTCGGTGAGGCTCGCGCGCCGCATCCGGAGTGACTGCAGGAACGGATCGAAAGCGAACACCTCGGAGGCGACCTCCGCGCGGGCAATCGCGGCCATGGCCCGGAACAGGCTCGCCGCATCCGCCACGGAATACGAGACGAACTCGGTGGCAGCCGGTCGGCGTATCAGACGTAGTGTGGCTGCCGTCTTCAGACCGAGTGCCCCGCAGTCGCCGGTGAAAAGGCCGGTGAGATCGGGGCCGTGGTAGCGGAAGAATGGTGCGGCCCGGCCGGTCGCCGCGCTGCCCGTCACGATGCGCGTACCGTCGGCGATGACGACCTCGAGACCGAGTACACTGTCCTGCGCCGTCCCGTAGCGACCGGAGCCCAGGAAGATGCTCCCCTGGGACAACGCACCGCCCACCGTCGCGCGAATCCCGGACAGCGGCCCCCAGTAAGGCGTGCGGACGCCGGCCTCGGCCAGCCGGCTGTTCAATGCCGCCCAGGTGCAGCCCGCCTCGACACGGACGAAGTTGTCGTCCGTATTGATCTCCAGAACACGATCCAGGCGGCGGCTGTCGACGATCACCGTCCGGGACGAGATCGGCAGATAGGCATCCGTGTAGGACATGCCGCCGCCGCGGGCGATCACGGCGTAGCCGGCTGTCGTCGCCGTGCGGACGACCTCCGCGAGTTGCTCGGTATCGGCCGGGGCCACGACGGCGGCCGCCGTCGCGCCGCGGCGGTAGACGTCCTGGGAGTAGAACGCCCGTTCCTCTTCGGTGGTCTGAACGAACCCGGGCCCGCATATCGCCTCGAGCCGTCCCAGGAGGGCTGTCTCATCGGAAAACTGTACGGCCATCGGCTACGGCTGCTCTCCCGCGTGGCGTCGGTGCGCGTTGCCAATTTAGGCACTGGGTCGGAAATGTCAATCGGCGACCAGCCGCTGAATAAAAACCCGGGTGGCCCTCGCGAGCCACCCGGGTGGGTCCGCACGGAGATAATGCGGATCGCGTGACGAGCCGAACCCGCTATCGCGGGCTGGGTACCGGCTCGTCCAGCTCTTCGGCTCCGGGGACAAGGCGGACTGCGCCTGCCCTCGGGGCCCTGTCTGTATCGGCGTTACCGATTTCGCCGGACGCGCTGCGCTCGATCTGCGCCGATTCGCCCGTTGCTCGGTGACGCCTCGCTCGATACTGAGATCGGCGTCGCGCCCCTCGGAGTCGCCGGAACGCGTCGATCGGGCCAGGTGGCCCGGAGGATCCGGGAGCGCCCGCTCGAGCGATTATTAGTCTCCGATGGTTCGCCGGAAGATGCAATCGTTGCGGCGCGAAAATCACCTTCTTCAGTGCCGGCCGGTGGCCCGCAAAAGCCCGGCCGGTAGCTATAGTTTACTTCAGGTAAATGACACATCATTATGAAATAAAAGATTTTTCATCCACAGCTTTGCCAAAACGCAACGGCGAATGCTGTCCATCCGATCGCCCGATTGGGACAGCCGGAAGCCGCAGAGGTTCCGATCGGCGGCCGCGCTCGTCAGTCCGCGCCGCTCGCTATCGGCCGCTCCGCGTCACGGATCCAGTGGCTCCAGCTGCCGACGTACAGCCGGGGCTCCGGCAGACCGGCGACGGCCATGGCGAGGCTGATGTGGCAGGCGGTGACGCCGGAACCACACATGGCAATGGGCTTTCCCGGGTAATGCGCCAGTCGCGCGCGGTAGCGACGCGCCAACTCGGCCGGGGCCAGCAGGCACCCATCGTCACCCACGTTCTCCGTGAACGGATGATTCAAAGCCCCGGGGATGTGCCCTGCCACCGCGTCGATCGGCTCCTTCAGGCCGATGAAGCGCTCCCTCGCCCTGGCGTCGAGTACGGCGGCGCCAGCCTGCAGGGCGGCGATGACGCCCGCCGCGTCGACCTCCCGCTCCCGGTCGGGATCGACGGGATACGGCGCCCCATGCGTACCACGGCTATCCTTACCGGCGTCGAGAGGCAATCCCTGCTGCCGCCACGCCGCCAGCCCCCCGTCCAGTACACGGCGACGCTCGTGACCCACCCATCCGAGCAGCCACCACAGTCTCGAAGCCACGGCGCCCGGGCCCTCGTCGTATGCCACCACCAGCGTCTGCGGCGTCACACCCCAGTCGCCGAGCGTACGGGCGAACTGCGCCGGCGCCGGCAGCGGGTGCCGCCCGCTCGTGTCCGTCACGTCTCCTGCCAGATCGTCGTCCAGGTGCGCATAGGAGGCACCGGGGATGTGGGCCCGTTCGTAGCCGCGACGACCGGCATCCGGTTCTGAGAGTGTGAACCGGCAGTCGATGATGCGGACGTCCGGCTGGCCCAGCAGTCCAGCCAGTTCCCGGGCATCGATCAGCGGAGATGCGGACATCGGCTGGTCGTCGTCTGCTCATTTCGCTGCATTGCAGCACCTTGTTTCGCGGGCGCCGGTCAGTGACAATATCGTGATTGCAGGAGTCATCCAACCAGCGTGCGCACGCGCACCGCTCAGGAGAATTATTCGTGGAAAAGATTCTGGTAGGACTGAAGCGGGTCGTGGACTACAACGTCCGCGTCCGGGTGAAGTCGGACGGCAGCGGCGTCGAGACCGAAGGGGTCAAGATGAGCATCAACCCCTTCGACGAGATCGCACTCGAGGAGGCATTGCGGATCAGGGAGAAAGGCGACGCGAGCGAGGTCATCGTGGTCTCCATCGGCCCCGGCGAAGCGCAGCAGCAGCTGCGGACGGGTCTGGCGATGGGAGCCGATCGTGCCATCCTCGTCGAGACCAGCGAGGCGGTCGATCCGTTGAGCGCCGCCAGGGTGTTCAAGGCGCTCGTCGACAAGGAACAGCCGGATCTGGTCCTGCTCGGCAAGCAGGCCATCGACAACGACGCGAATCAGACCGGCCAGATGCTCGCGGCCCTGTGGGAGCGCCCTCAGGGCACCTTCTGCTCCGGGCTCGAGATCGCCGATGGCAAGGCCACGGTGACCCGTGAAGTGGACGTCGGACTGGAGATCATCGAGATCGATCTGCCCGCGGTCATCACGGCGGATCTGCGACTGAACGAGCCTCGCTACGTGAAGTTGCCGGACATCATGAAGGCGAAGAAGAAGCCCCTGGACACCGTTTCCGCGGACGACCTCGGAGTGACGGTGAGTTCCGATTTCGAGATCACGTCCTATGCGCCACCGCCGCAGCGCCAGAAAGGCATCATGGTGGAGGACGTCGCGGGTCTCGTGAATGCACTGAAGGAAAAAGGACTGGTCTGATGGCGAAAATACTGATCATTGCGGAGCACGACGGGCAGTCCCTGAACCCCAGCACGCCCAAGTGCGTCAAGTGCGCAGCAGGAATCGACGGCGGCGAGATCCACGTCGCGGTCTTCGCGAAGGACGCGGCAGACGTGGCCGCGGAGGCGGCGAAGATCGAGGGCGTCGCCAAGGTTCTCACCGTCGAGAACGAGGCGAACGAGAAGCCGCTGGCCGCAGTGCTCGCGCCCCAGGTGGCGGAGCTGGCGGACGGGTACACCCACGTCTTCGGTCCGTCGACCAGCTTCGGCAAGGACGTCATGCCACGGGTCGCCGCGCTGCTCGGCGTGAACCAGCTCTCCGACGTCATGGAGGTGATCGGCCCCTACGAATTCAAGCGCCCGATTTACGCCGGCAACGCCATCATCACGGTGCGGACGCCCGAGGACAAGACGCTGGTGGCCACGGTGCGGGCGGCGTCGTATCAGGCAGCCGGGACGGGCGGCAGCGCCGGGGTCGAGGCGGCGAGCGTCAGCGCGGAACTGCCCACCCATACGCGGTGGCTGGAACTCAAGGCGGGCTCCAGCGACCGGCCCGATCTCGCCACCGCCCCGCGCGTCGTGTCGGGCGGCCGTGCCCTCGGCAGCGAGGAGAACTTCGAGATCATCTTCAAACTGGCGGACAAGCTGGGCGCGGCCGTCGGCGCGTCCCGGGCGGCAGTGGACGCGGGCTACGTTCCCAACGAGATGCAGGTCGGCCAGACGGGCAAGATCATCGCACCGGAGCTCTACATCGCGATCGGCATATCCGGCGCCATCCAGCACCTGACCGGGATCAAGGATGCGGGCACGATCGTCGCCATCAACAAGGACGAGGACGCGCCGATTTTCGAAGTGGCCGATGTCGGGCTGGTGGCGGACCTGTTCAAGGCGATTCCGGAACTGGAATCCGAACTCGGCTAGCACGACGGAGCGACGGCGGGCGGCGTGTCCGCCGTCGTTCTAAACCGGCTGCCTGAATATACCCAGGACGGCCTCCAGCACCAGCGTAATCCAGATCGCGATCACGAATGGGCGCGCCCGACCCAGACTGCGTTGGATCGCGCCTTCCGTATCGGGCCGCGAACCCTCTTCCATCAGAGTCGCGAAGGCCGGTCCGAACGGGATCAGAGCGAACCGGATGGCGAGGCCACAGGCCACGGTCACGGCAAAGAGCAACAGCTTGAGGGCCACCCAGTCGGACCGGATCCATTCCGGATCCACGTAGTGGCGCACCGCGAGACCCGCGGTCGCCAGGATCACGCCCAGCCGGATCACGAGATCCGTGCGCTGCAGGAAGCGCGCCGGCAACGGCGCGTGGATGTAGTGGACCGCGATGACCAGCGCGAGCCAGAGCAGCGCGAGGAGCCACATGAGCCCCAGCCCGGGGTCGGATATCGGCAGCTCTCCGCGTATCGCGGCGAGGTGCAGGCCCACCGGCAGTATCAGTACCATGCAGACACGGGGCGACAGGTCCACCGCCAGCATGATCGCCGCGGCGGTCTCGCGCGCTTCCCGGCCCAGATCCGGATTCGAGACGAAGCGGCTGGCGTAGAACACGCCCAGATCGCCGCCGAGCCAGTAGGCGAACAGCACCACGTGCAGCAGCACGAGCAGATCGTAGGTCATCGCTACTCGCGGCCAAGGCGTACGACGGCTTTACCCAGGTTCTCGCCCCGCATCAGGCGACAGAAAGCCTGGGGCGCATTCGCGAGGCCTTCGGTGACGTCTTCCCGGGCGCGGATCCGGCCCTCCCGGTACCAGGCCGTCGCCTGATCGAGGAACTCCTCCTCCCGGTGGTAGTAGTCGTACACGACCAGGCCGTGCATGTGAGCCCGGGCGGCGATGATCGGTCCGAGATTCGGGCCCGGCGGGGGCACCTTGCGATTGTACTGATCGATCATGCCGCACAGTACGATGCGCGCGCCGCGCGCCAGATTCTGCATGGCGGCTGCCAGCGTATCGCCGGCCACGTTGTCGAAGTAGACGTGGATGCCGTTCGGACAGAGCTGCGCCAGCCGCGAGCGCAGATGCTCGCGCTTGTAGTCGATACAGGCGTCGAAACCGAAGGTACCCTTCACGAGCGCGCACTTCTCCCGTGACCCGGCGATGCCGATCGCCCGGGCGCCGCGGATCTTCGCGATCTGACCCACCATGCTCCCCACGGGACCCGACGCAGCGGACACGACGACCGTCTCTCCGGTCTGCGGCCGGGCCAGGTACTCGAGGCCCGCCCACGCCGTCAGTCCCGGCATGCCCAGGATACCGAGGGCCAGTGACGGCGGAGGGTCGACAGGATCCAGCACACGGACCCCATTGCCGTCAGATATGCCGTAGGCCTGCCAGCCGTTCCGGTCGAGGACGATCATGCCCGGACTGAACGCCGGGTGTCGGGAAGTCACGACCTCCGAGACGGTACCGCCGACGATGGCGTCGCCGACCGCCAGCTGCTCGGTGTAGAGGTGCCGGCCCGAAATCACACCGCGGACATACGGATCCAGTGACAGGTAGAGCGTGCGCGACAGGAACTCGCCGGGTCCCGGCACGGGGATGGGTCCCTCCGTGACACGGAAGTCCCCGGGCTCCGGCACACCGTCCGGATGACGTGCCAGTACGACTCGCTGATTGGCGGATGCCGCCACCGCCCGTCTCAGAGCGCGTCGAGCATCGACTCGGCCGAACTCACGTCGAACTCGCCGGGCTTCTCGACATGGACGGCTTTCGCGACGCCATCCTCTACGAGAATCGCGAATCGCTGGCTGCGAGTCCCCATGCCGAAGCCGCTGGCGTCCATCTCGAGACCGAGCTTACGCGTGTAATCGGCGTTGCCGTCGGCCAGCATCAGGACCTCGTCACCCACGCCGCGCTCTTTGCCCCACGCCCCCATCACGAAGGCATCATTCACGGCCATGCAGGCGATCGTGTCTACGCCCTTCGCCGAGAATTCCGCGGCCTTGTCGACATAGCCCGGGAGATGATTCATCGAACAGGTCGGGGTGAAGGCGCCGGGCACGGCGAACAGCAAGACCTTCTTGCCACCGAACAATTCGTCCGTCGTGATCTGACCGGGCCCCTCCGCCGTCATGATGCCGAAAGTACCCTCGGGCATGCGCTCACCAGCACTGATAGCCATTAGCTCGCTCCTCTTCAGAAATGACGACGGAAAACGTCGCACCTGCCGTCCTTTGTCTCATTCTCGTTGTCTTCGCCCCGCCGCGGCGTCGCCGTCAGCGGATCAGGAAAAGGGACAGCTCCGGCCAGAAGGATACCACCGAGAGCCCCGCGAGCATCAAGAGCAGGAACGGAACGACGGCGCGACAGATCTCCCAGAAGTTCTCCCGGAACGCCCCGAGCGCGACGATGAGATTCAGGCCCAGCGGCGGCGTGAGGTAGCCGATCTCCAGGTTAACGACCATGATGATACCGAAATGCACCGGGTCGATACCCTGGGCCTCCGCCAGCGGCACCAGCATCGGTGCCAGGATGAGTATGGCCGAGCCGATATCCATGATGCAGCCGATCACCAGCAGGAAGACGTTCACGATCAGCAGGAACGCGATGCGGCTGTCGATCTGTCCGCTCAGCCAGTCCACCATATGCTCCGGGACCTTCTGGTAGGTGAAGAACACATTCAGTGCGAGCGCGAGCATCAGCACCGGGAACAGCCCGCCGAGCAGGCGCCCGGTGTCGACCATCACGTCTGCCACCTGCCGCAGATCGAGTTCCCGGTGCAGCAGCACTTCCACCAGCAACGCATAAACCACGGCGACCGCCGCAGACTCCGTCGCCGTGAAGTGACCGGTGTAGATGCCGCCCAGGATGATGACCGGCATCAGCAGCGCGAGGATGCCGTCGACGGCCGCGGCACGCACCTCTGTGAACACGATCGGCTGGCGGTCTTTCTGCCAGTTCACGGCGACGGCATAGGCCGCCATCAGTCCCGTCAGCAACAGCGCCGGCCCGATGCCGGCGATGAACAGGTCGGCGATGGACGTGTGGGTCATGACGCCGTAGAGGATCAGTGGGATGGACGGCGGCACGATGATGCCCAGTGTCCCGGCCGAGGTGATCGAGCCCAGCGAGAAGCGCTTGTCGTAACCCGCTTCCAGCAGGGCCGGATACATCACCGCGCCCACCGCCAGGAGCGTCACCGTACCGGAACCCGAGATGGCGGCGAATATGGCGCAGGAGACGACCGTAGCGATCGCCAGCCCGCCGGGTACCGGGCCGGTCAGCGCTTTCACCAGGCGGACGAGGCGCAGCGCCATGCCCCCTTTCGCCATGATATTCCCGGCGAGGATGAATAGGGGTATCGAGAGCAGCACTTCCTTGTTCAGCGCGCCCCAGGCGTCGAGGGCGATGAAGCTGAGCTGATCGTCCGTGTAGTAGAGGTACAACCAGGCGACGGCCGTACCGAGGATGACGAGCAGGTTCTGGCGCAACGCGAGCAGCACCAGGACCAGTGCCAGCAGCCAGAGCGCCCCCATCTCAGCCCTCGCCCTGGCCCGCGCTCGGCGGCAGTGGTCTCAGCGACGGCCGCAACGCGTACACGCCGTGGCGGACGGCGGCGATCAGGAAGACGAGCGGTATCACCGACTGGATAGGCCAGACCGGGAGACGCAGGATCTCCGAACGCTCGTCCAGCCGGTAGGTCGTGACGACCATGTCGGCGGCGACCACCGCGAATCCAATGCAGAACAGCGCGAACAGCGCGTGCTGCAGGAAGGCCAGCTGGCGCTCCCAGCGGGCCGGCAGCCAGTGATCGGCGAACCGCGGCCGGAGGTGCGAGCCACTCGCGGAAGCAAGGCCGATCCCGAACAGGACCACGAAGATATTGAAGTAGACCCCGGCCTGGCGCGCCCAGGGCAGGCCTACGCCCGTGAGTTCCCGGGCCGCCACGTCGGCGAACACGACGCCCACCATGCCGACGAAGGCGACGAGCACGATGGCGCGCTCGAACCGGCTCAGAACAGCCAGCACGCGGTTCACGTCAGTCTGCGCCCGCGCAGACGCCAGTCCGATCCTGGTCTCATGGCAGCCGTGATCTCTTTGGTGATCTCCGCACGACGTTTTGCTCCCCGTCTGCACTGCAGTATCCCAGAGTCCGCGGGCCGTGTGGGATCGACGGTGATTCAGCCCGGACGTCACAGACCGTCAGGCGGCGGACGGATGATGGTACGACGGGGCTGTGCGAGGGTCACGGGTCGAGGGATCGGGCTCTGCCGGCTGCAGGGCGGGAAGCGCCGCCGGTGAGAATCGTGGACCGGCGCCCGGGGGGGTGGTGTCAGAAAAACCGACTCCCCGCCGCTCGCAGGAGCGACGAGGAGTCAAGCGTATCAGTACTTTAGTCTAGTCTCGTGATCAGGCGCGGCGGCGGCGTGCGAAGCCGAGGCCCGCAAGGCCGAGACCGAGCAGTCCCAGCGTGCCGGGCTCCGGAACCGGCGGCGGCTCTTGCAAGGCCACGACCGATGCAGACCAGCTAGCTGACTGTGAGCCTGCTACGCACTGGCCGGTATCGTCGTCTGTGCAGCTGCCCTGGGCAGTCCAGCGGCCGGTGAACGCCGTGTCATCGAAGCCAGCACCCGAGACGGTCCCGCTGAAGTTGAACGCGATGCTGTCGAGGCAGAGACCGCCGGTGCAATCCAGCGACTCACTGGTATCCAGGGCATACGACATCACTGTGAAAGTGAAACCGGTGTCCGTCGTGTAGATCACGAACGGGAGCGCGGTGCTGTCCAGGTCGGACGCCGTGGCAGAAGCGGTACCGACGAAGTCGCCCGTCGCCGAGCCCGGGGAGTAGACGTTCACGACATTATTAATGTCATACGTGTCCGTGCCACAATCGACGATGCAGGTCAGGTTCGGCGGGGACGGGACCTCGTCGAAGCCGTCGTTGAACGAGATGGAACCACTGATAAAGGCGGCATGTGCCGGGCCGGCGAACATCGCGCCAACTCCGACTACCGCAGCGAGTACTTTCAATTTCATGAGACAAAACCTCTTATTAGTCTATCGAAACGGGGCGTGCCCCCTCGCCCTGTATGAAGCAATTGTCGTGCCAGAAACACTTTATTCTTATTTATCAGGATGTTAGCTATATTTGGTTACGTAAAGTGAGCTGACTCTGTAAACTTAACCGACACCTTGCGTCGTCATACAGGAGGATCTGCGGCCATATATTTCCCGTGCCCCGTTTGTGCCCAAGCGAATCCCGCTCTGCGGCTGCCCCGGCGTCGCATACAATGGAGCCGACTCCCGGATACGGCCGATTGCCCATGCTCCGACTATACACTGCCGCTACCGCCAATGGTCAGAAGGCCGCCATCGCGCTCGAGGAAGCGGGGCTCGAGTACCAGACCCGGGTGCTCGATCTGGCGGCCGGTGAGCACCGGGATCAGTCGATACTGGCGCTGAATCCTGTGGGTCGGATCCCGTTCATCCAGACCGACGCGGATGACCTCGTGTATGGCACACTGCCGATCGCACTCTATGCGGCTGAACGCAGCGGACGCCTGTTGCCGTCGGGCGGCCCTGCCCGCTACACCGTGCTGCAATGGGCGGCCTTCGCGGCCACGGATCTCGCCCATCAGTTCGCGAATCAGTTTCTCCTGGAAGAACTGCTCGGTACCCAGGACGACGCGGTCCGCGGCTTCATCCACGAGCAGATCGCCCGCATGCTGGGCGTCATGGAGGAGCGGTTGTCGGGTAACGCCTGCCTCGCGGGCGACCAGTACAGTATCGCCGACGTGCTCGCTTATCCGACGGCCGCCAACTCGGCGCAGCGCCTGCCCCGGCGGCTCGAGGACTACCCGCATATCCGTCGCTGGGCGGATGCGCTGGCGCGTCGGCCCGCCGTGGCCCGGGGCATGGAGGCGGCGTGAGGCGAACATGCCGCATCGCGGCAGCGTTCATCCTGGCGCTCAGCGTGCTGACAGCGGCCGGCTGCGACGGCAGAGACCGGGCGGACGTGAAGCGGGTCCGCGTCGCCGCTCTGAGCCCGCCCGGCACACCCTGGCACGATGGCTGGGTCCGGTTCGAGGAACGCTTCGACGCCATGGGCAATGTCGGCATGCAGCTCGACCTGTTCGTCACCGGTCAGCTGGGCAGCGAAGAGACGATGCTCTCCGGGCTGCGCCGGGGCCGCCTGCAGATAGGCGGGTTCTCACTGCAGGGGCTGGCGGTGGTGGTGCCGGAGCTGAACGTGCTGCTGGCACCCTATCTCTTCGACTCGGTCGGCGAGATCGACTTCGTCACCGATCGTTACCTGACCCCGGCTTTCAGCGAACTGTTCGCCGCGAAGGACATGGCGCTCCTGCGGTGGGCGGAAGTCGGCTGGACCCACGTCTACGGACTGACGCCGATCGTTACGCCGGAGGATGCGCGGAACCGGCCGATGCGCGCTTCCAACGCCGCGGGTTCCCGGATATTCACCGAAGCCATCGGTGCCGACAGCACGCCGGTGACCTTCTCCGAGGTCATCCCGTCGCTGCAGACCGGTCTGATAGAGAGCGGCCAGAGCGGGATCGGCATGTATGCGATCGCCGGTATCTCGCGGGAAGCGAAACATCTCACACTGACCCGGCACGCCTTCGACACCGGTCTCATCGTCGCGAACCGGGATTGGTTCCGCGGCCTCACGGATGGGCAGCGACAGGCCGTGCTGGGGTCGCTGGATCCGCTGCAGTTCAGCCGCGACGAAGTACGGCGGCTGCTGTACCGCATGCGTACCGAGGAGCTGCCGGCCCAGTCGGTGACTATCCACGAACTCGACGCCGGCACCCGCCAGCGCTGGCGCGCAGCGCTGGCGGGGACCCATGAACAGTTGCTGGAGCGCGTCGGGGGCGACGCCCGCCGGATCTATCGGCTGGTCCAGGAAGGCAAACGTGAGTGGGCTGCGATGCAGAGAGCCGACGATGAATCGACCGGTGACTCCGCGCCCGGGAATTGATACCGACGAGAAAGGAGCAAACAGGATGCCACAGCCCGACTACATCACCGCCCTCGACATCGACTTGCCGGATTCGTCCGAACTCGACGCGGACATGGCGAAGTATTTCCGTGTCTGTCAGGAGAAGCTCGGCATGGTGCCCAACGTCCTGAAAGCACACAGCTTCGACCAGGACAAGCTCCGGGCCTTCGCCGGATTCTACAATGGCCTCATGCTCGAGGAATCGGGACTCACTCCGCTCGAGCGCGAGATGATCGCCGTGGTGGTTTCCTCGGCGAATCACTGCTACTACTGCCTGGTCGCCCACGGCGCAGCCGTGCGCGAACTCTCCGGCGACCCCGAGCTCGGCGAGATGCTGGTAATGAACTACCGGGTGGCGCCGCTGGACGAGCGCCAGCGCGCGATGCTGGATTTCGCCTGGAAACTGACGGTCGAGCCGGCCACCGTCGTCGATCAGGATCGGGAGGAACTCCGTAGTTACGGATTCGGCGAGGGCGAGATCTGGGACATCGCGGCCGTCGCCTCCTTCTTCAACATGAGCAACCGCATGGCGATCGCCGTCGACATGATGCCGAACCGGGAATACCACGCCGCCCATCGCGGCTGAGGGGCGACCCGGAGACCATCGTCGCGGGTCCCGGTCAGCTCGCCGTCTTCTTCTCCGCGACCTCGGGCCCGAAGACCCGCCGGGCCGCCAGGATGTGACTTCGCATGACGGAGGCGGCCCAGTCCGGATCGCCCGCCTCGATGGCGGCGACCAGCTCCAGATGATGCGCGGCACTGCGCGAGAGGGACTCGGCATCGTAATTCCGGAAGGTAATCGCAGCCAGTGAAGACTGGGTGAGCGTGGTCAGGATGTTGCGCAGGAGACGATTACCACCCGCTTTCGCGATTTCGCCGTGGAAGCGATCGTTCAGCGCCTTGATGCGCACGAGATAACCGGGCTCGCGCTTCCGCGACGCCTCCATCTGCTGCTCGGCGAGCTTCCTCAGCCGGGCGGTCATCGCCGCATCGGCATGACGTGCCGCCTGCGCCGCCGCGTAGGACTCCAGCACGGCCCGCAGGTCGAAGATCTCGTTCAGTTCCTGCTTCGACCAGCTGGTGACCACCGCGCCCTGGTTCGGCACGAACTCCAGCAGACCTTCCGCATTCAACTGCCGCAGCGCCTCACGGACCGGGGTACGGCTGACGCCCGCCACCGCGGCAACCTCCTGCTCCGTGATTCGCGTCCCCGGCACATACCGGCCACTGACGATACCTTCGCGTACCGCCTCGTAAGCTTTCTCGACTGCTTTCATATTTCTTATTCTTCTTTGGGTTACACAGTATATTGCAACGGACTTGGTGTCAGGCGGCCTTCGACTTGCGTTTACCCTTGCCCTTGGCCTTGCGTTTCACCTTCACCCGGTTGTCCGCCTTCACCCAGGTCTTGAACTCGGGCTGGCGCGGCGGCTGCAGTCCGGTCTCCCGCTTGCAGCGCTTCTTCAACTCCTCGATGGTGCCGCCCTTGTCGAACAACGAGGTCTCGCCGCGCTTCTTCGCCATGCGCTCGCGCAGAGCACGGGTCTTCTTCTCGTTGACCGACAGGTCGTCGTGTAGCACCACACCATAACGCTTGGCACCCTCCGCAGTGACCAGCCCGGCCTCCACGTCGGCCGCCACCTGTGCCGCCGGACGCTGCAGCGGATCGCCCCAGCCGCCGCCACCCCAGGTGTCGAAGTACAGCAGATCGCCCTCTTTCACCTCGATGCGGTCACACTTGGATGGCAGCAACTCTTCACTGCCATCGGCGCGTACGAGGATCTTCTTGCTCCGCATGCCCGGCAGACCCCCGTTCACGCCCCAGGGATAGGTCAGCCAGCGGTCGTCGTGGATGGAGATCTCGCCGTCTTCCAGGAAACGGTATCCCATCCTGAGACCGTTACCGCCACGGTGCAGGCCGGGACCGCCGCTGTCGGGGATCGTCTCGTAGACGTCGATGCGCAGTGGGAAGTAGCTCTCCAGGAACTCGTTCGGCACGTTGGTGAAACTCGGCCACAGGGAATGGCCGTCCGGCCCGTCGCCGGAAGGTTTGCCGGGAACCCCGCCGAATCCGATCTGATAGAGCTGATACCACTCGCCATCCTTGTCGTAACCCGAGTACATGAAGTGCGGGCTGTCCGAGAAACCCGCGGCGCACAGGAAGTCCGGATTCCCCTGACCGAGCAGGCCACCGAGGACGTCGAAGATGCGTCCGAGAGCGTGGGTGCGGCAAGAGAGCGCCGCCGGCTTCTTTGGCTTCAGCAAGGTACCCTCGGGGATACGGACCTCCATCAGGTCGTAGAAACCGTCGTTGAACATGATCTGAGGGTCGAACACCATGATCATGTACACGCCGCAGAACATCTTGAACATCTCCTCGTTCAGGAGGAAGTTCACCGAGCCGATGGACTGGGGGTCGGTGCCCTCGAAATCGAAGATGACCTTGCTGCCTTCCCGCCACATGGCGCAGCGGATCTTGTACGGCCCCATACCGAGGCCGTCATCGCAGAGATAGTCCTCGAACACCTGCTTCTTCGTCGGCACCGTGTCCTTGATGAGCTTCGCCATGGCCCGCTTGTTCCGGTCCAGGAGGTCTTCGAGCGCCGAGTACAGGGTGTCGTCACCGAACCGGTCGGCCAGTTCGATCACGCGCTTTTCGGCGGTGCGCACGGCAGCGACGATCGCATTGAAATCCGAACGGTTCCAGTGCGGCAGACGGCAGTTGTGCAGGATCAGCTCCAGCACGTCTTCCTGCAGCACGTCCTTCTTGTAGATCTTCGTCGGCGGCACACAGATGCCCTCCTCGTAGATCTGGCGCGCGTCCGTGGGGAGGGAACCGGGTACCTTGCCGCCGATATCGGTCATATGACCGAACATGGCGGAATAGGCGATCAGCCGGCCGTCCTTGAAGATCGGGCGCAGCAACAGCCAGTCGTTGGCGTGACTCACGGCACCGTTGCACGCATACGGATCGGAGGTCAGGAAGATGTCGCCTTCCTCGATAGTGCCGTCGTAGGCCTCCTTGAAACCGTGGATGAAGCTGCCGAACTGGCCGACGACCATCTTGCCATCGACATTGGCGATCATCGGGAACTCGTCGTGCTGTTCCCGGATGCCGGGTGACATGGCGGTGCGGAACAGCACGGTGTCCATCTCCCAGCGCGCGTTCAGCATCGCGTTCTCGATGATGTCCAGGGTGATCGGATCGATCTTCTCCCGCTTGAACTTCCGCGGCTTCGTCTCGACTAGTCTTGCAGGCATGTCATGCTCCCTTCGTGTTCATGCATCGGGGCGAATGAGGATGTTCCCGAATTCATCCACCTTGCCGGTGTGTCCGGGCAGGATCAGCGTCGTGGAGTCCATCTCCAGAATGATCGCCGGACCCGGTATCTCGTTACCCGCCTCCAGTTTGGAACGATGATACAGCTTCGCCTTCCGGTCCTTGCCGTCGACGTAGACGTCGTGTTCGGCGATGACCGCCGCCTTCGCACTCTTGCCGCCCTTCTCGATGACTGCCGGCTTCACCGTGGTGGGCTTGCCGTTTACCACCGCGCGGAGATTCACGAGCTCCTTCTCCTCCTCGAGGGCGAAGGTGAACAGCTGACGATGCATCTCGTCGAACTGATCGCCGATCGCATCGAGGCCTTTCTTGCGCACCTCGTCCAGATCCACGTCCACCGTGAGGGTGAGCCCCTGACCGTGATAACGCAGGTCGGCCTGATAGGTGAGGGTCTGATCCTTCTTCGGCACGCCCTCCTTGTCCAGAGTCCTGGAGGCTTTCGTCGCGAGCTTGTCGAAGATCTTCTCGAGACCGTTCGGCGTCGTATCGGAGAAACGCTTGATATAGGTGCGCGCCGCCTCGTTCCGCATGCGGGTCGTCGCGTCGCCGTAGGCACAGAGCACACCCGGTCCCGGCGGGATGATGACGGGCCAGGCGTTCATCAGACGCCCGAGCGCGTTCGCATGCAGGGGGCCCGCGCCGCCGAATGCGATCAGCGCGAAATCCCGCGGATCGTAGCCCTTCTCCACCGACACCAGTCGGAGCGCGCCGAACATGTTCTCGTTGACCAGTTTGATGATGCCTTCGGCGGCCTTCTTCAGAGGCAACCCGAGGGCCTTCGCCACCTGCTTCACGGCCTTCTCGGCGAGGTCGTGGCGGATCTCCATGTCCCCGCCAAGCCGCGCATCGGTCGGCAGGTAGCCGAGTACCACGTTCGCGTCCGTCACGGTCGGCGCTTCGCCGCCCTTGTTGTACGCGGCCGGTCCCGGATCGGCACCGGCACTCTCCGGCCCCACCCGGAGCGCCCCGGTCAGCTCCGGCACGTGGGCGATCGAGCCGCCACCTGCACCGACCGTCCGCACGTCCACCGACGAGGCGCGCACGGTCACGTCGCCGACGCTGGTCTCGCGGCGCAGCTGGGCATATCCGTTCTCGACCAGCGCCACGTCCGTGGAGGTGCCCCCCATGTCGAACGTGAGCAGATTCTCGTAGCCCGCCTGCTTCGCCACCCAGATGGCGCCCGATACGCCACCGGCCGGTCCGCTCATGAGCAGGTTCACCGGATAGTTGCGCGCCTGCGTCGCAGACGCGAGACCACCGTCCGATCGAAGGACGTGCAACTGGACTTCCTTGTTCAGGTCCTTGCGCAGGTTGCGTCGCAGGTTGTTGATGTAGGAGTCCACTTTGGGGCGGACATAGGAATTGGCCACCGTCGTGATCGCCCGTTCGTATTCCTGCATCTCGGGCACGACTTCGGAAGACAGAGAGACGGGCGTCTCGGGGAAGACCTTCCTGGCGACCTTCGCCACCTCTCGCTCATTCGAGGCATTGGCGTAGGAGTTGATCAACGACACCGTGAGCGCTTCGACGCCCTTACCTTTCAGTCGCTTCAGCTCTTTCTCCAGTCCCCGTTTGTCGAGCTTTGTGACCACCTTTCCATCGGCGCCCATGCGCTCGTCGGCCTCGACCGTCAGGGCCAGCGGAGCGAGCGGTGCGCTCTTGTTGTAGATGACCCAACCGCCGAGCCCGCCGGGGACGAAGGACCTGGCGATCTGCAGGACCTGCCGATAGCCTTTCGTGGTGATCAGCCCCACGGTCGCACCCTTGCCCTCCAGGATCGTGTTCGTCGCGACCGTCGTGCCGTGCATCACGTGGGTGATCTTCTTCGGGTCGATGTCGGCCTCGCTGCAGATCCTGGCGATGCCGTTCAGGACCCCGATGGACGAATCCGACGGTGTGCTCGGGACTTTGGCGGTCCAGGTGTCACCGGTCTTCTCGTCGACGAGCAATAGATCTGTGAACGTGCCACCCACGTCCACGCCGAGTCGGTAGGCCATGGCTTCCCCTCAATGGATTTGATTCATCTGCACCGGTACGCCTCGTCCACCGTACCACGATCGTAAACGTCTCCCCGCAGTCGCACTCAGTCTCGCGAGTTTCCTCTCCGCCGGCAACCATGGCCGCCGCGGCCTGCGGTCAGTCACCGGCAGCGGTCCGCTCCCGCGCGACGTCCGGAAACATACCGGCTTTCGGTAACATCGCCGGCACGCCACGCCCGAGTTGTTCCTCCAGCCACAGACTGGTCTCGATGATCTTGGGGAGCGACACTCCGGTCTCTATTCCGGAGCGCTCCAGCAGGTAGATGAGATCGTCCGTGGGTATATTACCGGTCGCCGCGGGCGCGAACGGACAGCCCCCGATACCGCCGATACTCGCGTCCAGTGAGGTCACGCCGGCATCTACTGCCGCCTGAGCATTCGCGAGCCCCGTGTTCCGCGTATTGTGAAGATGGCAACGCAGGGGCATGCCCGGCAGTGCCTCTGCCAGCCGGCCCAGCAGATCGCTCACCTGAGCCGGCACGGCGACGCCGATGCTGTCCGCGATCGCCAGCTCGACGGGCGCGGCCTCTGCGACACGTCGCGCGATCTCGATCACGCGTTCCGGCGCCACCTCCCCTTCGAATGGACAACCGAAAGCCGATGACACCGTGATGTTGGCCCGGATACCGGCCGACTTCGCCTGCGACGCGATCTTCAGCCACGCCTCGATGGACTCCTCACTACTGACGCCCTGGTTGCGTCGGTTGTAGGTATCGCTGGCCACCACGACCATCCCGACCTCGTCGATACCGCAGTCCCGCGCCCGCTGGAAGCCTTTCTCGTTCAGCACCAGGCCGATATAGGTGACGTCATCAAGCTTCGGCAGTGCGGCCACCAGTTCCTCGGCACCGGCCATCTGCGGGACCCGTCGCGGATCGACGAAGCTGGTGACTTCCAGACGGCGGATTCCCGCCTCCACGGCTCGCCGGATGAACGCGATCCTGGTCTCCAGCGGGAGTACTTCGGGTTCCGACTGCAGGCCGTCGCGGGGCCCGACTTCCACGATCGATATGCGACGCGCCATTTCACCCCTGATCGTTCTGACCATCGACTACGCTATTGTATACAAGCCGGATCGACAGACAAGCTAACTGCGGTTTGTCTGCCGCCAGACCGCCAAAATTGTATACACTAACCGTCGCCTCAGTGGTGGACGATCGCTGTGGTTCGAGCTTGAGTCATTCGGAGAACATGCATGTCGAGTGTATCGGAAAACCGGGGCCCCCTCGCTGATCTGCGCGTAGTCGAGATGGGGACCCTGCTCGCAGGGCCGTTCTGCGGCCAGCTGCTCGGCGATTTCGGCGCCGAAGTCATCAAGATAGAACCGCCGGGACAGGGCGATCCCATGCGTGACTGGGGCCAGGAGAAGGCGCATGGCAAATCGCTCTGGTGGCCGGTCATCGCCCGCAACAAGAAGTCGGTCACGGTCAATCTCCGCATGGAGGAAGGCCAGGAGATCATCCGTCAGCTCGTGCGGGAAGCCGACTTCCTCCTGGAGAATTTCCGCCCGGGCACGATGGAGCGCTGGAATCTCTCCTACGACGACCTCAGGAAGATCAACCCGGGGCTCATCATGATCCGGGTGTCCGGGTTCGGTCAGACCGGTCCCTATGCCAGGCGCGCCGGCTTCGGCGCGGTCGGGGAGTCTATGGGCGGGCTGCGCTACGTCTGCGGCGATCCCTCGGCACCGCCGAGTCGGGTCGGCATCAGTATCGGCGATTCGCTGGCGGCGACTTTCGCCACGGTCGGTGCCCTGGCCGCGTTGCACCATCGTGAGCGGACCGGCGAAGGCCAGGTCGTCGATTCGGCGATCTACGAGGCCGTCCTGAACATGATGGAATCACTGATCACCGAGTACGACAAGGCGGACTACATCAGGGAGCGCCAGGGATCCATACTGCCCGGTGTGGCGCCGTCCAACGTCTACCCGACGAAGGACGGCAAGTTGCTCCTGATCGCGGCCAACCAGGACACGGTGTTCCGCCGCCTCGCCGAGGCGATGGGCCGACCCGAACTGGCCGAGGACGAACGCTACCGCAGCCACTCCTCGCGAGGCGCCAATCAGCAGGAACTCGACGAACTCGTCGCGGACTGGACCCGTACCAGGGATCAGAAGACGCTGATCGATCTGATGGAAGAATTCGGGATTCCCGCCGGCGGCATTTACCGGGCACCGGAGATGCTCGAGGACGCCCACTTCCGAGCCCGCGAAGCGATCATCGAGACCATGCATCCCGAGTTCGGCAAGCTCAGGATGCAGAACGTGGCGCCCAAACTCTCCGCGACACCGGGATCTGTGCGCACGGCGGGGCCCGCACTCGGCGAGCATACGGACGAGGTGCTCTCCGGCATCCTCGGATTCGATGCGGAGCGCCTGGCTTCGCTACGCGAGGCAGGCGCCATCTAGATGTCGCGGGTCCTCGAAGACGACTATCGGCAGGCGGGCTTCGGGGGCCGCCTGGAACCCGGACCGAAACCCGCATTACTGGTCATCGATTTCGTGCGCGCCTATCTCGAGCCGGAGTGTCCGCTGTACGCCGGCGTGGAGGAACCCCTCGAACGCTGCAGGACACTGCTCGCCGGTGCGCGCAGGGCGGGCGTGCCGGTGCTGCACACGAATGTGGCCTTCACGCCCGGCGGAATCGACGGCGGGATCTTCTACCGCAAGGTGGGCGCGCTCCGCTATCTCGACCGCGGCTCGCCTTACGGCGATTTCGCCGAGGGACTGGAACCCGCCGACGGGGAACCCGTCGTAACGAAACAGTACGCCAGTGCCTTCTTCGGCACGTCCCTCGCCTCGACGTTGACGAGTCTCGGTATCGACAGCGTATTCATTGCCGGACTGACCACCAGCGGGTGCGTCCGTGCTTCTGCGGTAGATGCGATGCAGCACGGATTCCGTCCGTTCGTCGTACGGGAAGCGGTCGGCGACCGGGATCCGGCGCCCCACGAGGCGAACCTGTTCGACCTGCAGGCTAAATATGCAGAGGTCGTGTCTCTCGAGGAGACGCTGACCGCGCTGACCAGCCGCGCAACCGGATCCGCCTCTTGATCGGCCCGATAGGCTGCGTAACCATCGCGGTCCCGGATCTCGATCGATCGATCGAAAGCTACGAACGCTATCTCGGCTATCGCTGCACGCGGCGCTCCCGGCTGTCCGCAGAACAGGCGGACTACCTCGAGGCCCCGGCCCTGGGCGGCGCCGCCTGTGGGTTACTGCAACCCGAGCGCGGGTCCGGGTTCTCTTTCCGATTCATCGAACAGGCGTTGCCGACCGGATACCGGGCGCTGACCACCTGGGGCTGGAATGCGGCCGAACTCATCGTCCGGGACGTCGACGGACTGGCAGAGCGCCTGGCCGGCTCGCCTTTCCGTATCGCCGGTCCTCCCGAGGACCTGTCGTTTTCCAGCGCCATCCGTGCGATGCAGGTCATCGGTCCCGCCGAAGAGGTGCTGTATCTCACGATGGTCAAAGAGCCCCTCCCCGGTTTCGATCTGCCGGCACCCGTCTGTGAGGTCGGTCGCGCGTTCATCGTCATAGTCGGCGGACCGGACATGGCGCGTATGCAGCGCTACTACCATCGGCAGCACGGCGTGCCGGAAGCCCCCGTCATGGAGGCTCGTGTCTCGGTGCTCTCGAAGGCCCTGGGACTGCCGCCCGAGCAGCAACATCCGATCGCCGCCATGCCGCTCGCCGGTCAGTCGCTGATCGAGGTGGACGCGTATCCGACGAACACGACCGAGCGACCGCGGGTCGAGGGCGGATTGCCGCCCGCAATGGCCGTCGTCAGCTTCGTCGCGGACCGGCTGCCCGACCGCCCTGGCGGGCGGCGTTTCACCGGAGAGCCGTATCGCGGTCGTCCGTGCGTCCTCGATCATGGTGCGGCCGGAGAACTGGTCGAGCTGATCGGACCCTGATCGCCCGCCTGCACGATTGCCTTCGGGGAGCTGCTGGACACCGCTGATACAGCGACCCTGCACCAGCGCTGGTCGCCGCCGCCGCACACAAACCCGGCGCCACAGGCCTTATAATCTGGCGTATCAAAAGGAGCGAACCATGGATTTTGCGCTGACGGAAGACCAGGAGATGATCCAGGCGGCGGCACGGGAATTCGCACAGAACGAGATTCTGCCGATCGCTGCCCGATTCGACGACACCGGCGAGTTTCCCGAAGAGACCATCCGCAAGGCGGGCGAACTGGGTTTCATGGGTATCGAAGTGCCGCCCGAGTACGGCGGCGCCGGACTGGATTCGGTGGGCTACGTGCTGATGATGGAGGAGATCGCGGCGGCGGACGCCGCACACAGCACGATCATCTCGGTCAACAACTCACTGTACTGCAACGGCATCCTGCTATTCGGCAACGACGATCAGAAGCAGCGTTTCGTCACGCCCGTGGCCTCCGGCGAAGCGATCGGCGCCTACGCGCTGACGGAACCCCAGTCCGGCTCCGATGCGGGCAACATGCGCTCGCGGGCCATACTCTCCGAGGACGGCAGCCATTACGTGATCAATGCGAAGAAATCCTGGATCACCTCGGGTCCGGTCGCCCGTTACGTCGTCCTCTTCGCGATGACCGATCCGGAGCAGGGTGCGGGTGGTGTGAGTGCATTCCTGATCGATACGGAGGAGGCAGGCTTCACTCGAGGCAAGACCGAGCCGAAACTCGGCATCCGCGCATCGGCTACCTGCGAGATCGAACTCACGGACTACCGCTGCGCCGCCGAGAACCGCCTCGGCCAGGAGGGCGAGGGTTTCAGGATCGCGATGTCGGTGCTCGATGCGGGCCGGATCGGGATCGCCGCCCAGGCGGTCGGGATCGCTCGGGCGGCGTACGAAGCCGCGCTCGAGTACAGCCGCGAGCGCGAAGCCTTCGGAGAGGCGATCGGCCACTTCCAGATGATCCAGGCAAAGATCGCCGACATGAAGACCCGTCTGGAGGCTGCTCGCCTGCTCACCCTGCGCGCCGCCTGGGCGAAGGATCAGGCGAAAGCGACCGGCGCCAGAATTACACTGGATGGCAGCATGGCGAAGCTGTTTGCCTCCGAGACCGCCATGTACGTCACGCATCAGGCGGTGCAGATCCACGGCGGCATGGGCTACAGCAAGGAATTGCCGGTGGAGCGCTATTTCCGCGACGCCAAGATCACGGAGATCTACGAGGGTACCAGCGAGATCCAGCGCATGGTCATCGCCCGTCAGGAGACGGGACTGCGCTGAACGGTGTTATCAGAGTTCGTTCTCGGCCACGTAGACGACGAGGCCGTCGAGTTCGTCGGTGACCTCTATCTGGCAGGTCAGTCGGCTGTTCGGGCGGCGTTCGTAGGCGGCATCCAGCATGCTGTCTTCCATATCGTCCATGTCCGGCAGCTTGTCGAGCCAGGCTTCGTCGATATAGGCGTGGCAGGTGGCGCAGGCGCAAGCACCGCCGCATTCCGCGACGATACCGTCGATGTTGTTGTCCATCGCACCCTCCATGACGGTGTAACCCGTCTCGACTTCGACTTCGTGGCGCTCGCCGTCCGTGCTGACGTAAGTGATCCTCGACATCATCCACTCTCAAAAAAAGGAGAGCGCGCCCGGCGACGCGCTACGGTCTGGTATCAACGGAGGGCCGATGCAGGAAACACCAGCCTCGACTATTACTGATTCTGGGCGATGGCCTCGCGCAGGCGCTCCAGCCGATCGATCTCACCGTCGATGACGGTGATCCACTGCCGCCCGATCTTCTGATATTCCTGGTCGCGGCTCACGGCCAGGAAGGTCTGCCGCGCGTCCTGGTACCGATCCAGGTTGTACTGGCACATCCCTATCGTGATCCGGACATCATTCGGTTCACGCACACCGCCCTTATCCAGCGCCTGGCGTCCGGTCTGGATGCAGTCTTCGTAGCGATCGAGATTCAGGTACGCTACGGCCAGTCTCGCATTCAGCTCCCCGTCCCCACTGAGCCGCGCCGCCTCACGCAGCGCCGGCACCGCCTCCTCGGGCTCCTGCGCGAGCTGCCAGGCCTGGGAGAGCAGCCGGTAGTTCTTGGCGTCACCCGTGATCACACCATTGTCCATCCCCTGCGACAGCACCTGGGCGGCCTTGTAGGGAATCTCACCCTGCAAATACAGCTGCGCCAGGGTGACCAGCTCGTTCTCCGTCGTGAGGAGATTCTGGGTGTACGCCGCCTCGTAAGCCGCAAGCATGTTCTTTTCCTCGCCGAGCTCGGAGTAGACGCCTGCGAGTGCCGTCCAGTAACTCTTCTTGGGCCAGTCGGCCAGGAGCACCTTCAGGATTTCTTTCACCTTCGTGAAGTTGTTCTGCTGGTAATAGCCGTAGTAGAGGAGGTTCCACCACTCCTCCCGGACTCTCGTCCCGCGTTCGCCGGCAACCTCTATCGCCTTTTCGATCTGCGGGATCATCCTGTCGTACTGCTCGGTCTGGGCATAGGACTGACCCAGCAGTACGTAGGCGTCCGGGCCAGGATTGTTCGCGATCCGGAACCATTCGTTGAGCAGTTCGATAGTCTTCGGGAAGCGCTCCTGCACGGCATAGAGCTGGGCCAGCGTGTACAGCGTCTGGGTGCGCAGCTGTGGCTCCAGCTCCGGGATCGCCAGCAATCGCTCATAGGATTCGATGGCTTTCGCCGTATTGCCCTGGTTGTAATAGATGAAGCCGTAGAAGTTCAGCAGGTTCGCCCGCTCGTAGTCGCTCAGGCTGTCGTTTCGCGCCAGCTGATCGAGGACCCGTATCGCCTGCCCGAACTGCTGACTGTCCGCGAGTTCCTGGGCTTCGGTGAGCTTGTCGTAGACGCCCTTGCTGAGCGCCTCGGCCTGGCGAGTCTTCTGCTCGGGCTGCCCCTCCTCGTTCTGCCCGTAGGCGATCGGTGCCGTCATCGGAAGCAGGCAGAAGGCGAGGACGGCCGTGACCAGGCGTATCCTCGGCGTTGGTGCGAATAGTCTCTGCATCATCTATCAGGTCCCGTCTGTCGCCGATCCGCAGCGGATCAGTCTTCCAGTTCGAATCGGATACGCGTCTTGACGCCGGGTACTTCCACCGGCTGCCCGTCCACGACCCGCGGCTTGTACTTGAACTTGAGAACCGCGCGTACGGCGGCGCGGTTGAACAGGCTGCTCGTCGTATAGATCACGACCGGATCCTTCACCGTACCTGCAGTGGTCACCGTGAACTCCAGATCGACGTAACCCTCGATACCGCGCGACAAGGCACGACTCGGATAGATAGGCGCAACGCGGACGATCGGCAGATACTCACCGTCGGTGTAGGAGAGGGATCCGGGACCCGAGATACTGACGTCCGTGCTAGTCGACGGCGGCCGGACGTTGATGGCCGGCGCGTTGGGGTCGATATCGTCCTGGGACGGCGGCGGTGTGTCGGGCGGCGGCTGCTGTGGTTTCGGCGGCTTCTCGGGCTTTGGCTCCTCCATATTGACGACCTCCTGGCGCTTCACCCGGACGAATTCCAGGAAATACCGCTTCTTCGGGTCGGTGAGTGCACTCTCGCCCGTCTCGATCAGCAACTGCATAAGGAACAGCAGACCGAAAGTGACGGCCACGCCGCTCACGATGGCAATGAGATACCGTAGGATCATAGTCTAGCCTCCGCTCCGGATTCCGGAGCCCCTCTTCGGACGCGGCAGTGCCGTGGCGACCGGCACCGACCGTCAGTCCTCGTTGGCCGCGATGGAGACGTTGTAAACACCCGCCTGCCGCGCGGCATCCATCACCTGAACCAGCGTCTCGTTGTAGGACTTCTTGTCCGCCTGGATGACGACCGATCCTTTCGGATTCTCCGCATGCAGCCGCTCGATGTTCGCACGCACTGCGCGCGGATCGACGCGGCGTCGATCGATCCAGATCTCGTTGTTGTCGCTGATCGCGATGAGGATATTGGCGTTCTCCTTGCGCTCCGCCGTCGGAGCATCCGGCCGGTTCACGTCGATGCCCGCTTCCTTGATGAACGAAGCCGTGACGATGAAGAAGATCAGCATGATGAACACCACGTCGAGCATGGGTGTCAGGTTGATCTCGTTTTCTTCCTCTTCCGCGCCGCCGAGGGCGCCTATCGGTCTGCGCATGTCTCTTCCTCTAGTGATCCATCGTCAGGGAGTCTTCGAGCATGATGACCTCGTGCTCGGCGCGCCTCGACAATATTGTGACAAGCAAGACGCCGGAAAGTGCGCCTACCATGCCCGCCATTGTCGGGATAGTGGCTTTGGACACGCCGGCCGCCATGGAACGCACGTTGCCGCTGCCGGCATAAGCCATGACCTCGAATACCTCGATCATGCCGGTCACCGTACCGAGCAGGCCGAGCAGCGGGCACAGGGCCACCAGCGTCTTGATGAGCCCCAGCCCCTGGTGTGCGGCCATCGACACCCGGGAGATCATCGCCTCCCGGATCTGATGGGCATTCCATGACTGGCGCTCCGGCCGCGCCTCCCAGGTCTCCAGCACTTCCCGGGACATGGTCCGCAGGTTGCCGCGATAGAAGATCAGGCGCTCGACGATCAGGAGCCACATGAAGAAGATCGTCAGCGCGATGAAGTTCAACACGGGCCCGCCGAGCTCCATGAAGTCCCGGACCGCGAGTAGGGCGTCTTCGAGCCAGACCATGAGCGGCGTCCCCTATCCGGCCGACCGGTGTTCGGCCTCGGAATGCTCGGCGATGATGCCGGCGCTCTGTTCCTGGAGGATATTCAGGATCCGTTTGCTTCGACCCTGCAGGAACGTATGGAGCAGCACCATCGGTATCGCGACCACCAGGCCGAGCACCGTCGTGACCAGGGCCTGGGAGATACCACCGGCCATCAGCTTCGGATCACCCGCACCGTAGAGCGTGATGACCTGGAAGGTCTTGATCATGCCCGTCACGGTACCGAGCAGCCCGGCCAGCGGCGCGACAACCGAGATCACTTTCACGAACAGCAGCCCGCGGCTGAGCTTCGGCGCTTCCTTCAGCACGGCCTCGCTCAACTTGAGCTCCAGCGTCTCGGTATCGACGTTCTTGTTGTCTTCGTAGGCGCCGAGTACGCGACCGAGCGGGTTGTTGCTGTTCGGCTTGTCCGACTTCAACTGGGCACTGACCTTGCGATCGGCGATGACGAGGCTGAACAGCGAGACCAGTGCGATCAACAGCCCGAGGATGCCCAGTCCGATGATGCTGTAGCCCACGATACCACCCTGGTCGATGCGCTCACGCAACGTCGGGCGGTCGACCAGCTGGGCAAGGATGCCGCCGCGGGTCGGATCGAGACCGAATGTGACAGGCCCTTCCTGCGCATCGAACAAGGCCGCCGTGGACTGCGTGTAACGGGCCTGGTCAGGTTGACGCTGCAATTCGACCACGTTGCCGGTCTCCGGCGTGTAGTTCAGGTAATAACCGTCACCCACGATGTTGAAAGGCCCGACGCGCACGACCGGGATCGTCGACTCCGTGCCGTCCGCCAGGATGACGCTGCGCTCGAATTTCGCGACCTTCCCGCTCTCCGTCATCTGCCGCTGCAGCTCGAACCACAGCCGCTCGATGTCTTCGATGGAGGCGAGCTGTGTGGAACTGGCCATCTTGCGACCGAGTTGCACCAGGAATTCTTCGCGATCCGGATACTGGGCACTGATCAGCGACGAGCCGAATACGCTCTGCGTGTCACCCGCTACCTGTTGCAGGACGCCGAAGAGCTCTTTAAGGGAGCCGAGCCTTTCGTCGAGTTCCTCCGCTGCCGTAGCCAGCCTGCGGTTGTTCTCTTCGAACAACGCCTCGAGCTGCTCGCCCGTCTGCTCCAGAGAAGCGCGTTCATTACTCGCCTGGTTCAGAAGTGCCTGCTGCTCCGACTGACGGCGGCGGAACTCCGCCAGGCGCTGCTCCGCCTCTCGTGCCTCGCGAGCCTGACCCTGCCTGACCATGTTCAGGAGCTCGTCCAGGGATGCAGCCTCCTGTGCCACCGCGGTGCCGCTGAGACCCAGTCCGGCTGCCAGAAGCGTCGAGGCGGCTATCGATACCAGTTTCCTCATGAGCCTGCCTCCTCGGGTGCGGGTACGGGGAGAAGAAGCAGTTCGGGCGCGATCAGTTCGTTCGCGACTCGCAGGCCCTTCTTGACCTCGTTGCGGTAGTCATCGGACATGCTCCAGGATTTCGCATCCCGATCCCAGACACCGGTGATTGTCCCGTCGGCGCTCTGGAACAAGAGAGCGACGCGGCCGATACGGAGGAACTCCACTTCGCGCACGCCGCCGTCCACCTCGATCGTATCCGTATAGGACTCGATGGTGCGCCCGTATTCGTTCTCGATCTGGAAGGCTTCCATGACCTTGCGGAATTTCTCCGCGACCGACACGTTGGGTTCGTCCATCAGGTCCTTCAGCGTCTGGATACGATCACTACGCTCTTCCATGAGGAACGGGATGTCGAGTTGCACGAACTTCTCCAGCCCGTCGATCATCCGCTGCATAAGAGGGTAGATCTGTCGATTGATGACGTTCGCCTTCTCCAGCGAATCGTTGATCTCGTCCAGACGTTCCTGCTGCTTCTCCGTCTGGGCTTCCATGAGCTGGTTGTAGATCTTCAGACCATCGATTTCCTTGACCACCGCCTTGTAGTCGTCGACCAGGCTGCGTGTCTGCTGTACCACTCGGTCGATCCGCTGCTGCGCCTCACGGGATTGGGCGAGTCGCTGCTGTTCCGCCCTCAGCACGGAATCGACGGTCTGCGCGACAGCCACGCCGCTCGCGGCGAGCAATGCTGTCGACACGATAGCGACGGCAAGTGGCCGCGCACCCGAATTCCACGGTTTCATGAACGCTCCTTGGTTTTATCCGGACAACAATTCTAATAGTTATTCGCCATCATTCTCGTGACAGACTGGTACCGGTAACAGGCGAACGCACCCTCTGTCGCGATGCGCCCGTAGCCGTCGGCCACTCAACTGCTACACAGAGGAAAAGGTGCGCCCGAGCACCACGGGACCCATCGCGAGTGGCGACGCCCCGCTTGTGCCTGCAGATCTCTCCCCTGCTGCTGCCGTGAGGACCATAGGCCCGAACCGGCATTATCCAATGTTCAGCCCGCGATGCGATACTTCGTCGCAAACGGCTGCCGCATCCCGTTGCGGCCTGGCCGGCCGGACATACGTCGGCGAAGCATAACACACGCTAATTGTCATGCCAGTCCCGCCTCCGGACCCTGCATCGTCATTCGCGCAGACCGCGCTGGCGCCCGAGTTCCAGCTTCGCCAGGCTGGCGCGATGCACTTCGTCGGGACCGTCCGCCATGCGCAGCGTCCGCAGATTCGCCCAGGTGCGCGCCAGCGGAAAGTCCTGGCAGACCCCGGCACCACCATGCACCTGAATGGCACGATCGAGCACACGGAGCGCCATCGACGGCGCCACCACCTTGATCATCGCAATCTCGGCTCTGGCCACCTTGTTGCCGACCTTGTCCATCATGTCCGCCGCCTTCAAAGTCAGCAGCCTCGCCTGATCGATCTCGATCCGGGAATCGGCGATCGCCTCTCGGACCACACCCTGATCCGCGAGCGGTCGCCCGAAAGCGACCCGTTCGTCGGCGCGTTTGCACATGGACTCGATCGCACGCTCGGCGGCGCCGATACATCTCATGCAGTGATGAATGCGCCCGGGTCCGAGCCGTCCCTGGGCGATCTCGAAGCCCCTGCCTTCGCCGAGCAGCAGATTGGAGGCGGGTACCCGCACATCCTCGAATAGCACCTCCGCGTGACCATGCGGCGCATCGTCGTAACCGTATACCGTAAGCGGCCGCAACACCGTGACCCCCGGCGTGTCTCTCGGCACCAGGATCATCGACTGCTGTGAATGACGCTCCGCGTCCGGGTCTGTCTTGCCCATGAAGATGAAAATCTTGCAGCGTGGATCCATCGCGCCGGACGTCCACCACTTCCGCCCGTTGACGACGTACTCGTCACCATCACGGGCGATGGACGCCTCTATGTTGGTGGCATCCGAAGACGCGACGGCCGGCTCGGTCATGGCGAACGCCGAGCGTATCTCGCCGGCGAGCAGCGGCTCCAGCCACTCCCGGCGCTGTGCCTCGTTGCCGTAGCGCACGAGCACCTCCATGTTGCCGGTATCCGGAGCGGAACAATTGAACACCTCGGACGCGATCGGCGAGCGCCCCATCAGTTCGGCCAGCGGAGCGTATTCCAGATTGGTGAGGCCTGCGCCGTAATCGCTCTCCGGCAGGAACAGGTTCCACAGGCCCTCCGCCTTCGCCTTCGCCTTCAGCTCTTCCATGATCGGGGGGATGACCCAGCGATCCTCGCTCTGATCCACGTAGTCCTCGTAAGCAGCCTCGTTCGGGTACACGTGCTCGTTCATGAAGTCGATCACGCGTTTCCGCAGTCCATCGACCTTTTCGGAATATTCGAAATTCATTCGGACTCCGTTTTTTCTGAAGCGAATCGCCGTTGCCACAGGCCCGGCAAAGATGCCCCCGGGCGTCGGCCGCGCGGGGGCTGAGAGGATAACGTGCCCCCGTGCGCCGTGCCAATCGGCGAGGTTGCCATGAACACGCCGCTCAGCTAGGTTCTGCCCCGACCGGCGCACCCCGGCGCCCCGCACGCATCGGAGGGAAAGTGAAAGCTGCATTATGCAAAGAGTATGGTCCGCCCCGCAGTCTCGTCGTCGAGGAGGTCGAGGCCCCCGAGCCCGGACGCGGAGAGGTCAAACTTCGCGTCCATGCCTGTGGCGTCAACTTCCCGGACATCCTGATGATGGCCGGGAAGTATCAGTCGCGACCCGACATGCCGTTCTCTCCCGGCGGCGAAGTGTCCGGGGAGATCATCACCGTCGGCGAAGGCGTCGAGGGGCTGGCCACGGGGCAGCGCGTCCTCGGCATGGCGGGCCACGGCGGCATGGCCGAGGAGATCTGCCTGCCGGCGGCCGCGGTCGTGCCGATCCCGGACAACATGGACTACGAAACGGCCGCCGGCTTCATCCTCACCTATGGCACCTCCTATCACGCGCTGAAACAGCGGGCCCGGCTGCAGGAGGGCGAGACACTCCTCGTGCTCGGTGCGGCCGGCGGCGTCGGGCTCGCCGCCGTCGAACTCGGCCGACTGATGGGAGCGCGGGTCATCGCGGCGGCGAGCAGCCGGGAGAAGCTCGATCTCGCCGGAGAATACGGCGCCACCGACTTCGTCAATTACACCGAGGAGAATCTGAAGGACCGGGTGAAGGAGCTGACTGGCGGGCGCGGCGTGGACGTGATCTACGACCCGGTCGGCGGAGAGCTTTTCGACCAGTGCATGCGATCCATCGCCTGGAAAGGCCGGGTGCTGGTAATCGGTTTCGCCTCGGGCGAGATCCCGAAGGTACCCGTGAATCTCGCGCTGCTGAAGGGCTGCGAGATCGTGGGTGTCTTCTGGGGCGCGTTCACCCAGCGGGAACCGGAAGTACACCGGGAGAATACGCGGGAGCTGCTGGAGTTCGCCACCAGCGGAAAACTGAAACCGCACATCTCGGCGACGTTCCCGCTCGAGCAGGCCGGCGAAGCGCTTGCGGTGCTGGCCGAACGCAAGGCACTCGGGAAGGTCATCGTCCGGATCGACTGACCGGGATCGGTGGCGAAACGGTGTCAGACGTAACTATTCGAGCGAAAACAACGGCCTGGCGGTTGACACTGCAGGACGCTTGCAACATCATCGCGGGAATGTCCCGGCAGACCCGCAACATCCGCAATCGATCGGTCGATCCCGTCGACCCGATCGATCTCCGCGATCTGCTTCTCCTCGTGCTCCTTCCCGGACGGAGAACGCGCGGGTAGCCGACCGAGACAAACGTAAACTGGCAAACCCCGCACCCATCAGGGCGCGGGGAATTTTTTTGATGGAGAGAGGCAAGCGATGAACATCGAAGACACAGACCGGGTGAGGATATTCGATACCACGCTGCGTGACGGCGAGCAGGCACCGGGTTGCAGCATGACCCTGCGCGAGAAGCTCCGGGTCGCCGCCGCGCTCGCCGAACTCCGCGTGGACGTCATCGAGGCCGGCTTCGCCGCCGCCTCTCCCGGCGACTTCGACTCGGTGCGGGCGATCGCGAGCGAGATCGAGGGACCGGCCGTGTGCAGTCTCGCACGATGCAATCCCGCAGACATCGAGAAGGCATGGAAGGCCATCGAGCCGGCATCGAAGCCTCGCATCCACGTATTCGTCGCGACCAGCGAGATACACCGTACCCACAAGCTCAAGATGGCCAAGGAGGAGATCATCCAGAGTGCGGTCGGCGCGATCCGGATGGCCCGCGAACTCTGCGACGACGTCGAGTTCTCGCCGGAGGATGCCTCCCGGACGGAACTTCCCTTCCTGGCCGAAGTGGTCAGCGCCGCCGTCGAGGCCGGCGCCGGCACCATCAATATTCCCGATACCGTCGGCTACACCGTCCCGGGCGAATTCCACGATCTGTTCCGCTACCTGAAAGAAAACGTGTCCGGCATCGACGACGTCGTCCTCTCCGTGCATTGCCATGACGACCTGGGAATGGCGGTGGCGAACAGCCTCGCCGCGGTCCGTGGTGGCGCGCGTCAGGTGGAGTGCACGATCAACGGCATCGGCGAACGGGCCGGCAACTGTTCACTCGAGGAGATCGTGATGGCGCTGAAGACCCGGCGCGAGTACTTCGGGGCCGACACGGGTCTCGACACCACCCGCCTCTATCCGACTTCCCGTCTCGTCTCCAGCATCACCGGCATTCATATCCCGCGCAACAAGGCCATCGTCGGTGAGAACGCCTTCGCGCACGAGGCCGGGATCCACCAGCACGGCATGCTCCGGCATGCGTCCACCTACGAGATCATGCGTCCCGAGGACGTCGGTCTCAGCCGATCCAACCTGGTGCTCGGCAAACACAGCGGACGTCATGCCTTCCGCGACCGGGTCCGAGAACTCGGCTTCGAACCCGACGAATTCGAACTCAACCGGGCATTCCAGGAGTTCAAGAAGCTCGCCGACCGCAAGAAGGAGCTGTACGACTCGGATATCGAGGCGTTGATCCTGAATCGCGAGAGTGCGGCACCGGGTCCGTGGAGCCTGGAGGTGCTGACGGTGAACTCCGGGACGGGATCCACAGCGACGGCGTCGGTCCGACTCGGCCACGAAAGCGGCGACTGCCCCGAGGAAGCAGCGGTCGGTGACGGCCCGATCGCCGCGGCCTGCCAGGCCGTCGAACGCATCACGGGAATCCACCTGGAGTTGCGCCATTTCGACCTGCGCAGCGTCTCCCAGGGCGAGGACGCACAGGGTGAGGCAACGGTCACGGTCGAATATAATGGCGTGACCTTCCGCGGCCACGGCGTCAGTACGGATATCGTCGAAGCGGGCGTACTCGCCTGGCTGGAGGTCACGAATCGGATTATCCGTCGCCAGCAGTCGGGTCTGGAGATCGCTCCTGCGCCCGACGCCGGCGAGATCGCAACCATTTAGCGGCCCGGCCGTCAGGAGTTTCGGATGACCATCCACGCGAGCAAATTCATCTGGTTCAACGGCGAGATGGTGCCCTGGGACCAGGCCAGGGTGCACGTCCTCGCCCATGCGCTTCACTACGGGTCGTCCGTGTTCGAGGGTATCCGGGTCTACCGCACGCCCGCCGGCAGCCAGGCGTTCAGGCTGAGCGCCCACATGGAGCGCATGTACGACTCGGCCAAGATCTATCGCATCGTGATTCCTTACGATTTCGATGAACTCATGACCGCCTGCCATCGGATCGTGACGGAGAACGAACTGGAGAACGGTGCCTATATTCGCCCCGTGGCGCTCCGTGGCTATGGGGAGGTCGGCCTGTCACCCAGAGAGGACCATCCCGTGGACGTCGCCATCGCGGCCTGGGAATGGGGTGCGTACCTCGGCGCCGA
>JARRPZ010000002.1:0-90504 GCA_037382365.1 Gammaproteobacteria bacterium
CCGAATGCAGCCCCAGACTCTGCTGCTGATCCTTGCGTTCCTGTGCGTGGCCGCTTATCGGTTCGGCCGCCAGCGCTCGCTCGCGACCGCCGGTGGCGAGCGGCCGTCGGCAAGTCTGCACTCGTTGCCGAGCTATTACGGGTATTTCACGGCGATCTGGGTTTTGCTGCCGGGTCTCGCGATCATCCTTCTGTGGATCAGCCTCGAGCCCCGTGTCATCACCGCAGTGATGATGGAGCGATTGCCCGAGTCGGTGCGCAGCCTCGCGCCGGGCGCACTGGACCTTGCGATCAATGACATCCGCAATCTCGCTGCCGGCGACGTGGTGAGTGCCAGGGTGGATCCCGCCATGCAAGCGGCGGCCGACTTCTACATCCAGACCCGGGCCAAGAGCCGGCTGTTGCTGTCGGTGTTCGTGCTGGCCGCCGCAGTCGCGGGGGGCGTGCTGGCCTGGCGCCGCATCGGGCCGCAATTCCGTGCGCGGAACCACGTCGAGGGCGTCGTGCAAATCGCATTACTCGCCGCATCCACCATCGCGATCCTCACGACGGTCGGCATCGTGCTCTCGGTGCTCTTCGAATCGATCCTGTTCTTCCGCAAGGTCCCGATCACGGAGTTTCTGTTCGGCCTGGAATGGAGTCCCCAGACCGCTATCCGTGCGGATCAGGTGGGTTCCTCGGGTGCCTTCGGCGCCGTGCCGCTGTTCACCGGCACGCTGCTGATCACCGCGATCGCCATGTTCGTGGCGGTGCCGATCGGACTCATGACGGCGATCTATCTGGCGGAGTACGCACGTCCGTCTTTCCGGGCGATAGCGAAGCCGCTCCTCGAGGTACTCGCCGGCATCCCGACGGTCGTGTACGGTTTCTTCGCGGCGCTGACGGTCGCGCCGCTGATCCGCTCCGCGGGCACCCAGCTCGGCCTCGACGTCGCCTCCGAGAGCGCACTGGCCGCCGGGCTGGTGATGGGCATCATGATCATCCCGCTCGTGTCTTCACTGTCCGACGATGCGATCACGGCCGTCCCCCGGGCGATGCGGGACGGGTCATTCGGTCTGGGCGCGACGCGCTCCGAGACCGTGAAGCTCGTGATTCTGCCCGCCGCACTGCCCGGCATCGTCGGCGGGGTGCTTCTGGCCGTCTCCCGCGCCATCGGCGAGACCATGATCGTGGTGATGGCAGCCGGATTGGCGGCGAACCTGACGGCCAATCCCCTCGAGGCCGTGACGACCGTCACGGTGCAGATCGTCACACTGCTCGTCGGCGATCAGGAATTCGACAGCGCGAAGACGCTGGCGGCCTTCGCGCTCGGCCTGGTGCTGTTCATCGTCACACTGGGCCTGAACGTCATCGGCCTGCGTGTCGTCCGCAAGTACCGGGAGCAGTACGAATGACGACCGGCAACGAACGTGCGACTGCCCGTCAGTTGATGGAAGCCGGTCTCGACAAGCGCTACGCGCGCGAGCGCCGATTCCGACTGCTGGGCCTGATCGCCGTGTGGGTCGGCCTCATCTTCCTCGTGCTCTTCTTCGCGAGCATCGTCGCGAGCGGCTACAAGGCATTCGTGCAGTCCCAGGTGGCACTGGATGTCTATCTCGATCCCGATCGCATCTCGCCGGGCGGCACGACCGATCCGCAGGTGCTGGCGACCGCCGATTACTCGGGTATCGTCCGTCAGAGCCTCTACGAGCTGTTCCCCGAAGTGAGCGGCCGGCGCGATCGGCGCGCGCTGGGCCAACTCGTCAGCGTCGGCGGCGCATACAGACTCCAGGACATCGTCACCGCCGATCCGGGACTCATCGGCGAAAGGATACGTGTCTGGGTGCCGGCCAGCGCCGACGTCGACATGGTGATGAAGGGCAACATCGACCGCACGCTGCCGGAGGAGTCGCGACCGGTGAACGATCGCGAACTGTCCTGGATCGACCGGCTCGAAGAGAGCGGCCGCCTGCAGCTGAAGTTCAACAAGGCGCTGTTCCTGAACGGCGACTCGCGGGAACCGGAGCTGGCGGGCATCCGCGGCGCGCTGATGGGCTCTTTCTACATGTTGCTGGTCACCCTCGTGCTGGCGTTCCCTGTCGGCGTGGCGGCGGCCATCTATCTGGAGGAATTCGCGCCGCGTAATCGCTGGACCGACCTCATCGAGGTGAACATCAACAATCTGGCCGCCGTTCCGTCGATCGTCTTCGGACTGCTCGGCCTGGCCGTTTTCATCAACTGGGTCTCGCTGCCACGCTCCTCGCCGCTGGTCGGCGGACTGGTGCTCTCGCTCATGACGCTGCCGGTGATCATCATCGCCGCCCGTGCCTCGATCAAGTCGGTGCCGCCCTCCATCAAGGAAGCGGCCCTCGGTCTCGGTGCGTCGCGGATGCAGATGGTCTTCCAGCACGTCCTGCCACTGGCACTGCCCGGCATCCTGACGGGTACCATCATCGGCATGGCACGGGCACTCGGTGAGACGGCGCCCCTGCTGATGATCGGCATGGTGGCCTTCATCGTCGACGTGCCGCAGGGTCCGCTGGACCCGTCCGCGGCGCTGCCCGTGCAGATCTACCTGTGGGCGGACAGCCCGGAACGCGCATTCGTCGAACGGACCTCGGCAGCCATCATCGTGTTACTCGGCTTCCTGCTGCTGATGAATCTCACCGCCGTTCTGTTGCGGCGTCGTTTCGAGCGCAGCTGGTGACGGATGCCGCCGTTGAGGCGGTCAGGGAACTGTTAGACAATGAAAGCAAATCCCACGACGGACATTGACTCCCCGGCGGCCCGCGGCCGCCTCGACCGAGGAACGACCCCCAAAGTGGCTGACGATCAGATGACACAGACGGCGCGTCCGGCGCAGCCCATCGAGGAGTTCCGGCGTGAATCCGACAGCAGCGCCTACAAGACGGTCGGCAACCCTCGTGCCGAGCGACCGTTCATCAGTACGGAACACGTGGATGTCTATTACGACGACAACCACGCCATAAAGGACGTGAGCCTGGAGATCGGACGCAACGAGGTCATCGCGCTGATCGGACCCTCCGGTTGCGGCAAATCTACTTACCTGCGCTGCCTCAACCGCATGAACGACACCATCGAGTCCGCCAGGGTCACCGGCACGATCACGCTGGACGGGCAGGACATCTACGACAAGAGCCTGGATGTCGTCGCCCTGCGCGCCAGGGTCGGTATGGTATTCCAGAAGCCGAATCCGTTCCCCAAGTCGATCTACGACAATGTGGCCTACGGTCCGCGTATCCACGGTCTGGCCGCCAACCGTGCCGAACTGGACGAGATCGTGCACAACAGCCTGGAGCGGGCCGGTTTGCTCGCGGAGGTCAAGGAGCGGCTCGACGAGCCGGGCACCGGCCTGTCCGGCGGTCAGCAGCAGCGCCTCTGTATCGCGCGAACCATCGCCGTGAGCCCGGAAGTCATCCTCATGGACGAGCCGTGTTCCGCACTCGACCCGATCGCCACCGCACGGATCGAGGACCTCATCGACGAGCTGCGAGAGAACTATGCGATCGTTATCGTCACCCACTCGATGCAGCAGGCGGCGCGGGTCTCACAGCGGACGGCGTACTTCCATCTCGGCAAACTGATCGAGGTGGACGATACGGACCGGATCTTCACCAATCCCCAGCACAAGCTTACCGAGGATTACATCACCGGACGCTTCGGCTGAGACCGCGCCGTTCAGTGGCCGGCGCCGTCGAATATCCGGCCGTAGGCTTCTGCGTCGAATCCGACGATCATCTGTTTCGGCGTCTCGATGACGGGTCGCTTGATCAGTGTCGGGTTGTCCAGCATCAGGGCGACCGCCGCCTCCCGCGAGAGATTCTGCCGGTCCAGTTCCGGTATGCGGCGCCAGGTGAGACTGCGCTTGTTGAGTAGCGCCTGCCACTTCACCCGATCCGCCCATCGTTCCAGCATCTGGATGGTGATGCCGTCGTCGCGGACGTCATGGAACGCGACCTCGATACCGTTGTCGGCGAACCAGTCCCGCGCCCTGCGGCAGCTGTCGCAGCTCTTCAGGCCGTATAGGGTGATGTTCGGGTCGTCCATCTTTCGGTCTGTCGCTCAGTCCAGATTGCGGAGCAGTTCGTTCAGGCCGACCTTGGCCCGGGTCTTTTCGTCGACCCGCTTGACGATGACGGCCGCGTACAGGGAATGGCTGCCGTCGGCAGCCGGCAGATTCCCCGGCACGACCACACTGCCGGCGGGCACGCGCCCGTAGGTTATCTCGCCGGTCGCCCGGTCGTAAATGCGGGTGCTCTGCCCCAGATAGACGCCCATCGAAATGACCGAGCCCCGCTCGACGATCACCCCTTCGACGATTTCGGAACGTGCACCGATGAAGCAATCGTCCTCGACGACGGTGGGTGCGGCCTGCAAGGGCTCCAGCACGCCGCCGATGCCGACGCCACCCGAGAGATGCACGTTTGCGCCGATCTGTGCGCAACTGCCGACCGTCGCCCAGGTATCCACCATCGTCCCTGAGCCGATCCACGCGCCGATGTTCACGTAGGACGGCATGAGGACCACGTCGGGCGCCACGTAAGCTCCCCGTCGCACGAGCGCGTCCGGCACGACCCGGACGCCATCCTCGCGGAACCGTTCCTCGTCGTATTCCGCGTACTTCAGCGCCACCTTGTCGAAGAACCGGGCGTGTCCGGTCCGGACGACCCGGTTATCCGAAATCCGGAAATACAGAAGCACCGCCTTCTTCAGCCAGTCATTCACCACCCAGCCGTCCGCGCCGGGTTCGGCCACCCGGGCCCGGCCACTGTCCAGTTCTGCCAGCGCGGCTTCGACCGCAGTGCCGAGTTCGGCGTCGCCGGGGTCGAGTTCGGCCCTTTCGTCCCACGCCCGCTCGATGACGTTCCGGATATCGCTCATGGGTTCTCCTGTCTTCCTTTGCGCCCGCTTCCGCGGTTGCGTGCGAAATCCCGGATGCGTTGCGCGGCTTCGACGCACTCGTCCGGTTCCGCCACCAGTGACAGCCGCAGTCGCCCGGAGCCCGGATTACGACCATCGACGACGCGCCCGAGGTAGGAGCCGGGCAGGGTGACGACGTTCGTCGCACCGTAGAGGTCGCGGGCGTAGGCTTCGTCGTCCCCTTCGATGCCTGCCCACAGATAGAACGAGGCGGGCGGGGCCTCGACGTCCATGACCTCCCGGAGGATCGGTGTCACCTCGCGGAACTTCCGGGCGTACAGTCGCCGGTTGGTCTCCACGTGTTCGTCGTCGCGCCAGGCGGCGACACTCGCGAGCTGCGTGGGTACCGGCATCGCGCAGCCGTGATAGGTGCGGTAGCGGCGGTAGCCCTCCATCAGGCGGGCGTCGCCTGCCACGAAGCCCGAGCGCAGGCCCGGGATGTTCGAACGCTTCGACAGGCTGTGGAACACGACACAGCGGTCATAGTCATCACGGCCGGTGTCCCGGCATACCTCGAGCAGCGAGACTGGCGGCTCGTCGAGGTAGATATCCGCGTAGCACTCGTCGGCCGCGATCACGAAGTCGTGCCGATCGGCGAGTGTCAGCAGCTCCCGGTAGAATTCCCCGTCCAGCACGGCGCCGGTCGGATTGCCCGGCGAACAGACGAACACCAGTGCCGTGCCGCTCCAGACCTCGACCGGCACGTCGGCGAGTCGTGGACGGAATCCATAATCCGCCAGGGTGGGCAGATACCACGGTTCGGCACCGGCGAGCAGCGCCGCGCCTTCGTAGATCTGGTAAAACGGATTCGGCATCGCGACGATGCTGCGGGCGCGGGCATCGATGACTGCCTGGGCGAAGGAGAACAGGCCCTCCCGGGTGCCGTTGACCGGCAGTATGCTCCGGACCGGATCCACCTGCACACCGAAGCGGCGGCCAAGCCAGTCCGCGCAGGCCCCCCGCAGGGTATCGAGTCCGAGGGACACCGGATATACGCCGGCGCCTTCGGCGAGCCCGGCCGTCAATGCGTCGAGGATGAAGCGCGGCGTTTCGTGTCTCGGTTCACCGATCGACAGCGGGATACGTCTCAGCCCCGCGGGGGGTTGTACGTCGGCGAGCAGGTCGGCGAGGCGTTCGAAGGGATAGGGATGGAGTCGCTCGAGCAGCGGGTTCATCGTCGACTCACGCAGTCATGCACTTTCACCGAGGCGGGCAGACAGCGTTTTCGCCAGTGCCTCGCGCAGGGCGGGTTGCAGGGGCCTCTGGTCGTGGTCAGTGAGGTAGAAGACGTCCTCGGCCCGCTCCCCGATGGTCACGATCTTCGCAGCCTTGATCTCGACGCCCAGCTCGCGGAAGACCTTGCCGACCGCCAGCAGGAGGCCCGGACGGTCACCGGCCACGAGTTCCATAATCGTGCGGCGCCCGGCCTCTTCCTCGGCGAAGCTGATCTGGGTCGGTGTCCGGAACATGCGCACCTGACGCGGCGCACGCCGGGTGACCCTGGCATCCCAGTCGTCGCCCTGGCTGATCACGACGGCGAGGCGGTTGCGGATTTCGTCCAGCCGCTCCCCGTTGGGTTCCTTCTCGTCGTTCCCGACTTCCATGACGATATAGGTATCCATGCTGAACCCGTTCCGCGTCGGCGTGATGCGCGCATCCAGGATGCTGAGGCCCAGTTCGTCGATCACCGCCGTGGCATTCGAGAAGGTGTGATAGCGCTGGGGCGTATAGAGGAAGATGGCGATGCCATCCGTCTCCGGCATGGAGCGTGCGGCCACCAGCGGCCGATCCAGTGCATCCCGGTTGTCTGCGAGAAACTCTGTCTGCCAGGCGATCTCGTCGGCAGCGTGGCGCAGGAAATACTCCGGTGTCTGAAAGTCCCAGATCGTTTCGATCGCTTCGTCGCCGACGCCGGACCGGGCCAGTGCGGTCCGTGCCTCCCTTTGTGTCTCGGCGATCAGCTCATCCTTGTCGATCGGATTCTCGAGGCCGCGCCTCAAGGCACGCTTCGTGAGTTCGTACAGGTCCTCGAACAGATTCGCTTTCCAGGAATTCCAGAGCTTGGGATTCGTGCCGCGAACGTCCGCCACGGTGAGGACGTAGAGATAATCCAGATGGAGCTGATCGCCGACGAGCGCGGCGAATTCGTTGATGACGGACGGATCGCTGATGTCTTTCTTCTGTGCCGTCGTCGATAGTGCGAGGTGGTGGCGGACCAGCCAGGCGACCATCCTCGCCTCGTAGCGGCTCAGCCCGTGTTCCAGACAGAAAGCCTCGGCGTCGACGGCGCCGAGTTCCGAATGGTCTCCGCCGCGCCCCTTGGCGATGTCGTGGAACAGGCCGCCGAGATAAGCGATCTCCGGCTTCTCGAGCGACTGCATGATCGCACTCGGGTGCGGGTATTCGTGATCGAACTCGTGGAGGCGGAAACGCCTGAGATTGCTGACGACGAACAGGGTGTGCGCATCCACCGTGTAGGCGTGGAACAGGTCGTACTGCATCCGGCCCACGATGCGGCCGAATGCCGGGATGTAGAGGCCGAGCACGCCGTAGAGGTTCATGCGCCGCAGCGCATGGGTGACGCCACGCGGGGCCCGCAGGATTTCCAGGAACAGGCGGTGATTGCGCGGGCTCTGGCGGAACTCCTCGTCTATCAGGTGCAGGCTGCGTTTGATCAGCCCCACCGTCCAGGCGCTGACGCCCTTGATGTCGCTGTGCTTCTGCAACAGCGCGAACAATTCGAGCAGCGCAGAGGGGTCGTGCTCGAAGACGTCGTCATGAGCCGTCTGCAGGAAACCGTTCCGGACCTGGAAACGTTCGTTCAGCGGCTCGGGGGCGGCGTCGGGATCGAGGAGGATCGCCTCCTGGAAGAGCTGGAGGAGGATCTCGTTCAGCCTCGACAGGTCCATCACCGTGCGGTAATAGCGCTGCATCATCTGTTCGACTGCCAGCGTGTAGGAGGCATCCTCGTAGCCCAGCATCTCGGCGAGTTTCACCTGATAGTCGAACAGCAGGCGGTCTTCGCGCCGGCCGGTCAGGACGTGCAGCGCAAAACGCACCTTCCACAGGAAGCTGCGGCCTTCGATCAGCCGGTCGAGCTGGCCGGGCGTGAGAAATCGATGATCGACCAGTTCCGCGAGACTATCCGCGCCGAAATGGCGCTTCGCGATCCAGCCGATCATCTGGATGTCGCGCAGGCCGCCCGGGCTGCCCTTGACGTTCGGCTCCAGATTGTAGGCCGTGTCGTGATAACGGTGGTGGCGGGTGATCTGTTCGTTGCGCTTGGCCTCGAAGAACTCCGGCGACGACCACATGTGCTCCGGCGCGAGGCGTTCGCGCATGGCCTCGAGGTTCTCCGGCGGACCGGCCAGCAGGCGGGACTCCATCAGGGTCGTCATGATCGTGACATCCGCGCGGGCCTCGCGTTCGCAGTCGTCGACCGTGCGCACGCTGTGGCCGATCTCCAGCCCGACGTCCCAGAGTGCCGTGAGCAGATGGCCCAGCCAGTCCGATTCCGGCCGCTCGTCGGGGAGCAGGATCATCACGTCGATGTCCGAACAGGGATGGAGTTCCCCGCGGCCGTAACCACCGACGGCGACCAGCGAGGCTTCCGGGCTGCGCGAATAGCACTGCCAGAGATGTCCGAGCAGATGGTCGATCAGCGCCGCGCGGGCCGAGACGAGTCGATCGACGGGTTCACCGGACCGGAACCGGGCCACCAGGTTCTCGTCCGCTTCCCTCAGCCCTTCCCTCAGCGCCAGTGGCTCTATGTCCTCGGGACAGGCGCCGAGGTGGCGCTCGAGTATCTCGATGGCCGGATCGACCCGCTCGCCCGAGTCCCTCACAGTGCCGGCGGTTGCGCTCACGGCATACCCCGCTCAGCCGTTCGCCGCGGCAGCAGAGCGCTCGGCGGCGCCGAGCGTGAGGATCTCGTTGCCACTATCCGTCACGAGCACGGTGTGCTCCCACTGCGCGGACAGCGAGTGATCCTTGGTGACTACCGTCCAGCCGTCGGGCAGGAGCTTCACGTGCCGCCGACCGGTATTGACCATCGGCTCGACGGTAATCGTCATGCCCGGCCTGAGTTCCATCCCGTTGCCCGGTTTGCCGTAGTGCAGGACCTGGGGGTCCTCGTGAAATCCGCGTCCGATGCCGTGGCCGCAGTACTCGCGGACCACCGAGCAGCGCTGGGACTCCACGTATTTCTGTATGGCGTGCCCGATATCGCCCAGATGACGGCCGGGGGCCACCTGGGCGATGCCCCGGAGCATGCCCTCCCGGGCCACGGCCGCTACCCGCTCCGCCTGCACCGATGGTTTCCCGACATGGAACATCCTGCTGGTGTCGCCGTGGAAGCCATCCTTGATTACCGTGATGTCGATATTCAGGGAATCACCCGACTTCAGCTGCCGTTCACCGGGGATGCCGTGGCATACGACGTGATTGACCGACGTACAGATGGATTTGGGAAAGCCGCGATAATTCAGGGGTGCCGGGATCGCGTCCAGCTCCTCGACGATGAAACGATGGCAGATGGCATCCAGTTCCGCGGTGGTGACGCCCGGCTTCACGTATTCGCCGATCATGTCGAGCACGCTGGCGGCGAGGCGGCCGGCCACCCGCATCTTGTCCTGCTCGTCCGGCGTCTTGATCGTTACATTCATGGCATCTGCAGGCGGAGAGGTCGGATCACGGGTCGGGCGACCCTGATTCCGGGATTTCGCCCGCCGCTCCGTTGTTGGAGGAAGCGACCTATGGTATAAAGCGCGCGCCTGCTAGGCAATGCAGAAGTAAATCCACACATGCACCGACACGGTCCGCCGGGTGCCCCGCCTGAAAAGGGGTTGCGTACCGGGGTGCATGGAGGCTCAACCCAGGAGACGACATGACTGACGTTACCATGCGCCAGCTGCTGGAGGCTGGTGTTCATTTCGGGCATCAGACCCGTTACTGGAATCCGAAGATGGCTCCGTACATCTTCGGTGAACGCAACAAGATCCACATCATCAACCTCGAGCGCTCGCTGCCCATGCTGCGAGAGGCGGCCGCGTACGTGAAGGCGCTGGCGTCGGACGGCGGTACGGTGCTCTTCGTGGGCACGAAGCGCTCGGCGCGGGAGGCCATCCGCGCGGAGGCGCAGCGCTGTGGCATGCCATTCGTGAGCTATCGCTGGCTCGGCGGCATGCTGACCAACTTCAAGACCATCAAGGGCTCGATCAAGCGCCTCGGCGAGATCGAGACCATGAAGGAAGACGGCACGATGGAGCAGCTCACGAAGAAAGAGGGTCTCACCCTCGAGCGTGAGCGCGAGAAGCTCGAGCGCAGCCTCGGTGGCATCAAGGACATGAACGCGTTGCCCGACGCGCTGTTCGTGATCGACGTCAATCACGAGGATATCGCCGTGGCCGAGGCGCGGAAACTCGGCATCCCGGTGGTCGCGATCGTCGACACCAATTGCTCGCCGGACGAAATTGAACACCTGGTTCCCGGCAACGACGACGCCATGCGGGCTATTCAGCTCTACACCGCGGTCATCGCCGATGCCGTGCTGGACGGCAAGGCCTCCGCACCGGAGGCGGTGCTGGGGGAGGACGACTTCGTCGAGCTGGACGAGGAAGGCCGGCCCAAAAAGGTGGCCCACAAGAAGGGAACCGCCAAGAAGAAGACGAAGAAGAAGCCCGCCAGGAAGAAGGCAGCGGCGAAGAAGGCGGAGCCGGCGCCGCCGGCCGTCGACGCCCAGCAGGCCGAGCCCGCAGCGGAGCCGGCCCCTGCAGAAGGGGCAGAGCCGGAAGCCGGGGCCGCAGCGGAAACGGTCGCCGAGGAGCCGGGCAGGGAAGCCGGAGCAGGCGCCCCGCCACCGGAGGAGGTCGCCGAGAGTGCCGAGGCCGACGAGGCCGCCGAGAAGAAGGAAAGCTGAGGCGCGAGGCAATGACGCGCCGACGATTGTTGAGTATTCACCGGGTGCCGGATGATCCGCCGTCAGCGGCATCGCCGGCACTGACGAGACGAGGTAACAGGCGATGGCTGTAACGGCAGCGATGGTAAAGGAACTGCGCGAGCGCACCGGCGCAGGCATGATGGAGTGCAAGAAGGCACTGGTGGAGACCGACGGCGATCTGGATGCCGCCGTCGAGTTCCTGCGCAAGTCCGGCCAGGCCAAGGCGGACAAGAAGGCCGGTCGGGTAGCTGCAGACGGCCGCGTGGTCATCGCCGCCGGCGAGGATGCGGTCGCGGTCGTCGAGGTGAACTCCGAGACGGATTTCGTCGCCAAGGACGAGAATTTCGGCAATTTCGCGCAGAAGGTGGCGGAACTCGTACTCGCCCGCCGCCCTGGCAGCCTCGACGACCTGATGGCTGCCGACCTGGACGGCCAGAGCGCCGAGGAGGCCCGCAAGGCCCTGATCGCCAAGGTCGGGGAGAACATCGGCGTGCGTCGCTTCGCGCTGGTGCCGGCGGACGGCAATACCGGCGTCTACAGTCACGGTGCGCGGATCGGCTCCGTCGTGGTGCTGAAAGGGGGCGACGAGGAACTGGCCCGGGATATCGCCATGCACGTCGCGGCGACGAATCCGGCATGCATCAGCGAGCAGGATGTAGACCCCGCGCAACTCGAGTCGGAGAAGCGCATCCTCACGGAACAGGCCCGGGACAGCGGCAAGCCGGCCGAGATCATCGAAAAGATGGTGGAGGGACGCCTGCGCAAGTGGCTGTCCGAGATAACGCTGGTCGGCCAGCCCTTCGTCAAGGATCCGGATGTCACCGTCGGCAAGCTGCTGGACAAGGCGGGAGCGACGGTGGAGCGCTTCGTGCGCTACGAGGTCGGCGAAGGCATCGAGAAGAAGGAAGAGAATTTCGCCGAAGAGGTGATGGCCCAGATCAAGGGCGCCTGATCGCAGGGCGAGCGTCCAATGGCCTCACCCGTTCCCGGTAGGATAGAATCGTGCGGCGCCGCGAGCGCAGGGCCGTTCGTATCGGCACATCGGTATCCCGGCGGGACTCCGGGGCGCCCGGCCGCCAGCCCTCGGGGGGATCTCACCAGCCATGCCTGACGCCGAGACCGGTCTGAATCGCATTCTCCTCAAGCTGAGCGGCGAGGCACTGCTCGGCAGCCTGGATTACGGCATCGACCCGGAGATCATCAATCGCATTGCCGCGGAACTCCGCGACGTGCATGAACTGGGCATCGAGGTCGGCGTCGTCATCGGCGGTGGCAACATCTTCCGCGGTGCCGGGCTCGCCCGGGCGGGCATGGACCGTGTCACCGGCGACCACATGGGGATGCTGGCGACGGTGATCAACGCGCTGGCACTGCAGGACGCACTCGAAAGGCTGGGAGTCTATGCCAGGGTCATGTCGGCCCTGCAGATCCACGAGGTCTGCGAGGACTACATCCGTCGGCGCGCCATCCGGCATCTGGAGAAGGGACGGGTGGTGATCCTCGCCGCCGGCACCGGTAACCCGTTCTTTACGACGGACACGGCCGCGAGCCTCAGGGCGATCGAGATCGGAGCGGACATGTTGCTGAAGGCGACCAAGGTGGACGGTGTCTACAGCGCCGATCCCGTGACGGTGCCCGACGCACGGCGTTACTCGTCCGTGTCCTACGACCAGGTGTTGACCGAGAAGCTGAACGTGATGGATGCGACGGCGATCGTCATGTGTCGCGACAATGGTCTGCCACTCCGGATTTTCGACCTGACGCGTCCCGGCGCACTGCTGCAGGCGGTGCGCGGCGAGGACGTGGGCACTCTCGTCACGAATTAGGGCCAACGATCAGCGGAGATTTCAACGAGTGATACAGGACATCAAGAAAGACGCAACCGAGCGCATGAAGAAGAGTGTGTCTGCCCTGCAGCAGGAGCTGACGAAGCTCCGCACCGGGCGCGCTCACACGAGCCTGCTGGATCACCTGCACGTTGAGTATTACGGGGCTGAAGTGCCACTGAATCAGGTGGCCAACGTCGGGGTGGAGGACTCGCGCACGCTCACCGTGTCTCCGTACGAGAAGCAGATGGTGCCGGTGGTGGAGAAAGCCATCATCAACTCCGACCTCGGACTGACGCCGGCGACCGCCGGCACGGTCATACGGGTACCGCTGCCACCCCTGACCGAGGAACGCCGCAAGGACATGATCCGGATCGTTCGTCACGAGGCGGAGGGAGGCCGCGTCGCCGTGCGCAATATTCGACGCGATGCCATCCACCATCTCAAGGAGCTGCTGAAGGACAAGGACATCAGCGAGGACGACGAGCGTCGGGCCGAAGAGGCGATACAGGAGCTCACCGACAAGTACGTCGCCGAGATCGACGCCGTGCTGGCGGACAAGGAAAAGGAACTCCTGGAATTCTGAGGCGTCTGCAGTCCCGATCTCATGAGTGATCAGCACATCAGCAATCCGGATTCCCTGCCGCGCCATGTCGCCGTGATCATGGACGGCAACGGTCGCTGGGCGCGACGCCGAGGTCTGCCGCGCCGCCTGGGTCATCGTGCCGGGATCGCGCCGGTGCGCAGCACGGTCGAGACCTGTGGCAAGCTCGGCATCGACTATCTGACCCTGTTCGCCTTCTCCAGCGAGAACTGGTCGAGGCCGCGGGAGGAAGTCACCGGACTCATGCGGCTGTTCGTGGAGTCGCTGCGACGTGAAGTCGACGAACTGCACGAGAACCGGGTTCGGCTGAGTTTCGTCGGGGCGCGGGAGCGTCTGCCGGTAAACCTCGTGCGGCTGATGGGCGAAGCGGAACGTCGTACGGCCGGCAACGACGGCCTGCGCCTGATCATCGCAACGGCCTATGGCGGGCGCTGGGATATCGGGCAGGCGGCCAGGGCGCTCGCGGCGGAGGTCGCCGAAGGCCGGCGCAGCGTGGAGTCCATCGATGAGAGCGCGGTGGAATCGCGCCTCGCGCTCGCTGGCTGCCCCGATCCGGACCTGCTGATACGGACCGGCGGCGAACGCCGCATCTCCAATTTCCTGCTCTGGAACCTGGCCTACACGGAGCTGTTCTTCAGCGAGACGCTCTGGCCGGACTTCGACTCAGCCGAACTCTACGAGGCATTCGCCTATTTCGCGCAGCGCAAGCGCCGTTACGGCCGTACGCCAGAACAGCTAGAGGTCGGCTGATGCTGCGCCAGCGTGTCGTCACCGCGGTGATCGCCGTTGCGCTGATCCTGCTGGCGCTCTTCGTGTTCCCCCGGTCGGTGACCCTGGTGTTGCTGGGTGTCCTGATCCTCGCCGGCGGCTGGGAGTGGTCGGCGTTCCTTGGCGCACAGGGCGCGAACCGCGCTCTATTCCCGGTCGTGCTGGGCGTTGCCATCGCCGCCGTATGGTGGGCGGTGCCCGAATACGTACCGCTGGTGCCGGTGCTGCTGACGGCGCTCTGTTTCTGGATCGTCGCCGGCATCCTGGTGCTCCGATACCCTGTGCCGGTGTCGCGCGGGCTGGTCTGGCTGGGTGGCCTCGCGATCCTCGTTCCGGCCTATCTCGCCCTCGGCACGCTCTACGTACGCCAGCCACTGGGACCGCAGATACTCCTGTTCGTGCTGGCGGTGATCTGGTCCGCAGACATCGGTGCCTATTTCGCCGGCCGTCGCTTCGGCCGGGTGAAGCTCGCTCCCCGGGTGAGTCCCGGCAAGACGTGGGAGGGCGTGATCGGTGGTGTGCTCGCTGCCAGTGCCGTCGCGATCGTCGGCGCCTGGTGGTTCGGCATCCCGTACGGTGTCCTCGTGCCCCTGTCCGTCGCAGCCATGCTCCTGTCCATCGTCGGCGATCTGACCGTGAGCCTGTTCAAACGCTCCGCCGGCGTGAAGGACAGCGGTCATCTGTTCCCGGGGCACGGCGGAGTGCTGGACCGCATCGACAGCGTGGCCGCGGCAGCGCCCCTGTTCCTGCTGATGCTGACGCTGCTGGAGCTGCCGTGAGCGGAGGACGCAGCAGCGCAGAACCGAGGCGCGGCGCCGCCTGCGGGAACCCGTGCCACCCGCTATGGTCTGTTCTGCCTGAGGGCGGGCGCAGGCCGGGTGCGGCCGGTCCATCCCTTATACTCCGACCCGGCTTTGCGAGGAGCGCTCATTGGGCACGATCCTGACATCGACGGTAGCCTTCATATTCGCGATCAGTCTCCTGATCGCCATCCACGAGTACGGCCATTACCTGGTCGCCCGGCTGTGCGGTATCAAGGTGCTCCGCTATTCCATCGGCTTCGGCAAGCCGCTCTGGGGCATCCGGCGGGGCGCGGACGACACGGAATACTGCATCTCGGCATTGCCACTCGGCGGCTACGTGAAGCTGCTGGACGGTCGTGAGGCGGAGATCGCGCCGGAGGACCAGGGCCGCGCGTTCGATCAGAAGAGCGTCCCCCAGCGCATCGCCGTGCTGTTCGCTGGTCCGGCCTTCAATTTCCTGTTCGCCATCGCAGCGTACTGGCTCCTGTTCGTCCAGGGAGTGGCCGTGGTCGCGCCTGTCGTCGGCGAGGTCGAGCCGCAGTCCTACGCCGCCGAGGCGGGCCTGGCGTACGAGGACGAGGTGCTGACCGTCGGCGGCAGGGAAGTCATCGGCTGGGAAGATACCCTCATCAGTCTGCTGGGAGAGATGGTGGACGACGGGCGCGTACCGCTGAAGGTTCGACGTGCCGACGGCAGCACCGACGACCTCCTCATCGACGTCGGGAGCGATGCCGCCCGACTGACGGAGCCGGGCCTGTTGTTCGACGGTCTCGGCTTTCGGCCGTGGTCGCCCCCGGTGGTCGTCGGGCAGGTGACGCCGGACAGTGCGGCGGAGGCGGCCGGCCTGGCATCGGGTGATCGCATCGTCGCCGTCGACGGCGAATCGGTAGCCACTTGGCGGGCACTCACCGAAGCGGTGTCACCGCGTCCGGGCGAGAGCGTCGCTATCACCTATCGCCGCGGCGCGGAGACGCATACGGTCGAGACCACGCTCGGCGCGGTGGAACAGGACGGCGAAGAACGCGGCATGCTCGGCATCAGTAATCGTGTCGAACCGTCGGACCGCCGCGTGAGCGTGCGTGAGTACGGGCCCTTGGCCGCACTGGGCGAGGCCACGCGAAAGATGTTCGATACCACCGCATTCACGGTGAAGATGCTGTTCCGGATGGTGGTCGGCGACGTCTCCCTGAAGAACATCAGCGGTCCGGTGAACATCGCGCAATACGCCGGTTCGTCGGCGAGCGCCGGCAGCGAATACTTCATCGGCTTCCTGGCGATCGTCAGTATCAGTCTCGGGGTCCTGAACCTCCTGCCGATCCCGATGCTCGACGGCGGCCAGATCGTTTACCAGACGGTCGAGTGGATAAAGGGCAGCCCGCTGTCGGAGCGTGCACACCTTCGGCCGGGTGGCTGGCCGTGGGGTTCATGCTGGCCTGTCTGGTCGCGCTCACCGCGCGGGCCGAGGACTTCGTGGTACGGGACATGCGGGTGGAGGGCCTGCAGCGCATCTCGGACGGTACCGTCTTCAATTACCTGCCGATCAATATCGGCGACACGCTCACGCCGCAGCGCGTCCGGGAAGCCATCCGCGCGCTCTATGCCCAGGGCCTCTTCGAGGACATCGCTTTCCGGCGTGACGGCGACACACTGGTCATCGAAGTCGAGGAACGACCGTCCATCGCGGAGTTCACGATCGAGGGCAACAAGGACATCAAGACCGAGGATCTGCAGCAGTCCCTGCGTTCGGTCGGCCTTGCACGGGGCAAGACCTTCGATCGCTCGGTCCTCGAGGAAGTGACGCGCTTCCTGACGGAGCAGTACTACAGCCGTGGCAAGTACGGCGTGTCCGTGGTCGCGGATGTCTCGGAACGGCCCAACAATCAGGTGGCGATCGCCATCAACGTCAAGGAAGGCGAGCGGGCGCGGATCCGCCAGATCAACATCGTCGGCAACGAGGAATTCAGCGACAAGGAAGTGCGTGACCAGTTCGAACTGCAGACCCCGAACTGGCTGTCCTTCATCCGCCAGGACGACCGCTATGCGCGGGAGTCGCTGTCGGGCGATCTGGAGACGCTGCGGTCGTTCTACATGGATCGGGGTTTCGCGGATTTCGCGGTGGAATCCACGCAGGTCGCCATATCTCCCGACAAGAAGGACATCTACATCACGATCAACGTGCGGGAAGGCGAGCGTTACGAGATCTCCGATATCAAGCTCGCCGGCGAGATGGTGGTGCCGCGCGCGGAACTGGAGCGTCTGATCCTGGCCAAGCCGGGCGAGACCTTCAATCTGCGGCGCCTGACCCAGACATCGGAACTGATCTCGTTCCGACTGGGCGCAGACGGCTATGCGCAGGCAGAGGTCGAGCCCGTGCCCACCCTGGATCGGGAGAACAAGCAGGCCGACGTCACCATCTACGTCGAGCCCAATAACCGGGTGTACGTCCGCCGCATCAATTTCAACGGCATCGACACGGTGGCAGACGAGGTCCTGCGGCGGGAAATGCGCCAGATGGAGGGTGGCTACCTCTCCAATACGCTGGTCGACCGTTCCAAAGTGCGGCTGCAGCGCCTGCCGTACATCGAGGACGTACAGGTCGATACGACGCCGGTGGCCGGTTCCCCGGACCTCGTGGACGTGAATTACGACATCAAGTACGGCCTGCCGGGGCAGTTCGGCGGCGGCATCGGATATTCGGAGTCGCAGAAGCTGATCCTGAATGGCAACTTCGTGCATTCCAATTTCCTGGGCACCGGGAACCGGGTGGCGGCCGAGATCAATTCGGGCCGTTACAGCACCGCCTACAGCATCTCCCACACGGACCCCTATCGGACGATCGACGGCGTACGCCGGACCCTGTCACTCGGCTACCGGGACATCACCCAGTTCACGTCGTCGGCTTCCGACTTCTCGACGGAAACCATCACGGCGGGTATCGACTACGGTTATCCGATCACCGAGTATCAGACGTTGTCCTTCGGTCTGGCCGCCCAGGACGCCGAACTCGTCGCGTCGACATTCAGCACACAACAGGCCCAGGACTGGGTCCTGAACAACGGTAACCCGACCATCGAGGACATCGGCGGCGGCAACGAGCTGTACGTGACGGATTTCCTGACTTTCGAACTGGTCGCAGGCTGGAGTTACGACAGCCGGAACCGGGCGATCTTCGCCGACCGGGGCACGCGCCAGCGGTTCGTGGCGTCGGCGACGATCCCGGGCAGCGAAGTCGAGTACTACACGCTGCGTTACGATCTCAAGAAGTACTTCCCGATCACCAGCGAGTGGATCGTCTCTCTCTCTACCGAACTCGCCTTCGGCGAGGGCATCAACTCCACGACGGCGCTGCCTCCGTACAAGCAGTTCTTTGCGGGTGGCCCCGGGTCGGTGCGCGGTTTCGCGGAGTCGGATCTCGGCCCCATCGACAGCTTCGGCAATCCGTACGGTGGTAACCTTTTGGTGACGAGCCAGCTTGAGCTTATAATCCCGGTCCCGGAAAGCCTGCGTGGCCGAACGCGATTCAGTCTGTTCTACGACATCGGCAACGTTTTCAACACGGGTGAGGTGGCCTTCACCGACAGGCTCGGTGATCCGATCACCTACGAGTTCGACTCCAGTGAACTGAAGCAGTCGGTCGGTATCTCTTCCAGTTCTCTATCGGCAATGCATTTTGAGCGTGTTTGAAGCATGGGAATCAGTATGAATTTCAAGACCTCCCTCACAGTCCCTCTCCTCGTCGCGGCACTGCTGGCGACGGCCATGCCGCTATCGCAGGCAGAGGCTCAGTCGGCAGTCCGGATCGCCGTGGTGTCCGTGCCCCGGCTGCTCAAGGAAGCACCGCAGGCGCAAGCTTCCATGGCGGCGCTGCAGCAGGAATTCGCACCGCGTGAACGCAGCATCCGCGCCAAACAGGACGAATTCCAGGCGCGCAGCGAAAGGGTCCAACGCGATCTCGCCGTCATGAGTGAGGAGGAGCGCCGCACGGCCGAGCGCGACCTGCGGGACAGCCAGCGCGAGATTCAGCGACTGCTCGAGGAGTTCGGAGAGGATCGCAATCTCCGCGTCAACGAGGAACTCGGCAAGCTGCAGCGTTCGCTGCTGAAAGAGGTGCAGGACTACGCGCGCGCTCGCGGCTTCGATCTCGTGATCGGCGACGGTGTGCTGTTCGCCAGCGACGCGGTGAACATCACCGACGAGATACTGCGGGAGTTGCAGGCCAACTTCGAAGGCGGTTCCTGACGGGACGGCCGGGTGCGCCGCCGCAGCGGTCTCGGCGCGGACTCGATGCCGTAGTGTCGGTATGAGCCTGTCGCTGGGTGAAATCGCCGTCCGGTTCGGCTGTGAATTGCGCGGCGATCCGGATCGAGAGATTCAGCGCGTCGGGACGCTTGCCAACGCCGCGGCCGACGCGATCACCTTCCTCGCCAACCCGGGCTATCGGCCGCAGCTGGCCGATACGCGTGCCGGTGCCGTCCTGCTAAGCGCAGACGACGCCGGCGATTGTCCCGTTGCGGCGCTGGTGTGTGCGGACCCCTACGTCACCTACGCCCGCGTCGCGACCGAACTCTGCCCGCCCGCGACACCCGAGCCCGGGACCAGCGCGCAGGCGACCGTCGACCCGACCGCGGTCGTTCCCACGACGGCCTCGGTCGGCCCGGGGGCGCGTATCGGGCCGGGCGTGTTTCTCGGCGAGCATGTCGCCGTCGGGCCGAACTGTGTGCTCGAAGCGGGTTGCCGGGTGGGCGATGGTACGAGACTCGTCGCGAACGTGACACTCTGCCATGGCGTCGTCCTTGGCGAGCGTTGTCTGCTCCACCCGGGCGCCGTGATCGGTGCTGACGGCTTCGGAATCGCGAGGACACCGGAAGGCTGGATAAAGGTGCCGCAGCTCGGATCGGTGCGTATCGGCAATGACGTCGAGATCGGGGCCAACAGCTGCGTCGATCGCGGTGCCATCGAGGACACCGTCATCGGTGACGACGTGAGGATCGATAACCTCGTGCAGATCGCGCACAATGTGCGTATCGGCGATCACACGGCGCTGGCCGCGATGGTCGGTATCGCTGGCAGCACGGAGGTCGGGAAGCGCTGCCTGTTCGGCGGGGCGTCCGGGGCCGTCGGGCACGTGAAGATCGCCGACGACGTGGTCCTCGGCGGCCGTTGCATGGTGACCAGCGATATACGGAAACCGGGCATGTACGGCAGCGCGATGCCCCACGACGAGATCGGCGTGTATAAACGGAACGTGGCCCGCTACCGTCAGCTCGATCGTCTGGCGCGCAGGCTCAGACAGGTGGAGAAAGCCCTTGGCATTGGACGAAAAGGATCCGACTGACTACTCCTCGATGGATATCAGGCAGATCATGGGCCTGTTGCCGCATCGCTATCCTTTCCTGCTGGTGGATCGGGTCGTGGAGAACGAAGCCGGCAAGCGACTCGTCGCCATCAAGAACGTCACCATCAACGAGGAGTTCTTCGAGGGGCATTTCCAGGGTCGGCCGGTGATGCCGGGTGTGCTGATCATCGAGGCGCTGGCCCAGGCGACCGGGCTCCTGACTTTCACCTCCCTCGACGAGCCGAAGCCCGGTCGTTTCTATTTCCTGGCCGGCATCGACAAGGCCCGCTTCAGGCGACCCGTAGTGCCCGGCGATCAGTTGCGTCTCGAGATCGAGTTGCAGCGACGCATCCGCGGCGTGCTGAAATTCTCGGGCAAGGCGACGGTGGACGGGCAGACGGCCGCGACGGCCGAACTCATGTGCGCCCCGGGCGCGTGACGGGCAAGCCATGAGCATCCACGAGACCGCCATCGTCGACAAGGATGCCCGCATCCACGATGACGTGGAGATCGGGCCTTACTCGATCATCGGACCGGGGGTCGAGATCGGCGCCGGCACCCGGGTGGGTGCCCACGTCGTGATCCGGGGACCGACCCGGCTCGGCCGTGACAATCGCATCTTCTCTTTCGCCTCGATCGGCGAGGACCCCCAGGACAAGAAGTACGCCGGGGAAGAGACGCGACTGGAGATCGGCGATCGGAACACCATCCGGGAGTGCTGCACGATCAACCGTGGCACGGCCCAGGACGTCGGCGTCACCCGGCTGGGCGACGACAACTGGCTGATGGCCTACGTACACGTGGCCCACGACTGCCAGGTCGGCAGCAACGTGATCATGGCGAACGGAGCGACCCTGGCGGGTCATGTGCACGTCGGCGACTGGGTCATCTTCGCAGGGTTCTCCGGCGCCCATCAGTTCTGCCGCATCGGTCCACACTGCTTCCTGGGTATGTACGCCGGTGTCGCGAAGGATGTGCCGGCCTACGTGATGGTGACTGGCCAGCCGCCCGAGCCGCGCGGCATCAACGCCGAGGGGCTGAAGCGTCGTGGTTTCACGCCCGAGCAGATCCGTAACGTCCGCGAGGCATACCGAATCCTCTACCGCAGCGGTGAGAAGCTCGCGGACGCGCTCGACACCCTGACGGAGTTGTCGAAGACGCAGCCGGAACTGGTGCCGATGGTGGAATCGATCCGCTCTTCGGAGCGGAGCATCATCCGCTGATCCCGGCTCCTGCGTGGCGCGAGAGTCCGGCAGCCCGCTGATCGCCCTCGTCGCCGGCGAGGCTTCCGGTGACCGTCTCGGAGCGGGACTCATCGAGGCGATCCGCGCGCGCCTGCCGGAGGCCCGATTCGAGGGTGTGGCGGGTCCGGCGATGCGGGCTGCCGGCTGCGAGGCCATCGTCGACGCCGATGCGCTCGCGGTGATGGGCATCACCGAGGTCCTCGGCCATCTGCCGCGCCTGTATGCGATCCGGCGTTCTCTCGTACAGCGCTGGACCGATAAGCCGCCCGATGTGTTCGTCGGCATCGACGCACCGGATTTCAATCTCGGACTCGAGAAGAAGCTCCACCGCCGGGGTGTGCGGACCGTGCACTACGTGAGTCCTTCGGTGTGGGCCTGGCGTCCGCGGCGGTTGAAGAAGATCCGCAAGGCCTGCGACCGGGTGCTGTGTCTGCTGCCCTTCGAGAAGCGTTTCTACGACGAGCACGGTCTCGACGCCGTCTTCGTCGGCCATCCGCGCGCGGAGACGATTCCTGCGGAACCGGACGTCGACGCCGCGCGCCGGTCGTTCGGACTGGGGGACGGGGAGGTCGTGGCGCTCCTGCCGGGCAGCCGGGCGGGGGAAGTGGCCCGGCTGGCCCCGGAATTCCTGCGCACGGCGGAATGGCTGACCGAGCGGCGGCCGGGCATCCGCTTCGTCGCCGCACTGCCGCGGGCGACAGCCAGGGACGCCTTCGAGGCGGTTCGCAGTCAGGTGGCCGCGGATCTGGACGTCATCGTCACCGACCAGGGTGTGGATGCCGCACTGGCGGCGGCCGACGTCGCCCTCGTGACTTCCGGCACGGCGACGCTGGAGACTGCACTGTACGGACGCCCCATGGTCGTAGCCTACCGGCTGTCGCCGACGACGCTGGCGCTGGTCCGCTCCCTGAACCTCATCCGTGTCGCGAACTTCTCGCTGCCGAATCTGCTGGCGGGTCGGGAACTGGTTCCCGAGTTTCTGCAGGAAGAGGCGGTCGCGGAGCGCATGGGACCTGCGGTCGCTGCCTGGCTGGATGATCCGGATCGCCGGGCGGAGGCGGAGCGCGAGTTTGCTAGAATTCGCACAGAACTCGCCCGGGGCGCGGACGGACTCGCGGCCGAAGCCGTCCTGGAACTCCTGCCGGGCGCAGGATGGGAACAGTGAAGCGCTTCGTCCATCTCCATCTCCATACCGAGTACTCGCTGGTGGACAGCGTGCTGCGCATCGCGCCGCTCATGTCCGCCGTCGCGGAGCGCGGTATGCCGGCGGTCGCGCTGACCGATCAGAGCAATCTGTTCGCCCTCGTCAAGTTCTACCGCAGCGCTCTCGAGCAGGGCATAAAGCCGTTGATCGGTCTGGACCTGCTGCTCGCGGACGACGACGATCCCGAGCGGCCGGACCGCCTGGTGCTACTGTGTCAGGACCGCACCGGCTACCGGAATCTCACCCGGCTGGTCACCCGTACCTACCTGGAGGGTCAGCACCGGGGCGTCCCGATGGCGCGATCCGCCTGGCTCGACAAAGACAGCACCAAGGGCCTGATCGCCCTCTCCGGCGGAATCCACGGTGATATCGCCCGGGCGGTTCTCGCGGGGCGCGACGACCTGGTGGCGGCGCGCAGCGAGCGCTGGGCTGCGCTATTCCCCGACCGCTTCTATCTGGAGGTGACGCGCACGGGTCGCCCCGGCGAGGACGCGTGGCTTGCCGAAGCGGTGCGGCTCGGCGATCGCATGGGACTGCCGCTGGTCGCGACGAACGACGTGCGCTTCCTCCGGCCGGAGGATTTCGATGCCCACGAAGCCCGGGTCTGCATCCATCAGGGGCGCACCCTCGAGGACGGCGACCGGCCGCGGGACTACAGCGACCGGCAGTACCTGCGCAGCGCCGGGGAGATGGCCGAGCTCTTCGCCGACTTGCCCGAGGCGCTCGATAACACCGTCGAGATCGCCCGTCGGTGCAATGTCGAGATCCGTCTCGGGGAGAGCTTCCTGCCGGAATTCCCGGTGCCGGCCGGCCGCAGCACCGAGGAGGAGCACCTGCGGGCGGAGGCGGCACGCGGACTGTGGCAAAAACTGGCGGCGGGCGACCTGGCCGGCGGTAGTCGGGCCGACTACGAGTCGCGTCTGGACAGCGAGCTGGGCGTCATCTGCAGCATGGGATTCCCCGGCTATTTCCTCATCGTGGCGGATTTCATCCGATGGGCCCGGGAGAATGGCGTGCCGGTCGGTCCCGGACGTGGCTCCGGGGCCGGTTCGCTCGTGGCCTGGGTGCTCGGCATCACTGATCTGGACCCGCTGGCCCACGACCTGCTGTTCGAGCGCTTCCTGAATCCCGAACGGGTCTCGATGCCGGATTTCGACGTCGATTTCTGTATGGAGGGTCGCGACCGGGTGATCGAATACGTGGCCGAGCGCTACGGCCGCGACCACGTCTCCCAGATCATCACCTACGGCACCATGGCGGCCAAGGCGGTCGTGCGGGACGCCGGTCGCGTGCTCGGACATCCCTACGGATTCGTGGATCGGATCGCGAAGCTCATCCCCTTCGAACTCGGCATCACCCTCGAGAAGGCGCTGTCTCAGGAACCGGAACTCGCCCAGGTCTATCGCGAGGACGACGAGGTCCGCGGTGTGATCGATCTCGCCACGAAACTCGAGGGGCTCGTGCGCAACGCGGGCAAGCACGCCGGCGGCGTGGTGATCGCCCCGACGACACTCACCGATTTCGCGCCCCTCTATTGCGAAGAGGGCGGGCGCAACGTCGTGACCCAGTTCGACAAGGACGACGTCGAGGCTGCGGGACTCGTGAAATTCGACTTCCTGGGCCTGCGTACCCTGACGGTGATCGACCGGGCCGTCGCCAACGTGAATTCAGAGCGTCAGCGCCGCGGCGAGTCTCCGATCGACATCGGTACCCTCCCCATGGACGACGAGGCGACTTTCGAATTGCTGCGCGCCTGTCACACGACGGCCGTGTTCCAGCTCGAGTCGCGCGGCATGAAGGATCTCATCAAGCGGCTCCGGCCGGATTCCTTCGCGGATCTCGTGGCACTCGTCGCCCTGTACCGTCCCGGGCCGCTCCAGTCCGGCATGGTGGACGATTTCATAGCGCGCAAGCACGGCGATCAGAACGCGGCCATCGACTACCTCCATCCGGAGCTGGAGGCCGTGCTGAAGCCCACCTACGGCGTCATCCTGTACCAGGAACAGGTGATGCAGATCGCGCAGGTGCTGGCCGGATACACACTCGGCGGGGCGGATCTGCTCCGGCGAGCGATGGGCAAGAAGAAGCCGGAGGAGATGGCGAAGCAGCGCGAGGTGTTCGTCTCCGGCGCCGAGGCCCGGGGCGTCGACACGGGCGTCGCGAGCCACATCTTCGACCTGATGGAGAAATTCGCGGGTTACGGCTTCAACAAGAGCCACTCGGCCGCCTACGCCGTGCTCTCCTACCAGACCGCCTGGCTGAAGGCCCATTACCCGGCGGCTTTCATGGCGGCGGTGATGTCCACCGACATGGACCACACCGACAAGCTCGTCTCCCTGAAGGACGATTGCCGGGAGACGGGTATCGCGATCGCGCCGCCGGACGTGAACCGGTCCGATTTCGCCTTCAGCGTCTCCGCGGAGGCGGAGATCCGCTACGGCCTCGGCGCGATCAAGGGCGTGGGTCGCGGCGCCGTGGAAGCCATCATCGCCGAACGGGATGCCAACGGGCCGTACCGCGACCTGATGGAGTTCTGCCGCCGGGTGGATCTCGAGCGCGTCAACCGCCGTACCCTGGAGGCCCTGATCAAGTCCGGCGCGATGGATGGTCTCGGCGCCAACCGCCGCACCCTCATGACACGGCTGCCCGAGGCGGTGAAGAGTGCCGAGCAGGAGGCGCGGGCATCCGCCGCCGGCCAGGACGATCTGTTCGGCCTGCCGACGGAACCATCGCCGGCACCGACGCCGCGGGAAGCGAGAGAACTCACGGAGTGGAACGAACAGGAGCGCCTGACGGCCGAGAAGGAGAGTCTCGGGTTGTACCTCACGGGCCATCCGTTCCATGCCGTCGCCCGGGACGCCCGGCACTTCACGTCGGGGACACTCCGGCACATCACCTCTGCGCGACCACCCGCCGGCGCGGACGGCGAGCGTGACTATTCCCAGTCGCGGCGTGAGGTCGTCGTCGCCGGGCTGATCATCGATATCCGCAAGCGCGGCAACCGGGTCACCGTGGTACTGGACGACGACACCGGCCGTATCGACATCAGCCTGTTCAGCGAGGCTTTCATGGAGCATCGGCATCTGCTGGTCAAGGATCAGATCGTCGTCGTGGAAGGGCGCCTGCGCTACGACGAGTTCATCGACGGCTGGACGGTGAATGCCAGGACGGTGCGCGACATCGATCGGGTCATCGAGGAGCGGGCCAGTCACCTCGTGCTGTCGCTAGACGTGAACGGCAGTGGTCGGGAAGTCCTGAACAGCCTCCACGACATTCTGCTGCCCTACCGCCAGGCCACCCGCCGAGGCTGCTGCGATGTGGCGGTCCAGTACGTGGGCAGCGATGCCACCGTGCGGCTGAACCTCGGCGACGACTGGCGCATCCGACCGACCCGGGACCTCAGAGACAAACTGGAGGAACTGCTGGGTCGCGAAGGTGTCCGTCTGATCTACGCCGCCGAGCAACCGGCTTTGTAGTACCCTGTAGTACCCTATGGCCCAGCGGTAAACGGGGCGCCGGCGACGGTGCCGGGTGTAGCGATGGATCTCAAGTTTCTCGATTTCGAACAACCGATCGCCGAGCTCGAGGCGAAGATCGACGAACTGCGCTTCGTCGGCGACGACTCCGAGATCAACATCGGGGAGGAGATCGAGCGGCTCAAGTCGAAGAGCGAGACGCTCACCAAGAATATCTTCGCCGACCTGAGTCCGTGGCAGGTGGCCCAGGTGGCGCGCCACCCGATGCGGCCCCACACCCTGGACTACCTGCCGCTCATCTTCGACGAGTTCCGCGAACTGCACGGCGACCGGATGTATGCGGACGATCAGGCGATCGTCGGTGGTCTGGGCCGGCTGGACGAGCGTTCCGTCATGGTCATCGGCCACCAGAAAGGCCGCGACACGAAGGAACGCGTGCGGCGGAATTACGGCATGCCGAAACCGGAGGGCTATCGCAAGGCCCAGCGGCTGATGCAGCTAGCCGAGAAGTTCACTCTGCCGGTCGTGACCCTCATCGATACCCCCGGCGCCTACCCGGGAGTCGGCGCGGAGGAGCGCGGCCAGAGCGAGGCCATCGCCCGCAGCCTGTATATCATGGCCGAACTGCGGACGCCGATCGTCTCCGTCGTGATCGGCGAGGGAGGCTCCGGCGGGGCTCTCGCCATCGGTGTGTGTGATCGGCTGCTGATGATGGAGTACGCCATCTACAGCGTGATCTCGCCGGAGGGCTGTGCCTCTATACTGTGGAAGAGCGCCGAAAAGGCCGAGGACGCAGCGGAGGCCATGCGCATCACCGCGCAGAGCCTGCACCAGTACAAGCTCATCGACGAGATCATCCCCGAGCCCCTCGGCGGCGCCCATCGGGACCCGGAGGGCGCCGCTCTGGCGCTCAAGTCGGCGCTGGTCAAACACCTGGACGAACTCGAAAGCAGCGACATCGACCGGGTGCTCGACGATCGCCGGAAACGGCTGGCTGGTATTGGCGAGTTCCGCACCGGCTGAGGCGCCCGGCTTCGGACCGAGAGTCCTCGAAGAGACGCTGCGGCGCCTGCTCCATCTCGAGCCGTCGGCTTCCTTGCCGGATCTCGTCGTCGCGTACAGCGGGGGTGCGGATTCCACCGCTCTGCTCCACGCCCTGGCCGCGGTCCGGCCACCTGCGCGCCTGCGTTCGCTGCACGTCGACCATGGCCTGCAGCCGGACTCCGCGGACTGGGCACAACATTGCCGGGACCAGGCGTCCGTCCTCGGCGTGGACTGCCGGGTACTGAAGGCGAACATCGCCGAGGCGGAGATCGGGCGTCACGGCGTCGAGGCGGCCGCACGCCATGCCCGTTACGCGCTGCTGGCGGAGGCGATGCGCAAGGGGGAATGCCTCGTCACGGCCCAGCATCGCGAGGATCAACTCGAAACGATCCTCTTGCAGCTGTTGCGGGGTGCCGGGCTGCCGGGTCTTGCCGCGATGGCACCGGCAACCCGGTTCGGGCCAGGTTTCCTGACACGCCCGCTGCTCGATCGCGGCCGCGGGGAACTCGTCTCGTATCTGCAACGTCACGGTATCCGCTGGATCGAGGACCCCGCCAACCGGGACCTGCGTTACGACCGGAGTTTCCTGCGCACCGAAGTGCTGCCGCTCGTTCGCGAGCGGTGGCCCGCCGCGGATGCGAGCGGGGCCCGCACCGCGCGGCATCTCGCGGAAGGTGCCGCGCTGCTGCGACAACTCGCCGCCGCGGATCTGGCGGCCTGCGACGCCGGGGAAGGCCGTCTGGACAACGACCGACTCCGGCGGCTGCCGGCGGCGCGACAACGTAATGCGCTGCGGCACTGGTTGCGAAGCGCGGGCCGGGCGGCACCCGACGCCCGACATCTCGCGCGCCTGGTGGAGGAGGTCGTCGGCGGCGGCGGAAGGCAGCCCCGCCTGCACATCGGGTCGGCGCTGGTCCGTCGGTACCGCAACCGGCTCTATTTGCTGGACAGCGAGATACCCGCGCCGCCGGAGGGCACCTACCCGCTGGCAGTCGGTCGCACCCTCGAATTGCCTGAGCGGCTGGGCCGCCTCACGCTGGTGCCGGGTGCCGCGAGCGGCATCGACCCGGATCTCGTCGCCCGGGGCTGTGAGGTGCGGTTCCGCGATGGCGGCGAGCGTCTCGCCCCGCAGAGCCGGCGCCCCAGCCGGCGGCTGAAGCAGCTGTTCCAGGAAGCGGGTGTGGTCCCGTGGATGCGCGGATGCGTCCCCCTCGTGTACTGCGGCGGACGACTGGTCGCGGTCGCCGACCTGTGGCTGGCCGCCGATTGCACGCGTCCCGGCGGCGCGCGTCCGTCATGGGAAGGCCGGCCGGCCCTGTACTGAGAGGCGGGCGAGCGCCCCGTTGCGCGGTGCGCCGATTGTCTGGTCGAGCCGCTTCTGGTAGCGTTGAGTACCGTCTTGCAACATCCGTCGGGCTTTAGTTGGGGGTCGGAGTAAGCATGTGTCCGTGCAGCCGCGTCGGACCATCATACGCGTGCTTACTCCGGCCCCTTGCTGTTGCCTGACATCCCCCGCGGGGTCCATTCATGACATGCTATGTATTCGTTACCGGCGGTGTCGTCTCGTCGCTCGGCAAGGGGATCACCTCGGCGTGCCTCGGCGCCATACTCGAGGCGCGGGGGTTGAAGATCAGCATGATAAAGCTGGATCCTTACATCAACGTGGATCCCGGCACGATGAGTCCGTTCCAGCACGGTGAAGTATTCGTCACCGAGGACGGTACGGAGACCGACCTGGACCTGGGTCACTACGAGCGCTTCGTGCGCACCATCACGGGTCGCAACAGCAACTTCACGACGGGGCGTATCTACGAGAGCGTGATCGCCAAGGAGCGCCGCGGCGACTACCTCGGTGCGACGGTTCAGGTGATCCCCCACATTACCGACGAGATCAAGGAGAGCATCCGTCGCGGCGCCGGTGATGCGGACGTCTGCATGGTCGAGATCGGCGGCACCGTCGGTGACATCGAATCCCTCCCGTTCATGGAAGCCATCCGACAGATGGGTGTGGAGGTCGGCCGGGACAAGGTGGTCTACGTCCATCTCACGCTGGTTCCCTACATCGCGACTTCGTCGGAGATAAAGACCAAGCCCACCCAGCACTCCGTCAAGGAGCTGCGCTCGATCGGTATCCAGCCGGACGTGCTGGTATGTCGCTCCGAGCATCCCTTGCCGGCCGAACAGCGGCGCAAGATCGCCCTGTTCACCAACGTCCCGGAAGGCGCCGTCATCTCGGCGATCGACGTGGACGATCTCTACAAGATACCGATGATGTTGCGCGATCAGGGGCTCGACGAGATCGTCGTCAGACATCTCGGTCTGGATCTGCCGCCGGCCGACCTCGGCGAATGGCAGGACGTGGTGCATGCGAAACAGCATCCCACCGGCGAGGTGAATGTCGCCATGGTCGGCAAGTACGTGGATTTCCGCGACTCCTACATCTCGCTGTCCGAGGCGCTGCTGCACGCGGGTATTCATACCTCGACCCGGGTGAATATCCACTATTTCGAATCTCAGGACATTGAGTCGGACGGCGTCGAGTGCCTGCGGGAGATGGATGCGATCCTGGTGCCCGGCGGGTTCGGCGAGAGAGGGGTGGAAGGCAAGATTGCCGCGGTGCGCCTCGCCCGCGAAACCGGCATACCCTACCTCGGCATCTGTCTCGGTCTGCAGGTGGCCGTCATCGAGTTCGCCCGCCACGTCGCCGGTCTCGCCGGCGCACACAGCACCGAGTTCGAACCCTCTACGCCGCACCCGGTGATCGCGCTGATCACGGAATGGCAGACCGAGGAAGGCGATCGCGAGGAACGCAGCGAGGAATCGGAGCTCGGGGGGACGATGCGGCTCGGCGCGCAGCCGATCCGACTCGCGGAAGGCTCCCTGGCACGGGAAACCTATGGCAGGACCACGATCCATGAACGCCATCGCCACCGCTTCGAGGTGAACAACCGCTACCGGAAGAGACTGGCGGAAGCAGGGCTGCGTTTCTCGGGCACTTCACTGGACGACCTCGTGGAGATGGTGGAGTTGCCGGACCATCCCTGGTTCCTGGCGAGCCAGTTCCACCCGGAGTTCACCTCCAACCCCCGGGACGGTCACCCGCTGTTCATCGGTTTCATCAGCGCGGCACGGCGTTACCGGGAGGGAGAATTGCCCGAGGTGGTGCGCGCATGAAACTCTGCCACTTCGAGGCGGGGCTCGACCGGCCCCTGTTCCTCATCGCCGGCACCTGCGTCGTCGAGAGCGAACAGCTCGCCGTCGACACCGCAGGTCGGTTGAAGGAGATCACGGATCGTCTCGGGATGCCGTTCATCTACAAGTCCTCCTTCGACAAGGCGAACCGGAGTTCGGTAGAGAGCTTCCGGGGTCCGGGCATGGAGGAGGGGCTGCGGGTCCTCTCCGAGGTGCGCCGCCAGGTCGGCGTACCGGTCCTGACGGACGTGCACGAGGACACGCCCATGGAGGCCGCGGCCGAAGTGGCGGACGTGTTGCAGACACCGGCTTTCCTGTGCCGGCAGACCAACTTCATCCTGCGTGTCTCTTCCCAGGGGCGCCCGGTGAATATCAAGAAAGGGCAGTTCCTCTCGCCCTGGGAGATGCGCAACGTCGTCGACAAGGCCCGCTCTACGGGGAACGACCAGATCATGGTCTGTGAAAGGGGCTTCACTTTCGGCTACAACAACCTGGTCTCCGACATGCGCAGCCTGGCCGTGATGCGTGAGACGGGCTGTCCGGTGGTCTTCGACGCCACCCACTCGGTACAACTCCCCGGGGGCAGAGGCAGCGCGTCCGGCGGTCAGCGGGAATTCGTACCCGTACTGGCGAGGGCGGCCGTCGCGGCGGGCGTCGCGGGCGTGTTCATGGAGACGCATCCGGATCCGGAGCGTGCGCTCTCGGACGGACCGAACGCGTGGCCGCTGGACAGGATGAGCGCGCTGCTCGAACTCATGCAAGTGCTCGATGCGACCGTAAAGAAAACCGGATTCGCGGAGGCCGACTTCGGTCTCTGATCGATCAGAACACGAGGAGTCATCATGGGTCAGATTGCCGACATCCGCGGCCGCGAGATCATCGATTCCCGCGGGAATCCCACCGTCGAGGCGGACGTGATTCTGCAGAACGGCGTCATCGGTCGCGCCGCCGTGCCGTCCGGTGCGTCCACCGGGACGCGGGAGGCGGTCGAGCTGCGCGACGGCAACCCGGAACGCTACGGCGGGAAGGGCGTGCGCAAGGCGGTGGGCAACGTCAATGGCGCGATCAGGGACGCGCTCGTCAGTGCCGACGTTCAGGACCAGCAGAGTATCGATCGGCGGCTGATCGAACTCGACGGGACGGAGAACAAGTCCCGGCTCGGCGCGAATGCGATCCTCGCCGTCTCCCTCGCATGCGCCCACGCGGCCGCGAGGGGTTCGGGCGTCCCCCTCTATCGGCTGATGGGAGATCAGTCGGTCATGCCGGTGCCGATGATGAATATCATCAATGGCGGCGTCCATGCCGACAACAATGTGGACATCCAGGAGTTCATGATCCTGCCGGTGGGAGCACCCCGGTTCTCCGAAGCGGTCCGGGCGGGCGCGGAGATATTCCATGCGCTGCGCAAGGTCCTGCATGGCCGGGGGCTGAATACGGCGGTCGGTGACGAAGGCGGCTTCGCGCCGGATCTGCCCTCCAACCGCGCCGCCCTGGACACCATCGTCGAAGCGGTGGAGAAGGCGGGCTTCCGGCTCGGCGAGGACATCCTGCTGGGACTGGACGTCGCGAGTTCGGAGTTCTATCGGGACGGTGTCTATCGGCTGGATTCGGAGGACAGAGAGTTCGATGCCGCCGGGTTCACCGATTACCTGGCCGGCCTGGTCGATGCCTATCCGATCGTCACCGTCGAAGACGGCATGGCCGAGGATGACTGGGATGGCTGGAAACTGCTCACCGAGCGGCTCGGCGATCGCGTGCAACTGGTCGGGGACGATCTGTTCGTCACCAACACCGGCATACTCTCCCGCGGCATCGAGCGCAGCATCGCGAACGCGATCCTCATCAAGCCGAACCAGATCGGCACGCTGACCGAGACGCTGGCCGCGATCGACATGGCAGTCGAGGCGGGCTACGGTGCGGTGGTATCGCACCGCTCGGGCGAAACGGAGGATTCGACCATCGCGGACATCGCCGTCGGCACGCGTGCCTCGCAGATAAAGACGGGCTCCATGTCGCGCTCCGACCGGGTCGCGAAGTACAATCAACTGCTGCGGATCGAGGAAGCGTTGAATCACAAGGCGGCTTATGCGGGCCGCGACGCGTTCCCGGTGCAAGTGAGGTAGGCGAAAAACTGTCGTGCGCTGGTTCCTGGTCCTTTTGACGTTTCTCTTCCTCGCCCTGCAGGCGGATCTGTGGCTGTCGGACGACGGATTCCGTAAGACCCGTGACCTGCAGAAGGCCGTGGAGCAGGCGCGGACGGAGAACGAGGCGCTGGCCGTGCGCAACTCGGCTCTCGAGGCCGAGGTCCAGAATCTGAAGACCGGCCTGGATGCCGCCGAGGAGAGGGCCCGGAGCGATCTCGGACTGATCGGACCCCGGGAAACCTTTTATCAGGTCGTGCCGACCGACTGAAGACCGTGGACCTACCCGACTGGCCGCGTGCGGCGGGTCCGGCCTGCGGCACCGCGCGAATGAAGGCGGTGCCCGAGGATTTCCTCGTCGAGGAGGAACTCTCGTTCGAGCCCTCCGGGGATGGCCCTCATCACTATCTCTATGTCGAGAAGACCGGCTGCAATACGCCCTGGGTCGCGACGCGTCTGGCGCGCCACGCGGGCGTCAGGGCCGCGGACGTGGGTTACGCCGGTCTGAAAGACCGCCATGCCCGGACGCGGCAGTGGTTCAGCGTGCCTCTGAACGAGTCGCACCCGACCGACTGGAGCAATTTCGCGGCCGAGGGCGTGGTGGTGCAGGAGGTGACGCGGAACCGGCGCAAGCTGCGGCGCGGTGCCCTGCGCTGCAATCGATTCCGGGTCCGGCTCACCGGGATGGATGCGGACATGGACCGGGTCGGGGAGCGACTCGCACGGATCGCGGCCGTCGGTGTACCGAACTACTTCGGTCCCCAGCGTTTCGGCCGGCAGGGGGGCAACCTGGATCTCGCGAAGCGGCTGTTCGCTGCAGGACGGCTGCGCCGCAGAGACCGCCAGTTCGCATTGTCGGCGGCTCGCGCCCTGATCTTCAACGAGTTGCTCGCAAGACGAGTCGAACAGGACAACTGGGATGGGCTCATCGGCGGCGACATCCTGATCCTGGACGGCCGCGGCAGTGTCTTCGCCGCGGATCCGGCGGACGCCGATGTCGGCAACAGAGTGGCCCGCGGGGAATTGCACCCGACCGGTCCCCTGTGGGGACGCGGCGAGCCCCGCCCGGTCGGCGAAGCGGGCAGGCTGGAGAGCGAGGTATCGTCGATCTGGTCGGGTTTCGCCGAGGGCCTGGAAGCCGCCGGCACGGTGATGGGACGCCGAAGCCTTCGTCTCGTGCCCCGCGGCCTGCGCTGGCAGCCGGAGGATGGCGGCCGTTGTCTCCTGGAATTTTCTCTGCCGGCCGGTGAGTATGCGACGACCCTGGTGCGGGAACTCGTCGATACGGACTGAGGCTCTCAGGTCCGTTTCAGCAGTACGTAGATTGCGCCGGTGCCGCCGTGCGCAGGCCTGGCCGAGGCGAATGCGAGTACGCCGTCCCACTGCCGGAGCCAGCCATCCACCCGCTGCTTCAGCACCGGTCCGCGGTGGCCGGAGCGCTTCCCCTTGCCGTGGATCACGCGGACGCAGCGGTGGCCGAGAACGCGGCTCTCGGTCAGGAATTCCGCGAGTGCCCGTTTCGCTTCTTTGGCGGTCAGGCCGTGCAGATCGGCTTCCGCCTCTACCCGGTAGCCGCCACGGATCAGCTTCTGCATGGCCCTGGCGCTCAGTTCCGGGCGCCGGAAGCGCAACTGCTCCCCGCTCAGTCGCTCCTGATCCGCCGGACCGTGGGTCAGGCTCTCGGCCAGTACGGCGTGGTCGTCTGCGCGACGGAAGTGCGCCCGTGGCGTCGGCGCACGGCGTCGTGACTCGATGCGATCGACGTGTAACGGACGCGCATCCCCGACCATCTCGCGGAACAGTGCGATGTCGTCGTCGCTCGGTCCTGCGCCGTCTCCGTTGCGTCTGTCGTCCGTCATCGCGCCGCCTCCCTGCCGCACGGACGCTCTGCGGGGCGCCCTAGGTACCGCTGCGAACATTGAGTATAGTTAGCGCCGTCCTTCAGCACCAACGACAGGCTCGTACCGGTTTGCGCATACTTGTCAGTAACGACGACGGGCATCTCGCCGAGGGTCTGCGGGTGCTCGCCGACGCACTCGAGCCGCTGGGTGAGATCACGGTCATGGCGCCCGACCGCAACCGCAGCGGTGCCAGCAATTCCCTGACGCTGGACTCGCCGCTGCGGGTCATCGAGACGGGACCCCGACGCTACTGCGTCAATGGCACTCCCTCGGATTGCGTGCATCTCGCCGTCTCCGGTTTCCTGCAGGAAGAGCCGGATATGGTGGTCTCCGGCATCAACGACGGTGCCAACCTCGGTGACGACGTCATCTATTCCGGTACCGTCGCGGCGGCGATGGAGGGACGCTTCCTCGGATTGCCCGCGATCGCGGTCTCCCTGGTCGGTGCGAGCCCGACTCACTTCGATACGGCGGCGCGGGTCGTCGTGTCGCTGCTGAAGCGCATGCAGCGTCATCCCTTGCCGTCGGATACCATCCTGAACGTGAATGTCCCCGACGCGCCCTGGGACGACCTCGCCGGCTTCGAGGTCGCACGTCTGGGATTCCGCCATCGGTCCGAACCGGTGATGCGCGACCGGGATCCGAAAGACAAACCGATCTACTGGATCGGTCCGGCGGGCCGCGGCCAGGATGCAGGAGCCGGAACGGACTTCAACGCCGTCGCGGCCGGGCGCGTGGCGATTACGCCCCTGAAGGTGGACCTTACCCACCATGACCGGCTCGATGACATGCGCAACTGGCTGGCCGATGATTGACAGTGCAAGCCACCGGGGCATAGGCATGACGTCGGCCCGCACGCGGAGCCGGCTGGTGGAACGGCTGCGCTCCGGGGGCATCCGGGACGAGCGTGTCCTGGCGCGTATTCTCTCCGTGCCCCGGCATATTTTCGTCGACGAGGCCCTGGCGAGTCGCGCCTACGAGGATACGGCGCTGCCGATCGGGCACGGTCAGACCATCAGTCAGCCCTTCATCGTCGCGCGGATGACCGAGGCCCTGCTGAAAGATCTGCCCGGCGGCAGGATCCTGGAAGTCGGCACCGGCTGCGGTTATCAGACTGCGGTGCTGGCGCCGCTGGTGGACGAGATCTACACTCTCGAACGTCTGGCGCCGCTGATGACACGGGCCCGGCAACGAATCCGCGAACTCGGCATCGGCAACGTGCGGTTCCGGCGCGGTGATGGCTGGGAGGGCTGGCCGAAATACGGGCCCTACGACGGCATCCTCGTGGCCGCGGCGCCGGAGCGCGTGCCGGAGGCGCTGCTCGCACAGCTCGCCCCCGGTGGCCGACTCGTGATCCCGGTCGGATCGGCACGTCGACAGGAACTGGTCGCGATCGTGCATCGCGAGGATCACTACAAGGAGATCTCGCTGGGACCGGTCAGCTTCGTGCCCCTTGTTGCCGGTGGCGGTCGGTGAGGATCTTCGGTGGGCTGTACGACCGGGTACTGTCCTGGTCCGCGCATCCCCACGCGCGCTGGTACCTCGGCGGTCTCAGTTTCGCCGAGTCCTCATTTTTCCCGATTCCGCCGGACGTGATGCTGGCGCCGATGTGCCTGGCACGGCCGGAACGGGCGTTGTCCCTGGCGGTACTCACGACGCTCACATCTGTCGCAGGGGGGATCGCGGGTTATGCGATCGGCTACTTCGCGCTGGAGGCGGTCGAGCCACTCCTGAAGGACCTCGACTACTGGGACGCCTATCTCACGGCCAAGAGCTGGTTCGCGGAGTGGGGCGTGCTGGCGGTGCTGATCGCCGGCTTCTCCCCGATCCCCTACAAGGTCTTCACCATCTCCGCCGGCGCGGCCGCGATGACATTCCCCGGTTTCGTGATCGCGTCCTTCTTCGGACGCGGCGCCCGCTTCTTCCTGGTCGCAGGGCTGATCGCGCTCGGCGGCGAGCGTTTCGCCGAGGGACTGCGCCGGCGCATCGACATGCTCGGCTGGATATTCGTCGCCGTATGCGTCCTCGTGGCCGGGATCCTCGTCTTGCGATGAGCCGTTCGCTGGCGCGAGCACTGTCCCTGTGCGTCGCTGCCGTCCTGATCTCCGGCTGCGGCGGGAGCGCGCTGAGCTGGGATACCCCCGTGCCCGGGGAGCACATCGTGCAGAACGGCGAGACTCTCTATTCGATCGCCTGGCGCTACGGCCTGGAGGTGGGTGACCTCGCCCGGTGGAACGGCCTCGGCGACGGCTCGCTGATTCGACCCGGACAGCGCATCGTGCTCCGTCCGACCGGCGCCGTGCCGACTTCCTCTCCATCGGAGCAGGCGCGCAGCCGCCCGCCACGATCGGAGAGACCGCCGGCCGTACCCGAAGTGGCGCCTCCCGCCTGGCAATGGCCGACCGAGGGCACGATCAGCGCAGGATTCGGTGAAGACAACAATGCAAGAACCGGCGTGCTGATCGACGGGCGTCGAGGTCAGGACATCTACGCGGCGGCGGACGGCGAGGTGGTCTATGCCGGCAGCGGACTGATCGGCTACGGCAATCTGGTGATCATCAAACATAACGTGACCTACCTGAGTGCCTACGGCCATAACGAGGCTCTCGCCGTGGAGGAGGGTCAGACGGTAAAGCGCGGCCAGCGTATCGCCTCGATGGGCGAGGGCCCGGGCCGCCGGCCACGCCTGCACTTCGAGATCCGCCGCAATGGCGATCCGGTGGATCCCGGTCGTTTCCTGCCGGTCCGCTAGGCAACGAGTCTGTTCAGGGTGTGTCGATGACGAGGGCAGCGACCACATGGCGCCCCTCGCCGGTCAGGATGTTGAAGGTGCGGCAGGCCGCTGCGGTGTCCATGACCTCGAGGCCGATGCCGCGATGGCCGAGGCGTCGCGTCAGGGCGGCGTCCGGAAAAGCCAGCGCGCGGCCCGAGCCCAGCAGCAGGATGTCGGGTCGGTGATCCACGGCCGGCGCCAGAGTCTCGGCGTCCAGCGAGTGGATGTCGGGGCATCGCCACTCCCGGACCTCGTCCGGCAGCACCAGGATGCTGGAACGGTACAGCGTACCCGCGATTTCTACGCCTGCATCGGAGCAGGCCGAGATGCTGATGCCGGGCGGTGTGTCGAGCGAGAATCTCATGACGTATGATGCTGATCCGGACGGGGCATGCGCGCGATGGCCCCTTCCACGCACCGAAGATAGGGATTCCCGGCCGCGTGTCAACGGCCGCCCGTCCGACGGTCGATTCCGACGGCACGTTGCGCAACCCTCACGGTATCATCCGCCGCATGGCCTCACTCCTTTTTCTGAGCCGCCTGGATCAGTCGGCACTGCTCCAGCAGGTGCCCGGGCTCCGGTGCAGCGGGGCGACCCGGAGTCCCGATGCGGCCCGTGCCGCGGCCGACTGGCTCGGCGTCTCGCTGCCGCAGGCGCCGGCAGCGCTGCGCTGGACGGCGGACAGTGACCGGGAGATGCCGACATCCTGGCTCGCCTGCATGGATCCCGTCACGATGGCAGCCGACATGCGGGAACTCCACCTCCTGGATGCGTGCCCCGGTCTGGCGCCGTCGGAGGCCGACGCGCTGGCCGAAACCGTCCTGCCCAGTGTCCGCGAGCGCGGTCTGCGGCTGCACCGCCCGGGGCCGGATCGCTGGTATCTGGCGTCGGCGGAGTCACTCGCATTTCAGGCGGCTTCGCCGGCCGTCGTCTCCGCCGGCCGTATCCGCGGCGAGCTGCCGACCGGCCCCGATGCCACAGTCGTGGCCGCACTGTCTAACGAGATCCAGATGCTGTGGCACGAACACCCGGTCAACCGCGAACGGGCAGCCGGCGGCCGGGCGCCGGTGAATGCGGTGTGGATCTGGGGCGGCGGGCCTGCGGCGGTCGCCGGCCCGGCTCCGGCCCGGCCCGATCGACTTCCGCCGCTCTATTCCCGGGATCCGCTCCTGCAGGGACTCTGGTCCCGTCTCGGTGGCACGATCGGAGAGCCTCCGCATCCGGAAGATCTCTCCGGGCTGCTCGCCGGCGGCTGCGTGGCGAGTATGGACGATCGGGACCTGCCGGATACCATGGCGCGAGGCCTGTCCCGGATGCGCGGGCTGCGCATAGTGACCGGTGAGGGCCTGACCGCCGAGGTGCCGGGATCGATGCTGTCGGTGCTGCGCCGCTGGGCGAGGCGCTCGTGAGCGGCGCCGGACTACCGGTTCGGCGGCGACGGGCGGGCGAAGCGGTTACCCTGCCGGCGTCCCTCCATCCGGTATTGAAGCGCGTGTATGCGGCGCGGGGCATCGTGAGCCAGCAGGAACTCGAACTCGGGCTGCGACAGCTCGCGCCGATCGGGACGCTGAATAACCTGGAGCGGGCGGTGGAGGTTCTGCTCGCGCACCGTGACTCCCTGGTGACCGTCGTCGGTGACTTCGACGCGGACGGCGCCACGAGCTCGGCACTGGTGATGCGGTGTCTGCGCCGCTTCGGATTTGCGGCGACGGAGTCTCTCGTGCCGAACCGATTCGATTTCGGTTACGGCCTGACGCCGGAGATCGTCGATGTCGCGGCGGCCTCCGGGCCGTCGCTGATCGTCACGGTGGACAACGGGATATCCAGTCTGGCGGGGGTGGAACGTGCGAGGGAACTGGGTATCGAGGTGCTGGTTACCGACCATCACCTGCCCGGACGGCGCCTGCCGGAGGCTGCCGCCATCGTGAATCCGAATCTGCCCGGCGACCCTTATCCGGGCAAGTGTCTGGCGGGCGTCGGCGTCGCGTTCTGCGTCATGGCCGCGCTGGGCCGCCATCTCGCGGCGACCGGCATGTCCGGCGCAGAGCGGGTCGCGGCGGACTACCTCGACCTGGTCGCGCTCGGCACCGTGGCCGACGTGGTACCGCTGGATCGGAACAACCGCATCCTCGTCCGGCAGGGCCTCGCCCGGATCCGCGCGGGTTCGACGGTGCCGGGCATCCTTGCGCTGCTGCAGGCGGCGGGTCGGGATCCGCGCCGGGCCGTGGCGGCGGATCTGGCGTTCGGCGCCGCGCCGCGGCTGAATGCCGCGGGGCGCCTGGAGGACATGAGTACCGGCATCGAAGCGCTGTTGACGGACTCGGTGGCCGAGGCCCGTGCGCTGGCGGAGACGCTCTCCGGGATCAACGACGAGCGCCGCCGTATCGAGGCACGCATGCAGGCGGAGGCACTGGCCTCGCTGGGCGATATCCGGGTCCCGGCGGCGGAACGGGAGCTGCCTGCGTGTGTCACGCTCTACGATCGGGGCTGGCATCAGGGCGTGGTCGGGCTGGTCGCATCGCGGATCCGGGAGCGCGTGAATCGTCCGGTGATCGCATTCGCGGATGCAGGGGAGGGAGAACTGAAAGGTTCCGCCCGCTCGATTCCCGGCGTGCACATACGTGACGTACTGGCCGCTGTGGACGCCGAGGAACCGACGCTGATCGGCCGCTACGGCGGCCACGCCATGGCGGCGGGTCTCAGCCTGCCTGCGGCGCACCTGCAGCGGTTCGGCCGACTCGCCGACCGTCTGGTGGCGGAGCGCTACCCGGATGCGGATTTCAGTGGCACGCTCGTGACCGACGGTGAACTCGGTGCGGGAGAGATCGGGCTGCCTCTCGCGGAACTCCTCCGGGAAGGCGGACCCTGGGGCCAGGGTTTCCCGGAGCCGCTGTTCGACGGGGTGTTCGACGTGCGCGAGGCTCGTATCGTCGGTGAACGGCACTGGAAGATGCGTCTCGATCCGCCCGACGGCGGTGCGTGGGTGGAGGCCATCGCGTTCAACCAGGCGGATACCGTCAGCGTGGCGGTCGGCCATCGGGTTCACGCCGCCTACCGGCTGGACGTGAACGAGTACGGTGGCATCCGCCGTGCCCAACTGGTGGTGGAGAGCATGCAGCGCCTGTGATTCCGGCCTCGTGGTAGACTTCGCGGCCAGTTTTTCGGAGTTCCGGACAGCGACACCATGGACACGAACCAGATCAGATCGGACATCGAGGATCTCTCCGGGAGGGCAGAGGCTCTGAGGAGGTACCTTTGACTACGCGGGCAAGTCGGACAGGCTGACCGAGGTACTGCGCGAGCTGGAGGATCCGGCCGTCTGGCAGGAGCCGGAGCGGGCGCAGGCCCTCGGGCAGGAACGCTCGGAGCTCGAGAACGTGGTCGGCACGCTGGACCGGATCGCGGCGCGTCTCGGGGACGCCGGCGAACTCCTCGAGATGGCGGTCGAGGAAGACGACGCGGATACGCTGAAGTCGATCGCGAGCGATGTCGACGGCGTGGCGACAGACGTCGAGGGTCTCGAGTTCCGTCGCATGTTCTCCGGCGAGATGGATTCCGCCAATGCGTTCGTCGACATACAGTCCGGCGCTGGCGGCACGGAAGCGCAGGACTGGGCCGAGATGCTTCTGAGGATGTATCTGCGGTGGGCCGAGGCTCACGGCTTCCGGACCGAGATGATCGAGGCGTCGGAAGGCGAAGTGGCCGGGATCAAGAGCGCGACGGTGAAGGTGCTCGGCGAGTATGCCTACGGCTGGCTGAGGACGGAGACCGGCGTGCACCGACTGGTGCGGAAGTCGCCGTTCGATTCCGGCAATCGCCGCCATACCTCGTTCGCATCCGTCTTCGTCTCACCCGAGGTCGAAGACGATATCGACATAGAGGTGGATCCGTCGGATCTGCGGATCGACGTCTACCGCGCAAGCGGAGCGGGTGGCCAGCACGTGAACCGGACCGAATCCGCCGTTCGCATCACCCACCTGCCTTCCGGTATCGTCGTGCAGTGCCAGAACGACCGGTCGCAGCACAAGAACAAGGCGACGGCGATGAAGCAGCTCAAGGCCAAGCTCTACGAACTCGAGCTGCAGAAGCGCCGCGCCGAGGCCGAGGCGCTCGAGGATACCAAGGCAGACGTCGGCTGGGGCAACCAGATACGCTCCTACGTTCTGGACCAGTCCCGCATCAAGGACCTGCGTACCGGGGTCGAGGTCGGCAACACGCAGGGGGTGCTCGACGGTGATCTCGATCCGTTCATCGAGGCGAGCCTGAAGCAGGGTCTGTGAGCACGCACGACGAGGAGCGAGAGTGAGCGAGGACACGACCGGAGAAGAGAACAAGCTGATCGCCGAACGACGGCGGAAGCTCACCAGGCTGCGCGAGCTCGGCCCGGCCTATCCGAACGACTTCCGGCGGAACTGTCTGGCCGCACAGGTGCACGAGACCTGGGGCGAGCACGATGCCGAGGCACTGGAGGCGGAAGATATCCGCTGTACCGTCGCCGGGCGCATGATGGCGAAGCGGGTCATGGGCAAGGCGAGTTTCGCGAAGGTTCAGGACCGGTCGGGGCAGATACAGCTGTACGTCCAGCGCGACGCCCTGCCCGACGGCATCTATCAGGAGTTCAAGTCCTGGGACCTCGGGGACATACTGGCCGCCGAGGGGACGCTGTTCAAGACGCGGACCGGGGAGCTGAGTGTGAAGGTCGACTCGCTCCGGCTGCTAGTGAAGTCGCTGCGACCGCTGCCGGAGAAATGGCACGGCCTGACCGATCAGGAGACCCGTTACCGGCAGCGCTATGTCGATCTCATCATCAACGAGGACAGCCGGCGCCTGTTCCGGGTACGGTCGAGGATCGTTCGTTTCATCCGGGCGTTCATGGACGCACAGGACTTCCTGGAAGTGGAGACCCCGATGATGCAGACGCTGCCCGGCGGCGCGCTGGCCCGGCCGTTCGTCACGCATCACAACGCGCTGGACATGGATCTCTTTCTCAGGATAGCGCCGGAGCTGTTTCTGAAGCGGCTGGTCGTCGGAGGCTTCGAGCGGGTCTACGAGATCAACCGGAATTTCAGGAACGAGGGCGTGTCGACCCAGCACAACCCCGAGTTCACGATGCTCGAACTGTATTGTGCCTACTCGGACTATCTGAACCTGATGGACCTGGTCGAGAACCTGATGCGCGGACTGTGCGAAGCGGTCACCGGCTCGACGACCATCGACTATCAGGGTGGTACCTACGATTTCGCCCGGGAGTTCCGGCGGATCACCGTCGAGGAATCCATCCTGGACGCGAATCCCGGTCTCGAGTCCGAACGTGTCCGCGATCGGGAACACCTGAAAGAGGTCGCCGAGGGGCTCGGGATCGAGGTGTTGCCGGGCTATGGTCCGGGCAAGATCCAGATCGAGATCTTCGAGAAGACCGTCGAGGATACCCTCGATCAGCCGACCTTCGTGACGGCCTATCCGATCGAGGTGTCGCCCCTGTCCCGGCGAAACGATGACGACCCGTTCATTGCCGACCGCTTCGAATTCTTCGTGGCGGGCCGGGAGATCGCCAACGGTTTCTCGGAGCTGAACGATCCGGAAGACCAGGCGGAGCGTTTCCGGGCCCAGGCGCAGAATCGGAGTGCGGGCGATGAAGAGGCCATGTCCTACGATGAGGACTACATCCGCGCGCTCGAGTACGGCCTTCCGCCCTGCGCGGGCCTCGGCGTCGGCATCGATCGTCTGGTCATGTTGATGACGGACTCACCGTCCATACGGGACGTACTGCTTTTCCCGCACATGCGCCCCGAGCAGAAGGACGTCTAGACGGGCGCCAGTTCCGGCACCGCGTAGGGCAGTGCCTGTTCGGTAACGGTCTCGCCGCCCTCGAGAGTGATCCGCCCACCGAGACGCTTCAGGGACGCCACGGCCAGCAGTTCTGTCTCCGCCCCGCGGGCAGCGGTGCGGACGACCGTCCCGGCCGTGTCTCCGGCCTCGTCGAGCAGTCGGTCTCCCGGTGCAGGCGGTGCCGCGCTGGCCGTGAATCGCAGCATGCGCCGTGACGGGCGACCCAGGTTCTCGGTGCGGGCGACGACCTCCTGCCCGGTGTAGCAGCCCTTGCGGAAACTGACGGCGTCGAGCAGGTCGAGATTGAGCATGTGGGGCGTGAATGACTCGACCGTATCGGGGTACAGGGAGGGTCGCCCGGCGCGCACGCTGGCGAGAGCCAGCGCCTGGCGATCGAGCAGCACGGCGGGTCCGAAAGCGCCGAGGTCGCCCGCGCTGGTGCAGATTTCCATGACCCGCGGCTCGGTACCGCGCAGGATCCGGGTCGCGAGCACCGGGGCCCCCTCCGGCAAGGTGACCCCGCCGGGGCCGCAGTCGATCGCGACGAGCCGGGTCTCCTCGTCGGGCACGAGATCGACATCGGCACGGAGCCGGTAGCGGAGCAGCCGCTCCGCGAAGCCCTCCGCCTGCCACGCCGGGACGAACAGGCAGATGCGCTCCTGGTCGTGCACGAGCGTCACAAGGGCGACGACGCGGCCTTTCGGGTTGCACCACGCGCCCGACAGCATGCGCTCGTCCGCCAGCCGCGCGACGTCCTGGGTCAGCTGCCCCTGCAGAAATTCCACTCGATCCTCGCCGGTGACCGACAGGCAGACCGGTGCCTCATCAACGCTGCTCATGGTTTCCTCCCGATCCCGGCATCGCGTTCCGGAAACGTCGCATTTTCAGGGTTTGACTCAGTTGCGCCGGATGCAAAGGGACCCCTCGTCTGGCATACTTTCACCATGTCCAAGCGACCGCCCGAAGCCAGCCCGGAAGCGGATGATCGTGCTCCGGAGAAGGAGCACGAGAGCGCCGTGCCGGCCGACGAAGCACCGAAAGAGATCGGCGGTCGTCAGGGACCCGATCCTACGCGCTACGGGGACTGGGAAAAAGGTGGGCGCTGCATAGATTTCTGACGCACTGCCGACTGCCATGGCCACCGTCACGGCGGCGGGCGTACCAAAGAGCAGGTTTCCGGCGCCCGGACTCGATGTCCGGGGTCCGTTGCCGGCGCGCCTGTGCCCGGTGTGCTGACGCCGCCTCGAACATGCCGCCGAAGAGAGAAGCCGACGGAAATGGAACAGACGAACCGACCCTTGTCACCGCACATCAGCGTCTACCGCTGGCGGATCACCTCGACCCTGTCCATCCTGCACCGGGCCACGGGACTCGCCCTCTCGCTGACCTCGATCCTGCTCGCCGTCTGGTTGCTCGCCGCCGCCTCCGGGCCCAGTCGTTACGAAGCGGTGACCGGGTTTATCGCCTCGCCGGTCGGTCTGTTGATCCTGATCGCCGCGAGCTACGCGTTCTTCTTCCATCTCTGCAATGGCATTCGGCACCTGTTCTGGGACGCCGGCAAGGGCTTCGAGATGGAGCAGGCCAGGGCATCCGGCTGGACCGTGGTCGGCGCGAGCGTCGTCGCGACGATCGTCCTCTGGGTTTTCATCCTCGCCGGCAATTAGGGGCGCCACCATGACGATCAAGACACCCATGGCGCGGGCGCTCGGGCTCGGCTCGGCGAAATCGGGGACCGAACACTGGTGGATGCAGCGGGTCACGGCGGTGGCGCTGGTGCCGCTGACGCTGTGGTTCGTGATCGCCATTCTGGGCCTCGACAGTTTCGATCCGGGAATCGTGACCGCCTGGATCGCCCGGCCGCTGACCGCGGTGCTGCTGATCCTGCTCGTCGGCAGCCTCACCTATCATTCGTTCCTCGGTACCCAGGTGGTGATCGAGGACTACACGGGCGGCGCGGTCAGGGTCGCCACACTCGTGATCGTGCGGTTCCTGCACGTCGCCGTGGCGGTCGTCGCCGTGTACGCCATCCTCAAGATCTCTTTCGGGGCCGATTAATGAGCCTGGACAAGGAATTCACCGACCATAGTTACGACGTCGTCGTCGTGGGCGCCGGCGGCGCCGGGCTGCGGGCGACGTTCGGCCTGGCCGAGGCGGGATTCACGACCGCCTGCGTCACGAAGGTCTTCCCCACCCGCAGCCACACGGTCGCGGCCCAGGGCGGTATCAGCGCGGCACTGGGCAACATGGGGGAAGACGACTGGCGCTGGCACATGTACGACACGGTCAAGGGCTCCGACTGGCTCGGTGACCAGGACGCCATCGAATACATGTGCAAGGAGGCGCCGGATGCGGTGATCGAACTCGAGCATTACGGCGTGCCGTTCTCCCGCACCGAGGACGGCCGGATCTACCAGCGGCCGTTCGGCGGCATGACCACACACTTCGGGGAAGGCACGGCCCAACGTACCTGTGCGGCCGCCGACCGGACCGGGCATGCGATGCTGCACACTCTCTATCAGCAGTCGCTGAAGCACGAGGCCGAATTCTTCATCGAGTATTTTGCGATCGACCTGATCATGGAGGAGGGTGCCTGTCGCGGCGTGGTCGCCATGGACCTCGCCACCGGCCGTCTGCACCGCTTCCGTGCCCACCAGGTGATACTCGCGACGGGCGGTTACGGTCGGACTTATTTCTCCTGTACTTCGGCGCACACGTGCACGGGCGACGGCGGTGGCATGGTGCTGCGCGCCGGTCTGCCGGTGCAGGACATGGAATTCGTCCAATTCCATCCGACGGGCATCTACGGCGCCGGTTGCCTCATCACCGAAGGGGTGCGCGGCGAGGGCGGTTACCTGACCAACGCCGACGGCGAGCGCTTCATGGAACGCTATGCGCCGAACGCGAAGGACCTGGCATCCCGCGACGTCGTCAGCCGCGCGGAGACCATCGAGATACGGGAAGGCCGCGGCGTCGGGCCCGACAAGGATCACTGCTACCTGCATCTGGAGCACCTCGGTCCCGAGGTGATCGAAGAGCGGCTGCCGGGCATCGCGGAGACCGCCAAGATCTTCGCCAACGTCGACGTCCGGAAGGAACCGATACCGGTGCTGCCGACGGTGCATTACAACATGGGCGGAATACCGACCGATTACCGCGGCCGGGTCGTCACGTCGCGGGACGGGGATCCGGACAGTGTCGTCCCCGGCCTCATGGCCGTCGGAGAAGCGGGCTGTGTCTCGGTGCACGGTGCGAACCGGCTCGGGTCGAATTCGCTGCTCGACCTGGTCGTGTTCGGGCGGGCCGCCGCGCGTCACTGTGCCGAAGCGATGGAGCCGGGAGCGCGGCATCGGCCGCTGCCTGCCGACGCCGGCCGGGCGAGCGTCGAGAAGATACGCGCCGTTCTCGATAACGACGGCACGCGGCCGACGGCGGAGATTCGGCTCGAGATGCAGAAACTCATGCAGAATCACGCTGCGGTGTTCCGGACCGGAGACCTGCTCGCCGAGGGCATCGAGAAGCTCGATGGCACGTGGGCCGACTACGCGAAGGTCGCCGTCAGCGACAAATCGATGATCTGGAACTCGGATCTCGTCGAGACGCTGGAACTCGAGAATCTCCTTCTGAACGCGCTGGCGACCATCCACTCGGCAGCGAACCGAAAGGAATCCCGCGGCGCTCAGGCGAGGGAGGATTACCCCGACCGGGACGACGAGAACTGGATGAAGCATACCCTGGCGTGGGTGCGCGAGGACGGCAGCGTCGACATCGACTACCGGCCGGTGCACCTCAATACGTTAACCGACGAGGTCGAGGCCATACCGCCCAAGGCCCGTACCTACTGAATGGCGCCCAGGACACTGATTGAGGCATAGACCGGAGGACTCGGCAGACGTGGCAGAATTTCGACTCCCGGAGAACTCCCGTATCGGCAAGGGCCGGCACTTCCCGGCGCCGGACGGTGCGAGCAATGTACGTCGTTTCGTCGTGTACCGTTACGATCCGGACAGCGGCGAGAATCCACGCATGGACACCTACGACGTGGACATGGACAGCTGCGGGCCGATGGTCCTGGATGCACTGATCAAGATCAAGAACGAGGTCGACCCGACGCTGACCTTCCGCCGCTCCTGCCGCGAGGGCATTTGCGGCTCCTGCGCCATGAATATCGACGGGGGCAATACGCTGGCGTGCATCACGGCCAACGAAGACGTGCGCGGCGAGGTCAAGGTCTACCCGCTGCCGCATCTTCCGGTCGTGAAGGACCTCATCGGCGACCTCACCAATTTCTATGCCCAGTACGCCTCGATCAAGCCCTGGCTGCAGACGCGTACGCCGGCGCCACCGGATCGCGAACGGCTGCAGTCCAAGGAGGATCAGGAAAAGATAAACAGCCCCTCGGCCTGCATCCTGTGCGCGTGCTGCTCGACGAGTTGTCCGAGTTACTGGTGGAACGGAGATCGTTACCTCGGTCCGGCCACACTGCTCGCCGCCTACCGGTGGCTGGTGGACAGCCGCGACGAGGCGACTGGCGAGCGACTCGACGCGCTCGAAGATCCGTTCCGCCTGTATCGCTGCCACACGATCATGAACTGTACCCAGACCTGCCCGAAGGCACTCAATCCGGCGAAGGCCATCGCGGAGACGAAGAAGATGCTCGCCGAGCGGCGGGTCTGACACGGTCGCGCGCGGTGACCGAGGGCACGGACCCGCCCGGCCGGCTGCGCTGGAAATGCCGACGGGGTATGCGCGAACTGGACGTTCTGCTGACGGAGTTCCTGCGTACCCGCTACGTGTCTCTGGATTCGTCGGCGAGAGACGATTTCGCCGAATTACTCGAATTGCAGGATCCGGAGATCTGGGCTTATCTGCTGGGCAGGGCGGAACCGGAGGCCGGCCTTGCCGATATCGTCCGACAGATTCGCGATTTCTCTCCCCGTTGACCCATCAGACCGGTACCGACTCGTTTGCTGGGTACTGATTACGGGTGCGCTGACGGCATTGCTGTTACTGGCGGTCGCGAGCGGTGCCGGGCGGCTCGTCGTTCTCGGGCCGCTGGCCGGTACGGTCGCCTGTGTCCGGCGTCTGTTACGCGCACCCCCGCTGCCGCGGCACGTCCACTACCGCCCGCGCGTTGGCTGGTCTCTCGAGTTCTCCGCCGGCCGCGTCGATGCGGCACTGCTGCCCCGCAGCTGGTTCGGTCGGCGATTCGCGCTCGCCGCGTTCCGGACTGCGGACGGCCGCCATCGTCTGGTCCCGCTCCGTCACCCGCCCGGCAGGGACGGCGCCGACTGGCGACGCCTGCGGGTGCTGTGGCGGACGGGCGCCGTTGCTTTGGTCGCAAACTCGTCCAACTGCTAGAATCAGCCGACCAGGTGGACGCTTGGCCACCGGCGCGCGGCACGTCACAATTTTCGGATTCTTCCTGCCTGATGCGGTATCCCCAGAACTTTCCGGTTGGCTTCCTGTCTATTGCCGTGACGGTGCGTGACGCCTGCCGGTCCGGGTCGGTGCGATGAGCGCCAAGCGGACCGATGCCGCGCTCGTCCGGCGGGTACAGCAGGGGGACAAGCAGGCCTTCAACCTGCTGGTGCTCAAGTACCAGTCGAAGATCGTCAATCTGGTGATGCGCTATGTACGGGATCCGGACGAGGCCAATGACGTCGCACAGGAAGCATTCCTCAAGGCCTACCGGGCCCTGCCGCGTTTCCGTGGCGACAGCGCGTTCTATACCTGGCTGTATCGCATCGCCGTCAATACGGCCAAGAATTATCTCGTGGCGGCGAAGCGCCGCCCGGTGGAATACGACCTGGACCTCCAGGATCCGGATCAATACGACATGCAGGCACGTCTGAAAGATATCGACACCCCCGAGAGGGTCGTCATGAAGGACGAGGTGCAGAGCACGATCGACGAGGCCATCGAGGATCTGCCGGAGGACCTGCGGACCGCGATCATCCTCCGCGAGATGGAAGGCATGACCTACGAAGAGATCGCAGAGACGATGGAATGCCCCGTGGGCACGGTGCGCTCGCGCATTTTCCGGGCCAGGGAAGCGATCAGCAAACGGATAGAACCGCTGCTCGACTAGGGCGGCCTGTCGGTAGAGACAATCGGTGTGACATGAGCGACAAGATCAAAGACCAGATGTCGGCGTTTCTCGACGGTGAATTGCCGGACGACGAGGCGGAACTGCTGTTGCGACGCCTCGGTACCGACGGGGAGCTTCGTCGGGTGGCGGCCCGATATCTGCTGATCGGTCAGTCGCTGCGCCGGGAACGCGTGCCGGCGCTCGACCTGGACCGACGCATCGCCCGGGCGCTGGACGGCGAGGAGGCCTACACGGCGCCCGGTGCCGCTGAAGAAGCGTCGCCGCGCTGGTTGCGTCCGGTGGCCGGCGTGGCAGTGGCGGCGACGGTTGCCGTGATCGCGCTCATGGGGCTGCGCAATACCGGCGAGGGCACGGCGCCGGAAGCCGTGACGGCGGATGCGGGCGTCGCCGTCGACGCCGACCCGGCCGAGTACGACTACGTCGTGCCTGCCGATATACCCGCGGTGCGGCCGGTGTCGGCCGTGCCGGCCCGACTCACCAATTACATGATCAGCCACGGCGAGCGGGCTGGTACACTCGTGCGCAGCGGCATGCACAGTCGCATAGTGACCTACGGTAGTACGGGCGGGAGTGCGCGATCGGTGACGGCGGAGGATGGCCCGGACGGGGCGACGAAGAATGTGGCGGATGAGCCCGGGCGGTAACGCGGCCGTGCGGGGCAGCCTGATCGCCACCGGGTTCGCCACGGCGCTGACCTGGGGCGCGGCACTCGCGGCGGACACGTCGCCGATGGACTGGCTGCAGAAGATGGCGGTCGCGGTCGAGCAGGCCAACTACAGCGGGACGGTGGTCCGGGTGCACGATGGCGACGTACAGACGCTGCGTGTCGTCCATCGTTATCAGGACGGCAAAGTCAGCGAGAAGCTGGAGTCGCTCGACGGCGCAGGCCGGGAAATCATCCGCGCCGGCGACGAGGTGCACTGTATCCTGCCCGAGAGTCGTCTGGTGCTCGTCGAGCAGCAGATCAACCAGGAGGGCCTGTTCGGCCGCCTGGCGGTCAGACCCGACAACCTGGCCCGAAGTTACGATCTTACGCTCGAGTCCTACGAGCGCGTCGTGGGGAGACCGTCGGTCCAGCTCGCGATCCGTCCGCGGGACGGCTACCGGTATGGTCATCGCTTGTGGCTCGACAAGGCGTCCGCGCTGCCACTGCGGCGGCAGGTCGTCGGCATCGACGGCGACATCATCGAGGAGATGCGCTTCGCCGAAGTGACGATCGGAAAGTCGATACCGGTCTCCGCGCTGGAGCCCTCGGTCGACATCGAGGGCTTCACCTGGGTCCGACATTCCGAGGACGCGACGACGACGGAGAACGCGAACGACACGGGATTCCACGCACGCTCGGTGCCGAGCGGGTTCGAGCTGGTTTCGGCGGACAGGGAGACATTCCCGGACACGGAAGGCGAGGTCGTCCACATCGTCTACTCCGACGGCGTGGCGAGCGTCTCCGTATTCGTCGAGGGAGCGCAGGCCGCCGGCGATAGCCTCGAGGGCGCTTCCCGCATCGGCGCCGCCTATGCGTTCGGCACCACGCTGAACGGCCGTCAGGTCACGGTGATCGGCGAGGTGCCCGGTCACACGGTGCGGATGATCGCCCAGTCGCTCGCCGCCACGGCGGATGGGGAGTAGGTCGGCGCCATGCTGCTCGACCGGGAAGGCCGGGTGGAGCGCGTCGATGGCCGCGTGGCGGTCGTCCGCGTCCGGCTGCCCGAGGGTTGCGCCCGCTGCGCTCGCGGTCAGGGCTGCGGTTTCGGTCTGGCGACGCGCACCGGCGAGCGGCGACTGATCCTGGACCTGCCCGCCGCCGTGGACGTCTCCGTGGGTGAGCGAGTGCGCGTCGGCCTCGAGCAAGCCGACCTGACCCGGGCATCAGTGGCCGTATACGGCATACCGCTCCTCGGTCTCCTGGGCGGTGCCGCGGCAGCCGGGACACTCGGTCTCGGTGATGCGCCCGCCATCGGGCTGACGATCGCGACACTGGGGGCCGGTCTTATCGTCGCCCGGGGCATCGCAACCGGCCTCGCACGCCGGGATGGCTGCCGACCCCGTCTGCTCGGACCGATCGATCGCGGATCCCCGGATGCCTGATCTGACGGTATTCACCCGCCGCGGATGTCATCTCTGCGAAGTCCTCATCGAGCAGCTGATGCCGATCGCCCGTGGTCGCGCTCGCATCCATCTCCGCGACGTCGACAGCGATCCGGACCTCGCGGAGCGCTATGGCCTGCGTGTGCCGGTGGTGGAAGCGGAGGGTGAAGTCCTCTGCGAATTCCGACTGGACCGGGAGCGCGTCACGGCGTTTCTGGAAAGATCCGTCGACAGCGCGCCGGCAGGTCGGCCGCCGACGCCTCCCGCGGGCCGATAACGGCTATAATCCGCGCTGCCGCGGCGGTTGCCGCCACCGCCTCGCAGTCCCACGTGTATGAAGAACATCCGCAACTTTTCTATTATCGCGCACATCGATCACGGCAAGTCGACGCTGGCGGATCGCTTCATCCATTTGTGTGGCGGACTGAGCGACCGCGAGATGGCCGCGCAGGTGCTCGATTCGATGGATCTGGAGCGCGAGCGCGGTATCACGATCAAGGCGCAGACCGTGTCCCTCGAGTATACGGCTACCGACGGGCAGGTCTATGAGCTCAATTTCATCGACACGCCCGGTCACGTCGATTTCTCCTACGAAGTGTCGCGATCGCTCGCCGCCTGCGAGGGCGCACTGCTCGTCGTCGACGCCGCGCAGGGTGTCGAGGCCCAGAGCGTCGCCAACTGTTACACGGCCATCGAACAGGGACTCGAAGTGGTCCCGGTGCTGAACAAGATCGATCTGCCGGCCGCCGATCCCGACAAGGTCATCAACGAGATCGAGGAAATCATCGGACTGGAGGCCCGTGACGCCGTCCGGGTCAGCGCGAAGACCGGGGAGGGCGTGCGCGAGTTGCTGGACACGCTGGTCGAGCGCATTCCGCCGCCGGTGGGCGATCCGCAAGCGCCGCTGCAGGCGCTGATCGTGGATTCCTGGTTCGACAACTACGTGGGTGTGGTTGCGCTCGTACGGGTGGTGAACGGCGCACTCTCCGACAAGGAGAAGATCCGCGTGATGTCGACCGGGCGCAGTTATCAGGTGGATCGTGTCGGCAAGTTCACCCCCAAGATGACCGATACGGAGAAGCTGGAGACCGGGGAGGTCGGCTTCGTCATCTCCAGCATCAAGGAGATCGACGGTGCGCCGGTCGGCGATACGCTGACGAATGACAAGCGCCCGTGCGACAAGCCGCTGCCCGGTTTCCGGGAGATGCAGCCCCGGGTCTTTGCCGGCCTGTTCCCGGTGAGTTCCGACGATTACGAATCGTTCCGCGAGGCATTGCAGAAATTGAGACTGAACGATGCCTCGCTGCACTTCGAGCCGGAGACGTCGGTCGCGCTGGGTTTCGGCTTCCGTTGCGGTTTTCTCGGCATGCTGCACATGGAGATCGTCCAGGAAAGACTGGAACGGGAGTACGGTCTGGATCTCATCACGACGGCGCCGACCGTCGTCTACGAGGTGGAGACCACGTCGGGCGAGATCGTCACGGTGGATAATCCGTCCGCTCTCCCGCCTGTCGGAGAGATCAGCGAGATCCGTGAGCCGATCATTGTGGCGGGGATCCTGGTGCCGGAGGTGCACGTCGGTGCCGTGATGAAGCTCTGCATCGAGAAGCGCGGCGTCCAGAAGAAGATGCTGTATGTCGGCGGGCAGGTCTCACTCGAATACGAGATACCGCTGTCGGAAGTAGTACTGGATTTCTTCGACCGACTGAAGTCGGCGAGCCGCGGCTTTGCCAGCTTCGACTACCATTTCGCCCGATTCCAGGCCTCGGATCTGGTGCGGCTGGATATCCTCATCAACAAGGAGAAAGTCGACGCCCTGTCGATCATCGTCCATCGCGACAAGGCGTATTCCCGGGGGAGAGAGCTGGTCGAGAAGATGAAGGAACTCATCCCGCGGCAGATGTTCGAAGTCGCGATACAGGCCGCGATCGGCTCGCACGTGATCGCGCGGAGCACGGTGAAGGCGCTGCGAAAGAACGTGACCGCCAAATGTTATGGCGGCGACGTCAGCCGAAAGCGCAAGCTGCTGGAGAAGCAGAAGGAAGGCAAACGCAGGATGAAACAGCTGGGCTCGGTCGAGATTCCCCAGGAAGCGTTCCTTGCGGTACTGCAGGTCGAGAAGTAAGGTGCGGTCTCTGATCGCGGCGCGGATATGAAATTGGATCTGTCACTGCTGCTGGTTCTGGCTACGCTCGCTACCGGGGTGATCTGGCTCGTCTGGTCGCTTGCGAGCCGTCGTCGGCGCACGCTTGCCGACAACAGTGGTGCGACGGGTGTGCCGAAGATCGTGGAATATTCCCGCTCGTTCTTTCCGGTGCTGTTCCTCGTTCTGGCGATACGATCGTTCGCCTTCGAGCCCTACCGGATCCCCTCGAGTTCCATGGTGCCCACGCTCCTGGTCGGCGATTTCATCTTCGTCTCGAAATTCGCCTACGGCCTGCGCCTGCCGGTGCTGCATACGGAGCTGGTGAACACGGGTCGTCCCGCCCGCGGTGACATCGCCGTCTTCCGCCTGCCGTCGAACCCGGACATCAACTACATCAAGCGAGTGGTCGGACTGCCGGGAGACGATATCGTCTATCGCAGCCACCGTCTCTACATCAACGGCGACCCGGTGGACATGGAGCCGGCGGACATCTGGGACGAAGACGGGGAGACCGGGCAGCTGTTCATCGAGCACCTCGGCGAGTCGGAGCACCTGATACTCCTGCAGCGCAGTCCGTTGTCGGGCGTGTACCGCTTCGAGGTGCCGCAGGGCTGCTATTTCATGATGGGCGACAATCGGGACAACAGCCGCGACAGCCGTTTCCCCCAGGTCGGCTGTGTCCCGGAGGAGAACCTGGTCGGCCGCGCGAGCCGCATCTGGCTCAACTGGCGCTGGGGCGAGTGGCCGCGCTGGCATCGCGTCGGCGACAAAATCCTATAATGTGCCGCGAGTCACGGCGCGATCGGCTATTATTGGGTGAGGTAACGCTTTCGATCCGCGTTCCGGAGGCGGAAATGCCTGACTCTCGCCATACAACAAGCCCGTACACACAGCGCTTCATCGGATCTCGCGGCCGGCAGTACGGCATGACCACGCTCGGCATGCTGATCCTGGTCGCATTCATCGGTCTGTTCGTGTTCGCGGGTATCCGTCTGGCGCCGGTCTATCTGGAGCATATGAAGATCGTCAGTGTGCTGGACGGCGTGAAGGCGGAATACAGCGGGCAGAATCCCAGCCGGGACGACATTAAACGTTCGCTGTCCCGGCGCTTCGACGTCGAGAGCATCAATATCATCAGCGACAAGGACGTGAAGATCCGGAAGGTCGCCGACGGGTATGTCCTCGAAGCGGCGTACGAGAACCGGACACCATTCATCGCCAATATCTCTTTCGCGGTGACGTTCGACAAGAAGGTCGACGTCCGCAGCTGATCGGGGAGGCATCGCGCCGGACTTGGATAGCACGGCAGACTGGGTCCAGCAGACCTTCGGATACCGGTTCAGCGACCGCTCCCTGCTGGAGCGCGCGCTGACCCACCGCAGCGCCGCCGGTCGCAACAATGAGCGTCTGGAATTTCTCGGCGACGCCGTCCTCGACTGCGTGGTCTCCGATATGCTGTTGTCCCTGCGACCGGCATCCGAGGAAGGTGAACTGAGCCGGTTGCGTTCGCGCCTGGTCCGCGACCGTGCGCTGGCGGGCATCGCCCAGGACCACGGTCTCGGCGCCCACCTGAAGCTGGGATCCGGCGAGATGAAGAGCGGCGGGCATCGACGTGACTCCATACTGGCGGATGCGCTCGAGGCTCTCGTCGGCGCGATCTTCAGGGACGGCGGTTATGCGGCCGCGGATCGGGTCGTGCGAGAGATCTACGGACCCCGTCTCGACGACCTCCCGGAAGGCGATTCCCTGAAGGACCCGAAGACCCGCTTGCAGGAGTGGCTCCAGGCCCGCGGATTGCCGCTGCCGGAATACGAACTGGTCTCCGCGAGTGGCCCGGCACATCGCCAGGTCTTCGAAGTGCGCTGTCGCCTCCCGGACCCGGCACGGGAACAGCTTGCCACCGGAGCGAGTCGAAGGGAGGCGGAACAGGCCGCGGCTCGCAGCCTGCTGGCCGTTCTTGCCGAGTCTTCGCCGTCCCTGCTCCGTGAATAAGCGGACGGATTACAGAGCGGGTTTCGTCGCCGTCATCGGGCGACCGAATGTCGGCAAGTCGACGCTGATCAATCGTGTCGTCGGGCACAAGGTCAGCATCGTCACACCCAGGCCCCAGACCACCCGGCATCGCATCCATGGCATCCGCGAAGTGCCGGGCGCACAGATCATCTTCGTCGATACACCCGGCGTGCACGGAGAACAACCCCGCGTCATCAATCGAGTGATGAACCGTGCGGCGACCGGCGCCGCCGCCGATGCCGACCTGCGGCTCTTCATGTTCGATGGGCGCGGCTGGCGTCCGGAAGACCAGCTTGTGCTGGATCGAATCCGGGGCAGTGATCATCCGATCTTCGCCCTGGCCAACAAGGCGGATCTCGTGCAACCGAAGGAGAAGTTACTCGAGACCCTCGCCGTCGTCTCCGAGAAAGCGGACTTCGCCGAGATCGTCCCACTCTCGGCCCGCACCGGTCGCAATGTGGACCGCCTCCTCGAACTGATACCCGGGTATCTGCCGGTCTCGCCGCCACTCTACGAGCCGGATACGGTGACCGACCGCAGCGAGAGCTTCCAGGCGGCCGAGTTGATTCGGGAGAAACTCACACTGCGGCTGCGCCATGAGTTGCCCTACGGTTTGACGGTGGTCATCGAGAAACTCCAGCGCACGCATCACGGGTGCGACATCAATGCCGTAATCTACGTCGACAAGCCCTCCCACAAATCTATCGTCATCGGCCGGGGCGGGGGCGTGCTGAAATCCGTCGGTACGTCGGCGCGTCATGCGCTGAAGCGGATGCTCGGCGTCCCCGTGCATCTCGAACTGTGGGTGAAGGTGCGGGAGAACTGGGCCGACAGCGAGCAGCACCTCCGCGAATTCGGCTACGAGACGCGGTGAACCAGCGCAGTCGAATCAACTCGCAGCCCTGTTTCCTGTTGCACGGACGTCCGTTCCGGGATTCGAGTCAGCTGATCGACATTCTGAGCCGGGACCACGGGCGCCTCGCACTCGTAGCCCGCGGAATACGTGCCAGCCGCTCGCGTTATCGGGGCGTGCTGAGGCCGTTCGTGCCGCTGGAACTCTCCTGGACGATTGCCGGCGATCTCGGGACCCTCACGGGCGCGGAGCCGGCCGGCCGTTTGCCAGCGATCGAAGGGGAGGCACTCATGGCGGGCTTCTACGTGAACGAACTCGTGCTGAAGCTCACTCATCGCCATGACCCGCAACCGGACGTATACGAGGCCTACGCAGCGGCCGTTTCCGGTCTCGCATGCCAGCCGGACGTCGAATACGCTCTGCGCTGCTTCGAGCTGCGGCTGCTCAGAGCCATCGGCTACGGGCTCGATCTGGAGCATGATATGGTTACCGGCTTGCCGGTGGACCAGGACGCCTGGTATCGGGTGAGACCGGCCGAGGGTGTAACGAGAGTGACGGCGGACGGCCCGGCGGCTGCCGTATTCAGCGGCGCAGAACTGAGGGATATCGCGGCGGAACGCTTCGCGGACCCGACGCTCCTGCGCCGCGCCCGGCGCATCCTTCGTCCGGCTATCGAACATTGTCTCGAGGGACGTGAACTGTCCAGCCGGCGTGTGATGCGAGCCATGCGTCGCCGGACCGAGGCAGGCGGAGACGGGACAGAACGAGGCGAGTGATAATGCAGACGCTGAAACTCGGCGTGAATATCGATCATGTCGCGACGGTGAGACAGGCCCGCGGGACCCGTTACCCGGATCCGGTGGAGGCGGCGTTCGCGGCCGAGCGCGCCGGTGCAAACAGCATCACCGTGCACCTGCGGGAGGACCGACGCCACATCCAGGATCGGGACGTCCGGCTTCTCGCGCAGACGCTGCAGACCCGCATGAATCTCGAGATGGCCGTCACCGACGAGATGATCGCGTTCGCGCTGCAGGTCCTGCCGGCCGATTGCTGTCTGGTCCCGGAGAAGCGTGAGGAGCTGACGACGGAGGGCGGGCTCGACGTGGTCGCGAGGCGCAAGGCGGTCACCGACGCGGTGCTGCAGCTTTCGGCTTCCGGCATACGACCGTCCCTGTTCATCGATCCCGATCCGGAACAACTGAGCGCCGCCCGTGAGTGCGGCGCACCGGTTGTGGAATTGCACACGGGCGCGTACGCGGATGCGACTGGCGCAGGACAGGCCGAAGAGCTGGAGAGGATACGGGCGGCAGCTCGTTTCGGCGCAGAGAGCGGACTGACCGTCCATGCCGGGCACGGCCTGAACTATCACAATGTGGAACCTGTCGCCGCCATCCCGGAGATCGTCGAGTTGAATATCGGTCATGCGATCATCGCCCGTGCCGTCATTGACGGTCTGGCGCGCGCCGTCGGCGACATGCGCGCGCTCATGCAGGGAGCGCGGACACCTTGATATTCGGTGTGGGAACCGACGTCGTGGAGATCACCCGCGTTGCCGACGCCTACCAGCGTTTCGGTGAGCGGTTCGTGCGCCGGTTGTTGATGCCGCAGGAGGAGACCCTGTTCCGCCGCAATAAACGGCCCGTGCGATTTCTGGCCATGCGATTCGCGGCGAAAGAAGCCGTGGTCAAGGCGATGGGTACGGGTTTTGCCCACGGCATGTGGATACGCGACGCGGGTTTCGTACCCGATCCCCGGGGGCGCCCGGAAGTGATCTTCTCCGACCGGGGCGTAGCGGTCTGTCGCCGGCTGGGTATCGGCCGGGCCCATGTCAGTCTGACCGACGAGGCCGGCCTGGTGCTGGCATTCGCCGTTGCGGAGACGGTAGTCGCCATCAATAATGATAAGAACACTTCTTAGAAATAATCTGTAATGCATTGTTTTGCTTTTGATATTGAGACAATCCCCGATATCGAATCGGGGCGACGTCTGTGGGATCTGGGCGATCTTTCGGACGAGGACGTGGTGACGGCCATGAGTTTCAAACGGCTGCAGGCGGCGGGCACGGAGTTCATGCCGTTGCACCTGCATCGCATCGTCGCCATTTCGGTCGCCCTGCGGACCGGCGACAGCTTCCGGGTCTGGAGTCTGGGTGACCCGGATGCGGACGAGGCCGAGCTCGTGTCGCGCTTCTTCGACGGCATCGAGAAGTTCGCCCCCACGCTGGTGTCCTGGAACGGCAGCGGGTTCGACCTGCCGGTGCTGCATTACCGCGCATTGCTGCACGGCGTGTCCGCGCCGCGTTACTGGGAAGTCGGGGACACGGACCGGGACTTTCGCTACAACAGCTATCTCGGACGGTTCCACTGGCGCCATATCGATCTGATGGATGTACTCTCCGGCTATCAGCCTCGCGGGCGTGCCGGGCTGGACGATATCGCCGTGATGCTGGGATTCCCCGGCAAGCTCGGCATGAGCGGCGACAAGGTATGGAATGCGTGGAACGCCGGGGATATCGACGGCATCCGCAACTACTGCGAGACCGACGTGCTCAATACGTATCTGGTCTATCTGAGGTTCGAACTGATGCGTGGACGCATGACCGGGAAGGATCTGGAGCGGGAGTACGAACGTGTTCGAGTGACCCTGACCGAGAGCGGCGAATCCCATTTCCAGGAATTCCTGTCGGCCTGGCAGGCCACCGGCTGAGCCGGCGCCATGACGCGTCGTGCCAAGCGCGAACCGGAAGTGGCCGGTATCACGGGCATCACTCATGACGGCAAGGGCATCGCGGACATCCCCGGCAAGAAGGTCTTCGTCGATGGGGCACTGCCCGGTGAGCGAGTCCGACTCCTGCGTATGCGACGGCGCAGGAACTTCGACGAGGCCCGACTGGAGGAGGTGCTCGAGGCGTCGCCGGATCGGGTCGAACCGCGTTGCGGGGTCTACGGTATCTGCGGCGGGTGTTCGCTGCAGCATCTCGCCGCCGAGCGCCAGGCAGAGGCGAAGCAACGGGTCCTCCTGGATAATCTCGAGCGCATCGGTCGTGTCGTGCCGGCACGCGTCCTGGAGCCTCTTCGCGGTCCGGCATGGAATTATCGTCGCCGCGCCCGGCTCGGTGTCCGCTACGTGGCCGGCAAGGGGCGGGTGCTGGTCGGTTTTCGCGAACGCTACAAACCCTACGTGACCGATACGAGTCGCTGCGAGGTGCTCGTGGAACCCGTCGGATCCCTGATCGGCGAGCTGGCGGCGCTCATCTTCCGCCTGTCGGTCCGCGAGCAGATACCCCAGATCGAAGTGTCGGCCGGCGACAACGTGGTGGCCCTCGTGTTGCGGGTGCTGGACAGACCGTCACCCGAAGACGAGGAACTGTTGCGCGAATTCGCTGCGGCCCACGGCATCCGGTTCTTCCTGCAGACAGGCGGTGCGGAAACCGTGGCGCCCCTGGCGGACGCGGACGGCGGTCTCCCGGAATCGCTTCGCTACGAGCTGCCGGAATTCGATCTGACGCTGCGGTTCATGCCGCTCGATTTCATCCAGGTGAACGGGGCGCTGAACCGGGCACTGGTCTCGCGGGCCGTAGAGTTGCTGGCACCGCAGGACGGCGATCGTGTGCTCGACCTCTTCTGCGGCCTGGGCAACTTCTCGCTCGCACTGGCAAGACGAGCCCGCGAGGTCCTCGGTATCGAAGGCAGCGAAGACCTGGTGGCCCGGGCCGAAGCGAATGCGGCATCCAATGGACTGGATAACGCCCGCTTCCTGCAGCGGGATCTTTCCGGTATCGACACGACGGAAGCCTGGTTGCGGACGGACTGGGATCGGGTGCTCCTCGATCCGGCGCGACCGGGTGCGGATGCGCTGGCGGCGCACTTCGCGGCTTCCCCGCCGGAGCGACTCGTCTACGTCTCCTGTCACCCCGGCACCCTCGCCCGCGACGCCGGTATCCTGAGTGGCGGGGGGCGCCTGCGATTGTCTGCTGCGGGGGTTCTGGATATGTTCCCCCATACGGGTCACATGGAATCTATTGCAGTCTTCGATAGAATATGAATTAAAACAGCTTTTTACTTTATATATTTGATGTGAATTATTATCTTTGCGCATGTTCGGTTCGGTGCCCTCGGGCGGGAAGGCGGGACGGATGTCACTCGGTCCGCTGATGGTGGATGTCGAAGGCGTGGACCTCACGCCTGCCGACCGGGACCTCCTGGCGCATCCGGCCGTGGGCGGTGTCATCCTTTTCAGCCGCAATTACGACTCGCCGGAACAGTTACGGGCACTGACGGCCGCCATACACGCGGTGCGTACGCCGCCGCTGCTGGTGGCCGTGGATCAGGAGGGGGGGCGCGTACAACGTTTCCGGGAGGGGTTCACGGCGCTGCCGGCGGTGCGCTGGCTCGGCAGACGCTACGATGCGGATCCGGAACAGGCGCTGCGGCTGGCCCGTCATGCCGGCTGGCTGCTCGCGGCCGAACTCGGAGCGGCTGGTGTCGATTTCTCATTCGCCCCGGTGGTCGATCTGGACTGGGGACTGAGCGAGGTCATCGGTGACCGCGCGTTCCACGGTTCGCCGGAAGTGGTCGGTGAGTTGGCGAGCGCCTTCGTGCACGGCATGCAGGATGCCGGTATGGCAGCCGTCGCCAAACACTGGCCGGGGCACGGGGCGGTCGTCGCCGATTCCCATCATGAGCTCCCGGTCGACCGGCGGAGTTACGCGGACATCATGGAGGACATGAAACCGTTCGAGCGGCTGGTACGTGCGGGCGTGCCCGGGATTATGACGGCACACGTCGTCTACAGTGAGGCGGATCCTCGTCCCGCGACGTTTTCGCCGTGGTGGGTCGGTGAGGAGCTGCGGGGCCGCCTCGGTTTCGATGGAGCGATCTTCTCCGACGACCTGAGTATGAAAGCGACGGAAAGCCTGGGCAGCATGTCGCGTCGCGCCCGCGCTGCCCTGGAGGCTGGTTGTGACATGGTGCTTGTCTGCAATGACCGGGACAAGGCGGCGGCGACGGCCGAGCGCCTCGGCGAGTACCGAAATCCCCCTGGCCTCGTGCGTCTCGCGCGCTTCCACGGTCGTGGCCGGACGGGGCGGGAGACGCTGCTCGCGGGCGAGCGCTGGCAGGCGTTACGCAGCGAGCTCGCCGAGGCGATGGACCGGCCCGTGCTGGAACTCGATGCCTGACGATTCCGGCTCACCTCGGGAGGCCGATGCATGCCGTGTGCCGGACGGGGCGGTCCTGCTGGCCGATCCGGCCCAGGTGGCCGCGATCTTCGATCGCCTGGCCGGCGAGATCGCGGACCGCTTGACCGGCCGCCGACCCTTGTTGCTCGCGATCCTCGAAGGCGGTCGTATGCCCGCGACGGAGATCTCGCGCCGTCTGACGATTCCCCACGACACCGACACGCTGAAAGTCGGACGCTACGGGGATTCGGAGACCGGCGGCCGACTGACCTGGCACCGGCCACCGGATTCGCCCCTCGAGGGGCGAACGGTGGTGATCGTAGACGACATACTGGACCGGGGCGTCACTCTGGGAGCGGTCGCCGAACAGTGTCGCCGACAGGGTGCGGCGGAGGTGCTGACCTGTGTCCTGACCGAGAAGGACATCCCGGGGCGGCTATCGTGCGTGACACCGGATTTCAGGGGAATCTTCGTGCCGGACCGGTTCATCGTCGGTTGTGGCATGGACTATCGTGGTCGGTGGCGCGAACTGCCGGGACTCTACGCACTGGAGGATTCGTCCTGATGTCGCCTGCGGACATCGCGGTCATCGGTGGCTCGGGGCTGGAGCGCATGGCAGGGGTCACGGTGCTGGACAGCCGGGAGATGACGACGCCCTTCGGTCCGCCGTCGGCACCGGTGGTCGAACTGGCCAGCGGCGGTCGATCGTTCCATTTCATCTCGCGCCACGGCCAGGCGCATGACATCGCGCCGCATCGGGTCAATTACCGTGCCAACATCTGGGCCCTGGAACAGTTACACGCGCGGCGCGTGATCGCGGTCAACGCAGTGGGGGTGATTCCTGCCGAGCCGGAATTGGGATCGCTGGCCGTGCCCGACCAGCTGATCGATTACAGCTGGGGCAGGGAGTCCACGTTCTTCGACGGTGAGTCGGCGCCACTGGAACACGTGGATTTCACCGAACCTTACGACGCGGGGCTGCGCGCTGCGCTGCTGGCCTGCTGCATGGCGCTCGGCATCCCCTGCCGGGACGGCGGGGTCTACGGCGTCACGCAGGGTCCGCGTCTGGAGACCCGTGCCGAAGTGGACAGACTCGCCCGCGATGGCGTGGACTACATCGGCATGACGGGCATGCCCGAGGCGGTGCTCGCCCGCGAGCTGGGTCTCGGATACGCTTCCCTGGCGGTGCTCGTGAATCGCGCGGCCGGCCGCGGGGTGGCGGAAATCCATGCGGATTTGGAGGAGAATCTGTCCAATGGGGCCGAGGCGGCGAGCCGCGTGGTGCTTGCGCTGATCGCATCGGACACCGATGGCTGACGGTGAGGAGAGATGAAGTCACTGCCAAAGAGTCTGCTCGAATCGTTGCTGCAGAGTCTGCCCGAGGGTGTCCTGGTGGTCGCACGCCAGGGAGATGCCTGGCAGGCGGCCTTCCACAATCCGGCGTTCGTCGAACTCTCGCGCCTCGACTCCGGAGACGTGGCCGGGCAGTCGTTGCAGGCGATACTGGAGAAGATCGGGGCGCGGGACGAATGGGCCCGGATCCGTCGCTTCGTCGCGAATGGTGAATCGCTCCGTCTCACTGTCTATCCGGGCACGCCGGATCGTCCCGGTGCGCCGCTGGCACTGGCGGTGAATCCGCTGGACGGCGGATCAGAGGGAGAGTACGCAGCCTGCTATCTGACCCTGCGTCGTGGCGAGGCCGAGGCGGCGGACGGGCCGCCCAGCGCTTCGGAATCGCTGCCGTCGGAACGGCGGGATCCGGCGACCGGACTCGCATCGAGGAACTTCTTCGACGGCGTACTCGTACACGACTGGGCGGTGGCACAGCGCGAGGCCTATCGGCTCTCGCTGCTGGTGTACCGTATCGATGCCTTCGGTGCTTACCTGGATACCTTCGGCCGGCATGCGGCGGAGTCGATGGTACGACGGGTAGCACGCTGCATCACACGAAGGCTGCGCCGCGCCAGTGACATCGCCGCACGGCTGGAGGAAGACTGCATCGTCGCGCTGGTCCATGGGAGCGACGAGACCGGCGTACTCGCGTTCGCGGAGAGCATCGCGACCGAGGTGGGTGACCTCCGTATCCACCATCCGCGCTCCCCGGTCGATCGGTTCGTTACGGTCCAATGCAGCGTCCACGCGGCATTGCCGGAACCCGAAAGCGATCCCGAGGGATTCGTGATGGAGGCGCTCGCCGCCGAATTCGAGGAGTGAGCGGCGGCGGCCGCCTCGCAGCAACGCGGTCCCCGCCTATCTCGCGACCGGCGTCACACGCGCGACGACGCCGAAGCGGGGATGATCGAAGTAGTGCAGCTCGCCACTCTTCATCTTGCGACTCTCATCGAGCCGGTAGACGACGGGCCCCAGGGCGGCGAAGGGATCGTCTCCGGCAGACACCACCGGGGTCACGAGACTGGCCGGTTCGTCGGAGACGAGTTCCAGGTCTACCGCGAGGTGAAGGAAGCGCGACCGGTAGAGGCGGACATCCCCGCCGAGACGGTCCGGAAGCTCGGCCAGGCGGGAGAGAGCGAGCGGCCGGGCCGACTCACGACCGTAGCCCGGTTGCTCCCAGGCGACGTGCAGGAGCATGCGATAACCTCGGCTGCGTGCGAGGCGATTCGCGACCTCGGTCAGTGCGAAATCCGCCTCGGTCAGCGGCCGGAAGTTCAGGTCCGGGGGATCGTCCGTTATCTCGATGAGTCCCGAGTCTCGCGAATCACCCGCCTCGTCGGAGGTCTCGTCTGACGCGTCTTCCCCGGATGGTGCCGGGGCCGCGGCGGTCGGATCCGACCAGTCCTCGGTGGTGCCGGCCAGGCTGTCACCATATTCGAACACGATCAGCTCGACCCGGTAATCTTGCAGGGCCTCGCCGGTGGTGGACTCCGGCGATTCCGCGGTCGAGCCGAATGGATCCTGGGCGTGGGCGGTGGTGGCTGACCACAGCAGCACGACCGCCAGGGTGGCTGCCGGGAAACGGCGTATCGAGAGAGGCATACCCATGACGCTAGCTTGCCATCGCCCTCCGGTCGGCGCCAGCACCCAGCCTTTCGATCAGCCGCGCCAGGTGCGCCAGCCGGTCCTCTATCTCTGGCAGTGTCAGCCGGAAAGTCAGACGGTCGTCGTTCTTCAGACGATAGACGCTGTCGCGTTCCTGGATCAGTTCGATGAGGGTCAGCGGCTCGACGGCGGGGTCAGGCCCGAACTGCAGCCATCCCCCCTGAGGACCGACGTCGATCTTGCGTATCCCCAGCGGCTCGGCCGCCAGCTTCAGTTCCGCGATCTCGAGCAGCCGCCTGGCCGGTAGCGGCAGTAGGCCGAAGCGGTCGATCAGCTCGACCTGCAGCTCCTTCAGCTCATCCCGCGTCCGGGTTCCGGCGACGCGCTTGTAAAGTACGAGCCGGAGGTGAACGTCCGGCACGTAATCCTCCGGCAGCAGTGCCGCGCAGTGCAGATTGATCTCGACGCCGCCGTGCAGGGGCTTGTCGAAGTCGGGTTCCTCGCCGCGACGCAGACTCTCGACCGCACGCTGCAGCATCTCCGTGTAGAGCGCGAACCCGACTTCCTGGATTTGCCCACTCTGCTCGTCACCCAGCAACTCACCCGCCCCCCGGATCTCGAGGTCGTGACTCGCCAGGGCGAAACCGGCGCCGAGATCCTCCAGGGAGTCGATCGCCTCCAGACGCTTGGCGGCATCTGCCGTCATTGCCGCCTTGGGCGGCGCGATGAGATACGCATAGGCGCGATGGTGCGAGCGACCGACGCGACCCCGCAACTGGTGCAACTGGGCGAGACCGAAGCGGTCCGCCCGATTGATGATGATGGTGTTCGCCGTGGGTACGTCGATGCCGCTCTCGATGATGGTCGTGCACAGCAGTACATTGAATCGTCGGTGGTAGAAGTCGATCATCACCTGTTCGAGCTCGCGTTCGGGCATCTGTCCGTGCCCGACGCGTATGTCTGCCTCGGGCACGAGGTCGGCGATCCGCTGGCGTACGCGCTCGATATCCTCGACCCGGTTGTGTACGAAATAAACCTGGCCGCCGCGCTTGATTTCGCGCAGGCATGCTTCCCGCACCATCGCATCGTTCCATTGGCTCACGAAGGTCTTGACCGCGAGCCTTTCGGAGGGCGGCGTAGTGATGAGCGAGAGCTCGCGCAACCCGCCGAGGGCCATGTTCAGTGTCCGCGGGATGGGCGTCGCGGTGAGGGTCAGCACGTCCACGTCCGCGCGCAGCGACTTCAGTGCTTCCTTGTGCCGCACGCCGAAGCGGTGCTCTTCGTCCACGATGACCAGACCGAGATCCCGGAAGATCGAGGTATGCTGCAAGAGCTTGTGGGTCGCGATCACGATGTCGACCTTGCCGGCGGAGATGTCGGCGAGCACCGCATCGGTGTCCTTGCGTGAACGGAACCGGGACAGAACCTCGATGCGCACCGGCCAGTCGGCGAAACGGTCTGTGAAACTCTGATAATGCTGCTGCGCCAGCAGGGTCGTGGGCACGAGCAGGGCCACCTGTTTCCCGGCCTGCACGGCGACGAAAGCGGCGCGCAGTGCCACTTCCGTCTTGCCGAAACCCACGTCACCGCACACGACCCGGTCCATGGAACTCGCCGTGCGCATGTCGGCCAGCACCTCCTCGATGACGCGCTGCTGGTCTTCCGTAGGTTCGAAAGGGAAATCGGCCTCGAAAGCCCGATAGTCGTGCTCGTCGAGACGGAATGCGTGGCCGGGTCGCGCGGCGCGGCGGGCATACACGTCCAGGAGTTCCGCGGCGACGTCGCGTACCTTCTCGGCTGCCCTGCGCCTGGCCTTCTCCCACTGATCGCTGCCGAGACGGTGGAGGGGGGCATGCTCCGGTGATGCACCCGTGTAGCGTGAGATGAGGTGCAGCGAATGCACGGGCACGTAGAGCTTGTCCCCGTCCGCGTACTCGAGCGTGAGGAATTCGGCGGGCACGTCGCCGACCTCCAGCGTGGTAAGCCCGAGATAGCGTCCGACGCCGTACTCTTCGTGTACGACCGGTGCTCCCTCGCGCAGATCGCTGAGCTGGCGGATGATGTTTTCCGGATCGCGGCTGGCCCGCCGGCGGCGGCTCGCCTGTCTGGCTCTCTCGCCGAACAGGCTCTGCTCCGTGACGATGGCGACCCCGGCGTCCGGCAGGACGACACCCGTCTCCAGCGGGCCGAGACTGAGTGCGATACGGGCCTCACCGGTGGCGAACGCCTCCCAGCCGGCCGTGCGTGCCGCCGCATGCCCGAGGTCCGAGAGCAGGTCGGAGAGCGCCTCCCGGCGGCCGGGAGACTCCGCCGTGAACAGCACCCGCCCCTCGAAGTCGTCCAGGAAACCGGTCAGTGCGCCGGTCGCCTCTTCGCGGCGACTGTCCAGCCGCAGGACGGGGACCGGCCGCGTGCCGAAATCCTCGCCCTCGTCCGGCAGCGGCCGGTTGCCGGAGAGGACGATCCTCGGTCGGGACTCGAGGCCGGCCCGGAGCGCATCCGCCGTAACGAAAGCCTCCGGCGGATCCAGCACGGGGCGCTCCGGGTCGAGGGATACCAGCGCATGGCGCTCCTCGATCTCGGCCCAGAAAGCATCCAGCGTATCGTCGAAATCGTCGCCGACGGCGAGCAGGGTGGATACCGGGAGGTAATCGAGCAATGTCGACGTCTCGTCGAAGAAGAGAGGCAGGTAATACTCGATGCCGCCATGAGCGATGCCGTCCGAGACATCCCGGTAGAGCGGAGAGCGGGCTGCCTCGCCGGCGAAACGGGCCCGATAACGGCGACGGAAGGCGCGGATGGCGTCCTCATCCAGAGGCGCCTCCCGGGCGGGGAGTATCCGGACGCTTTCCAGCGTCTCGCCGGAGATCTGCGTCTCCGGATCGAAGGCGCGCAGCGTCTCGATCTCGTCGTCGAACAGGTCGATACGGTAAGGCTCGTTCGCCCCCATCGGGTACAGGTCGATGATGGCGCCGCGCACCGCGAATTCACCGTGCTCGGACACCTCGGGGACGCGCAGGTAGCCGCCCGACTCGAGGCGGCGGATAAAGGCATCCCGATCCAGGGTCTCGCCGACGCGAAGCGACAACGAGCGCGTGCCGACATAGTCGGTCGGGGGCAGGCGTTGCATCAGGCAGGGGGCCGCCACCACGACGATGCCCCGCTGCAGGCCTGGCAGGCCGGCGAGGGTGGCGAGCCGCTCCGAGATGATGTCCTGATGCGGGGAGAAGCTGTCGTAAGGGAGTGTCTCCCAGTCCGGGAAATGCAGGACCGGGGTCCCGGCACCGGCGAAGAACCTGATCGCGGCTTCCAGGCGGTCGGCTTCCCGTGCCGAGGCAGTGATACAGAGCACCGGTCCGGCGTGGCGAGCGGCGGCCTCGGCGATCGCGAGGGCATCGGAGTCGCCCACGAGACCGCCCCAGCGCACGGGCGATGCGCCGGTTTCAGGCAAATCCGGTCTGCGTAGTGTGGTCATCATAAGAAAGGCCGCCCGGAGGCGGCCCGACAGTATGTCATATTCGGCGGCGTCACGCCGCCCGTGGGCGCTCGCGGCTCGGTCAGCTCCGCTTCAGCACGGCGTGTATTACCCGGTTGTGTTCGAAATAGACCACGAAGTCCGGATACTCCCAGCGCGTGATCGGCGGATCGCCGACCGGCGCCCGGCGCATCGAGGGTTTCCCCCAGGAAGATTCGACCTTCGTCATGGTCATGCCCCGGGAGGGCCTGTCACCGCCCGTCAGCGCCGACGTGCCAGCTTCGTCGACTGCCAGGGTTTCCGCATGGCCGAGGCCGCCCATGGCCAGGATCAGGACGGCGAGCGTGTATTTCAGACTGTGCATGGCGCGACTCCGCTGAGAAAGCGAGCCGAATATAGCATCGGCCGGATTGAGGAAAAATGTCGTAGTGCGTAGATTCCGCGGGGGTTTTGTTGTAGGGGCCGAACCTGGAATTCGAGCGACCATTGCGGGAAGGACGTCTGCTGCGACGCTACAAGCGCTTCCTCGCGGATGTGGAATTCGCGGATACCGGCGAGCGCGTCACGGTTCATTGTCCGAATACGGGAGCCATGACCGGGTGCGCGGAGCCCGGCGTGCGGGTGTGGCTGAGTCATTCGGACAACCCGCGCCGTCGCTATGCCTGGACGTGGGAACTCGTCGAGCCCGCGGCGGGTACGCTGGTGGGGATACACACCGGCCGCAGCAATGCCATCGTGGCCGAGGCGCTGCAGGCGGGCCGTCTGGTCGAGCTGGAGGGCTACGAAATCCTGCGCCGGGAAGCGCCGTATCCCGCATCCCGCAGCCGGGCCGATTTCCTGCTCGGCGACGGGGACCGGCGGTGCTGGATGGAGGTCAAGAACGTGACCGCTGCCGTAGCGGACCGACGGGCCGTGTTTCCCGACGCGGTCAGCGTCCGCGCTGCCGGGCACATGCGCATGCTGGCGTCGCGATGCCGTGCAGGCGATGCGGCCGCGCTGGTCTTCTGCGTGCAGCGGGAGGACGTGGACCGGGTCTCGCCTGCCAGCGAGATCGATCCCGCCTATGCGGAGGCTCTCACCGAAGCGATCGCCGCCGGTGTGCTGGTGCTCGCACTCGGGACGCGAGTCACCACGGAGTCCATCATTCCCGAGCGCCGCCTGGACTTCGATGCCGCCGGGTGAGTACCCCGGCGTTATGGTTTAATCGCGGCCATGATCGAACCGCTGGAAGTCGGGATCGGACTCAGGTATCTGCGCGCTCGCCGGCGCACCCGGTTCGTCTCCTTCATCTCGCTCGCCTCGTCGATCGGCATCGCCGTCGGCGTCGCCGCGCTCATCGTCATCCTGTCGGTGATGAACGGTTTCGAGAACGAACTCCGGAGCCGGCTGTTGAGCATGACCGCGCACGCATCCGTCAGCGGTCCGGACGGCGTGCTCGCCGACTGGCAGCCGATACTGGAACGGGTGCGGACGCAGCCGGGCGTCGCCGCGGCTGCGCCCTACGTCGAATTCGAGGCGATGGTCCGCTCCCGAGCCGGGCTCCAGCCCGTCTTCGTCACCGGCATCGATCCGGCGCTGGAAGACGGGGTGTCGCTGGCTGCCAGTCGGATGGTCGCCGGCGATCTCGATCGACTCGCAGCGGGGAGCTACAACATCGTGCTCGGGCGCCTGCTCGCGATCAGCCTGGGCGTGCGGGTCGGCGACGAGGTCATGCTGTTGATCCCCCACGTGGAAGGCGGGGACGTCAGCCCCGAGTTGCGCCGTTTTCGCGTGGCCGGCCTGTTCGAGGCAGGGCTCCAGGATCACGATGCCGCGCTGGCACTCGTGGCGCTCCGGGATGCGGCCGACATCCAGCGGCTCGGGGCGGCGGTCACCGGCGTGCGACTGAGAGCCGACGACGTGATGCGCGCACCGGAGATCGCCTCCTCGCTGCAGACCGGACTCGGCGGCGATTACTCCACGGACGACTGGGCACGGCAGAACGCCAGCTATTTCCGGGCCGTGCGACTCGAGAAGACGATGATGTCGCTGATCCTCTCGCTGATCATCGCGGTCGCCGCGTTCAACATCGTCGCAAGCCTCGTGATGGTGGTGACGGACAAGGAGACCGATATCGCCATACTGCGAACGCTCGGCATGGGGCCCGGCGGTGTACTGCGGGTGTTCCTGACCCAGGGGCTGGTGATCGGCTGGCTGGGGGCGCTGGCAGGCGTGGCGCTCGGCACCCTGTTGGCCGTCAACGTGCCGACGATCGTCCCCGCACTGGAGCGATTGTTCGGTTTCCAGATCATGCCGGGCGACGTGTATTACGTGACCAAGATCCCCTCCGACCTGCAGGTCACCGACGTCGTGGCCATCGCCCTCGCGGCCCTCGCGCTGACGGGTCTCGCCACCCTGTATCCGGCGCGCAGGGCGGCGCGTGTGCATCCGGCGAGAGCGCTCCGCTATGACTAGTCTGTCGAGTCGCTTCTGGGAGTGGCTGGTCGGCACCCGCTACGTGCGTTCGCGTCAGCGCAACGGCTTCGTCTCCTTCATCTCCGTGATCTCCATGGCCGGTATCGCGGTCGGTGTGATGGTGCTGATCGTCGTGCTATCGGTCGTGAACGGCTTCGAACGCGAATTGCAGGAACGGATCCTCGCCATGTCGGCCGAGGCGACAATCGAGGGCAGTGGCGGCGGCCTGTCGGATTGGCGTGCACTGATGGCAGGTGCCGCCGCCGATCCCCGCGTGCGTGCCGTCGCCCCCTTCATCGAGGGGCAGGGACTGGCGGCGGGCGAGGATTCGATGAGCGGCGTCAGCATACGGGGTGTCGATCCGGCCCGGGAGGTCCTGGTATCCGGCGTCGACACGCTGATGCGGGCGGGTTCTCTGGAGGATCTCCGGCCCGGCTCCTATCGGGTGATACTGGGAGTCGACCTGGCGGATGCGCTGCGCGTCGAGCCCGGTGACCGGATCCTGGTGATGCTTGCCGAAGGTGTCGTGACGCCCGCGGGCATCATCCCCCGTATGCGTCGATTCACCGTTGCCGGCACATTCCGCGCCGGCATGTACGAGTTCGACCGACGCCAGGTCTTCATGCATATCGAGGATGCGGCCCACCTGTTCCGCCTGGGCGACGACGTGAGCGGGATAAGGCTCGCGGTCGGCGATTTGTTCGGGGCGCCCGCAATCGTCCGCGACATCGCGCGCTCCCTCGGTGGCGGCGTCCTGGTCAGCGACTGGACGCGTCGACATTCGGGCTTCTTCCGTTCGATACAGATCACGAAATCGATCCTGTTCGTGATCCTGTTGCTCGTCGTCGCGGTGGCCGCATTCAACATCGTCTCGACCCTCGTGATGGTCGTGAAGGACAAGCAGCGGGATATCGCGATCCTGCGTACCGTCGGTGCGTCGCCCCGGGGTATCCTCTCCGTATTCGTCATCCAGGGAGCCATCATCGGCGTGATCGGCACCCTGCTGGGACTGGTCCTCGGCGCATTGCTGACGCTGAATCTGGAGGCGCTGGTCGGTTTTGCGGAGCAGACGTTCGGCTTCAAGTTCCTGGCGGCCGACGTCTACTTCATCAGCGATCTCCCGGCGGAGCTGCGACCGGGCGACGCCGTGCTGATCTGCGGCGTCGCGCTGGCGCTGTCGCTGCTGTCCACGCTGTATCCGGCATGGCGGGGAGCGCGCACGGATCCGGCGGATGCGCTCAGATTCGACTGAGGACGGTAATCTGCGACAGCCATCCGATTTTCTCCGCGACGGACCGGGAATCGAAGAGGGCAGCGCGCGCGCAGGACAGGGACAATGACACGGGTAGGGAATGGTGACGACGACTGAAGCAGTGCCGGTGATCGAGTGCCGCGGTCTCGAGCGACGTTTCCGGGAAGCCGGTGGCGAACTCGTCGTCCTGCGCGACGTGGACCTCAGCGTCATGCCGGCGGAACGCGTTGCCATCGTGGGAGCGTCGGGATCGGGCAAAACGACGCTGCTGCAGCTGCTCGGCGGTCTGGATGCGCCGAGCGCCGGGGAGATCAGCATCTGCGGGAGGGCCATGCACGGTCTGAACGATGCGGAACGCGGACGGCTCAGGAACGAAGCGATCGGTTTCGTCTATCAGTTCCATCACCTGTTGCCGGAGTTTACTGCGGAGGAGAATGTGGCGATGCCGCTCCTGATACGGCGGATGCCGAAGGCCGAGGCCATGGGGGAAGCCGCCGCGCTGCTGGCGCGGGTCGGACTGGCCGAGCGGACCCATCACAAACCCGGCGAGCTTTCCGGTGGTGAGCGCCAGCGGGCGGCGGTCGCGAGGGCGCTGATCACCCGACCCCGGGTCGTTCTCGCCGACGAACCGACCGGCAATCTGGACGGGCAGACCGGAGAGCGCGTGCTGGATCTCATGCTCGAGTTGAACCGGGAATACGGGACCAGCCTGGTGATCGTGACTCACGACCCGGCAATCGCGGGCCGGATGGACCGCCAGCTCGAACTCTCGGACGGCCGTCTAGTCCCGGGCTGACTCCCGACGGGCGCGCTGCCGGCGCCGCGCCCGCACGTATCCGCTCACGGTCAGGCGCCAGATGACATCCAGCGTCACGTAGCCGATGGCGGCCATGGCGCTGCCGAGAATGAAACAGCCCAGCAGGAAGGGCTGCCAGATGCCGATCATTTCGGACACCGATTCCGCCGGTACGTCGACCGGTACGCTGACTCGCAGCTCGAGGATGGCGGCACCGACCCGATAGGCCGCGTAATAGAACGGTCCCATGGTCAGCGGATTGGTGATCAGGGTAGCGAGGACGGCGACAGGGATGTTGATCCGCAACGCGAGGGCAACCAATGCCGCGATGATGCTGTGCCCCGGCACCGGTATCCAGGCGCAGAACAGACCGACGGCGACGGCGGGAACGACGCTGCGCCGGCGCGTGCTCCAGATCCGCGGTTGGTGCAGGAGCCGCTCGAAAGGACGCATGTACCACTGCCTCGCTAGAGCGTGGCGGTCGAATTTCAGCCGTTCGAAGAATCGTCTCGGCATGCTCCCTGCAGGGGTCGTGGCTGCGGCGGGCTCATAGTAGCGGATCATCGCCCGGTATTCCGACGGATGATGTCTGCGGCTGCGGCGCTACTGGCGGGCATGCTGATCGCCTCGATGGCGCCGGGGCTTCCGCCGACCGGTTGCCTGTACGCCGCACTGGGCGTCGGCCTCCTGTGCGCGGCCCACCGCCGGCTGCGGCTGCCCTCGTTCGCAGTGGTCGGTGCCGCCTGGTTCTCGCTCCATGCGGGCTGGGCCTTGTCGGACCGCCTGCCAGCCGACGCGGACCGTTCCGAGGTCCGGACGGAATTCGTCGTCGAGGACTTCCCCCGGCGGCGGGGGCGGGCGGTGACGTTCATCGCGAGGACGACGGTGCCCTCGCTGCCGGATCGCGTACGGCTGAACTGGTATGAGGCCGGTGTCATGCCGCGTATCGGCGAGCGCTGGGAACTCGGCGTGGTGCTCCGATCTCCCCGGGGCCTGGTGAATCCGGGCGGCTTCGATTACGAACGCTGGCTGTTCACGAATGGCATCGGCGCGACGGGTTACGTGCGGGGGCAGGGGAGGCGCCTCGCGACACCCGGCCCGGCCGATCTCGCCTGGTGGCGACAACGCATGGCCCGGGGGATCGAGGCTGCGCTGCCGCCCGATCGCGGTCGTGCGGTGATGATCGCACTCGCCACCGGCAGCCGGCACGCGATGGATGCGGCATCCGGGGAACTCTTCCGCATCACGGGCACTTCGCATCTCATGGCCATCTCCGGATTACATGTCGGCCTGGTGGCGGGCCTGGTGTTCTTGGTGAGCGGTCGCCTTGCAGGCGCCGTAACGGGTGTGTCCGCCGGGCGGGACGTGGCCGCCGCTCTCGCCTTGCTGGCCGCTTTCGGTTACGGACTGCTGGCCGGCTTCGGCACGCCGGTCCGGCGTGCGTTGCTCATGCTCGCCACGCTCACCCTGGCAGGACGGTGGCGGCGCCCGGCAGAACCGTGGTCCGGCCTGTCGCTCGCGCTCATCGTCGTGCTCGTCGTTCAGCCGCTCGACTGTCTCACACCGGGCTTCGCCCTGTCGTTCGGAGCCGTCGCCGCGATACTCGCCATCCTCGGCGCAGACCGGGCAGCCGCCCACGGCCGCCAGAGCCCTCTGCGGCGGCTGGTGAGCCTGCAGGTGCGGCTGTCGTTCCTGTTGATGCCGCTGACGCTGATCCAGTTCGATCGTATCGCCTGGGCGGCGGTGCCGGCGAATCTCCTGGCGATCCCCGTATTCGGATTCTTCGTCGTACCGGTCACGCTGCTGGGCGGCTTGCTCGGACTGGTGCTGGAGACGCCGGCGCGCTGGCTGTTGCGGATCGCTCACGGCGGACTCGCCGTATTGCTGGACATCCTGGGCGGCCTCGCCGCGTTGCCCGGCGCCGCTTTCGACCCTCCGGGCCGGGGTGCAATGGTCGCCAGCCTGCTCGCTCTGGCCGCGCTGACGGTACTGCTCCCCCGAATGCTCCCGGGACGCTGGCTGCCTGCGTGGCTGGCGCTCGGTCTCGTGCTCTGGCGGCCCGCGACGCTGCCGCCCGGATGTGTGAGAGCAGACGTACTCGACGTCGGGCAGGGCCTTTCCGTGCTGCTCCGGACGCGACGCCACGCGCTGCTGTATGACGCGGGGCCGGCGTACGGCAGTGGTTCGGATGCCGGCGAGCGTGTCGTTGTGCCCTCCCTGCGAGCACTGGGGGTACGGCGCGTCGATGCCATGTTGATCAGCCACGCGGATGCGGATCATGCGGGCGGTGCGGCAAGCGTGATGCGCGGGGTACCGGTGGATCGGGTCCTGAGTGGCGAGGCGGGGGAACTGGCGGCGCTCGGTGCGAGGGCCTGTCGTCGTGGCATGGGCTGGGTCTGGGACGGCGTGCACTTCGCAGTGGTGTGGCCCGATGGCGCGGGCGGCAAGGGGAACGACGCTTCCTGCGTCCTCACCGTCAGGACGGGTCAGGCGGGCATGCTGCTCCCGGGCGACATCGAGATCGGCAGCGAACGCCGGCTGCTGGAAACGGGTGCACTCGGTCCGATGGACGTGGTGGTCATGCCGCACCACGGCAGTGCGACGTCGTCCAGCGAGTCCTTCACGGCGACGCTCCGTCCGGATCTCGCGATCGCCGCGGCCGGCTGGCGCAATCGCTGGGGGTTCCCGCGGTCCGCCGTGGTCGAGCGGTGGCGTGCGAGCGGCGCCCGTGTCCTCAGCACGGGACAGGCGGGTGCGATCGCGCTGACGCTGTGCGAGGATGGCGAGGCGCCCCGGGTGATCGCGCTGCGCGCGGCTCGACGCCGCATCTGGTCTGCCGGACCAGCGGCGAGCGCGTCTGGTGTGCACCCGTTCTAAACGGTATATTTTTGTTTTCTCGCGCAGCTTGGGACTATGGTCGAAATCGTCAAAGCCGGCGGCTGGCTCATGCTGCCGATCATTCTGTGCGCGATCATTGCGATGGGGATCGTACTCGAGAGATTCTGGTCGTTGCAGCAGGACAAGGTCGTGCCGCAGGACCTGACGGCGCGCGTCTGGGGATGGATACGACAGAACGAACTCACGCAGTCCCACATCCAGTCGCTGCAGCAGGGCTCGCCACTCGGAGAGATACTCGCCGCCGGTCTGGTGAATCGGGATCGGGAGCGGGTCGTGATGAAGGAGAGCATCGAGGACACGGGCCGCCACGTGGTGCATGAACTCGAGCGCTATCTCGACACCCTGGGCACTATCGCAGCGGTCTCTCCGCTGCTCGGCCTGCTCGGCACCGTGCTCGGCATGGTGGAAGTCTTCACGGCAATCACGACGGAGGGCGTGGGCGACCCCGGCGCGCTGGCGGGCGGCATCTCGGAGGCGCTGATCACGACGGCGGCCGGCCTGACGGTAGCGATTCCGTCACTCATCGGCTATCGCTATTTCCGCAGCCGGGTCGACGAGCTGGTCGTGAGGATGGAGAAGGAAGCTCTGAAGATCGTGGAAGCCGTGCAGCGGCGACGCGACTCTGGCGCCAGGAACGCATGAATCTCCGGACCCGGTCGCGGGAGGAACCCCACGTCGATCTCACGTCGCTCATCGACGTCGTATTCCTGCTGCTCATCTTCTTCATGGTCTCGACCAGCTTCGTCAAGGAATCGCAGCTGACGATCCGCTTGCCCGAGGCGACGACCGAGCCCGTCGCCGCGACGGAGGCTGACCGGCTCGAGATCGCCATCACGGAGACCGGCACGTTTTTCGTCAACGGGCGGGAACTGGTCAATAACAGTCCGGTGACCCTGCGGCGTGCATTGCAGGAGGTCTCCGGCGGCCGCACCGATCTGCCGGTCACGATCGTGGCGGACGCGGATGCCCGGCACCAGTCGGTCGTGACCGCGATGGACGTGGCCGGACGTCTGGGCTTCGTGAGGATCAACGTCGCCACGGTCTCGGGCGCCGACTGACGGGAGTACGGTAATGGCAGTCGTCTCCGTCGATTCCCGCGGACTTTCGGTCTATCGTCGCCTCCTCGGTTACACCACCGAATACCGCGTCGTTCTCATACTCGCCGGCGTCGCCATGGCGGTCTCGGCTCTCGTCGAAGCGGGCATCGCGATGCTGATGGAGCCGCTCATGGACGAGACGCTGCTGGCACGCAACGAGCGTGTGGCGAGCTGGATGCCGATCGCCTTCATCGCGGCCTTCGCGCTGCGTGGTATCGCGGGCTTCGGTTCGGAGTACGGGCTCGGCTGGATAGGCCGCCAGATCATCACGAGACTGCGCAGCGAAACGTTCGACAAGTACCTCGTGTTGCCGTCGTCGTTCTTCGACAGCCGCTCTTCCGGACCGCTGCTCTCGAAGATGACCTACAACATCGAGATGGTGGCTGAATCCGCCACGAATGTGGTGACGGTGCTGATCCGGGATACGATCAAGATCGTGTCATTGCTGGCGGTGATGATCTACCAGAGCCTCATGCTCACCGCTTTCGTCGCCCTGGTGGTGCCATTGATCGCCATACTGATCGGCTTCCTCAGCAAGACCTTCCGCCGCTATTCCCAGCGCATTCAGAATTCCGTCGGCGACGTCACACAGGTGACCGAAGAGGCCGTGCAGGGGCATCGGGTGGTGAAGGTGTTCAACGGGCAGGACTACGAACGGCGTCGTTTCGGCGCAGCCAACGAGAATAACCGGCGCCTGAACATGAAACTCGTCGCTGCGAAGGCAGGCGGTATCGCGGTTACCCAGATGCTCTTCGCCGTCGGTGTGGCCGGCGTGGTCTACGTCGCCGGCCGGCAGTCCCTGCGAGGCGAACTCACGCCCGGCACCTTCACGGCGTTCATGACGGCCATGGTCTTCCTGCTCGATCCCCTGCGGCGGCTGACCAACATGAATGCACCGCTGCAGCGGGGTATCGCCGCCGCCGACAGTGTCTTCGAAGTGCTCGACAGGGAGGCCGAGCGGGACACCGGTACCTACACCGCCAAGCGCGTGGAAGGGCGCGTGGAGTATCGCGACGTCAGCTTCGCCTATGCGGAGGAGAAAGGCATCGTCCTGCGCGATGTGAATCTCTCCGTCGAGCCCGGCCGAACCGTGGCCATCGTGGGTCGCTCGGGCAGCGGCAAGTCCACGCTGGTGAGTCTGTTGCCGCGTTTCTATGAACCCGACGCCGGGCAGATACTCCTCGATGGCCGATCGGTAGAGGATTACACGCTGGCGAGTCTGCGGGAGCAGATCAGCCTCGTCAGTCAGGACGTGGTGCTTTTCAACGATACGATCGCCAACAATCTCGCCTACGGTTACGCCGGCACGGTCAGCCGCGAGAAGCTGGAGGAGGCGGCTGCGCACGCCTACGTCACGGAGTTCGTGCGCGATCTGCCCGACGGCATGGAAACGATCGTGGGCGATCGGGGCGTGCTGCTGTCCGGCGGGCAGCGTCAGCGGATCGCGATTGCCCGGGCCCTTCTCAAGAACGCGCCGGTGCTGATCCTGGACGAGGCGACGTCGGCGCTGGACACGGAATCAGAGCGACGCATCCAGCATGCATTGAGCGATCTGATGGAGGACCGCACGACGCTCGTGATCGCGCACCGGCTGTCGACAATCGAGAATGCGGACCTCATCGTCGTCATGGAGTCCGGTCGTGTGATCGAGACGGGTACCCATGCCGAACTCCTTGCGCGCGAGGGTGCCTACGCGATGTTGCATCGCATGCAATTCAGCGAGACCGCGACCTGAGGATGCGACAGCGCCTGGAGCAGATCTGGTACGGGAAGGGCGCCGGCGGCCGGCTTCTGCGACCCGTGGGCGCACTGTACGCCGGTATCGCCACGCTGCGTCGTCGTCTGTACCAGACCGGCGTGCTCCGTTCCCACGGGGTCGGTGTTCCGGTGGTCGTCGTGGGCAATATCAACGTCGGGGGCACAGGCAAGACCCCACTCACACTCTGGCTGGCGAGGCGCCTGGCCGAGCGGGGTCGACGTCCCGGCATCGTCAGCCGGGGCTACGGGGGCCAGCCCGGGCCCGTGCCGCTACGGGTCGAGGAGGACGCCGATCCGTCGCGTGTGGGCGACGAGGCGCTGCTTTTCGCACGCCATGCCGGTTGTCCCGTGTTCGTCCATCCGGACCGGGTTGCCGCTGCGCGTGCCGCGGTGGAAGCGGGCGCCGACGTCATCCTCTCCGATGACGGCCTCCAGCATTACCGGTTTGCACGGGATTTCGAGATCGCTGTCGTGGATATGGAACGCGGGCTGGGGAACGGACGCTGTCTTCCGGCCGGACCCCTGCGGGAACCTCCCTCGCGTCTGGAGACCGTCGACCAGATCTTCAGTCAGGGGCTGAGCGGTGTCGATCAGGCGATCGGCTTCACGCTGCAGCCTGCGGCGGCCGTGAATCTGGCTGACGGCACGCGGCGCGAACTCGCGGATTTCGCGGGACAGGCGGTGTACGGTATCGCGGGCATCGGCAATCCGGCACGATTCTTCCGGACTCTCCGCGAGGCCGGGATCAAGGTGATCGAGCATCCACTGGCCGATCACGCCGAACCGTCGCCGCAGGAATTGAATCCGCCCGACACCTTACCGGTATTCATGACCGAGAAGGACGCCGTGAAATGCCGGACGCGGGCGGGACGCCGGCACTGGTATGTACCAGTGAGCGTGGAGATGGACGAGGCGGCCGCCGCGGCATTCCTGGAGCGACTCGATGAACACCTGCACTGAATTCCACGTCGTCATCCCGGCGCGCTATGCGTCGGAGCGGCTGCCCGGGAAGGCGTTGGCCGAGATCGCGGGCCGGCCGATGATCGAACACGTCTGGCGTCGCGCCCGGGACAGCGGGGCGGCCGACGTCGTCGTGGCGACCGACAGCGATCGGGTACTCGAGGCGTCGCGTCGCTTCGGCGCCGTCGCGATGTTGACACGGGAAGATCATGCTTCGGGCACGGACCGCATCGCGGAGGTGTCGGCGGAGCGCGGCTGGAGCGATGAGACGATCGTGGTGAACCTTCAGGGCGACGAACCGCTCATGCCGCCGGCCCTGATTGCTCGCGCGGCCGAAATGCTGGCGGGATCACCTGCGGAGATCGCGACGCTGGCCGTGCCGATACACGACGCGGAGACATTCCATGATCCGAATGTGGTCAAAGTCGTGACGGATGCTGCGGGCGACGCGCTCTATTTCAGTCGGGCTCCGATCCCCTGGCCGCGGGAGGAGGCGCGCACGCCGGCACGGGTACGGCCACACCACGCGCTCCGGCACCTCGGTCTCTACGCTTATCGCGCCGGTGCGCTGGCACGGCTCGTCGCCGCTGCGCCGGTCGAACTCGAACTCACGGAACGGCTGGAGCAGCTGAGGGCGCTGTATCTCGGCATGCGTATCCGGATCGACGTGGTGGACGAACCGCCAGGCCCGGGCGTCGATACGATGGCCGACCTCGAAAGGGTCAGGCGGATCGTCGAACAGGGGTTCGGCTGAGGGAGGTTCGAAGGCGGCCCGATTCCGGCCCGCCTGTCGTCCTGTCGCCGGGGCTTCCTCTTCTGGTCACTGGCCGGCGAAATGCGGCGCAATGCATGCGATCATGTGCGCCTGTGGCGAACATGAGGTGAGGGAACGTCAGTGTCTGATGCGAAAGCCAAGAGTCCCCGTGTCGCGGTGCTATTCGTCTGCATGGGCAATATCTGCCGGTCGCCGACGGCAGCCGGCGTCTTTGCCAAAGTCGTCGCCGACGCGGGCCTGGCCGAGTACGTAGAGATCGATTCAGCGGGCACCCATGCCTATCATGCCGGGGAGCCACCGGATCGCCGGGCCGCGGCCGCGGCCGCCCGGCGCGGGTTCGATCTCGGCGGTCAGAAGGCGCGGCGTGTATCGCCCCAGGACTTCGACCGCTTCGATTACGTCCTGGCCATGGACCGTGACAACCAGGAATTGCTGCTGGCCGTCGCCAGCACCGATCAGCACCAGGAGCGGATCCGTCTGTTCATGGAATTCGGCAGCGACCCGACAGCGCTCGAGGTACCGGATCCGTACTATGGCGGAGCCGTCGGTTTCGAGCGCGTGCTGGATATGGCCGAGGACGCCGCCGCAGGATTACTGCGCGATATCCAGCGGCGGCTGAATTCCCCCTGACGCTTCGGCGCGAGGGCAGGCCGGCACGGCCGCCGCCCCGCGCCCGATATCAGTGTTTGTCGCCGTCGTCCTCGGGGGTGGAGGACCAAACGGTGTAGCGCTTCTCCGGATCGGAGCGTATCGGCATCTCCCATGGCAGCAGCCGGTCCTGGTCGGACTTGCCACCCGTCCGTCGATCGCGCTCCGAGCCCGCCGATCCGTCCTTGCTCGCGGCGAGTTCGCCAGGCGTCACGCGCGGCTCTTTACGTTTGCCGTCGTCATTGGTCTGTCCGTTACCGGACTCACCGCCGGCAGTATCGCTCTTGCCGCCTTTGCCGCCTTTCGACTCCGTTCGGTCCGGCGCCTTCGATTCGGACCGGCTGGCCGTCTGGCCGGCCTCCTCGGTGCCTGACGCCCGTGACGGACTGCTGTCCGCAATCTCCGATGCGCCGGCCGAGGTACCGGACTCCGGGCTCCGCCGGCGGCGCCGATTGTCGCCTTCACCGGCGGTGGCCGTATCGTTTTTCCTGGCGTCTTCCGTGCTTTCTCCCGGCGCTGTCTCGCGATCCTTGCCAGCCGGATTCCTGTTGCCCCGGGAATCGTTCGTACCGGTCTGCTGCTGTTCGCCGGAGCTGGCCTGGGTCTGATTGTCCTGACGCGGGCTACGCCGCCGGCGGCCGCCGCGACCGCGTCCGCCGCGGCGCTTCTTCTGACCGCCGTCGGCATCCGCTGATGCGCCTTTGCCCTCGTCCCTGGCCTTCTTCTGCTCGGGCTGACTCTGCGAGCGCTCCTTGTCCGGCGACTGTCCCTTGGCCGGACCTTTGGCTTCCTTCTTCTTGCTCTTCCGGGCCCCGCTCTTGCCAGCGGCCTTGCTGCCGCGGCCTCGCGAATCGCCGTCCTTGCGGGTCTGCTGCCTGCCCTTCGCACTCTGGCGGGATTTCGGGCCCGCGCTGCGTTTGCCGGCACCCTTCCCGGAGGCCGGCTTCTTCTTGCTGCTGCTGGTCTCGGCATCGCCGGTCGCGAAGAGGTAGCGCCACAGGCGCACGAACAATCCGGGCCGCTGCGGCTGGTCCTCCAGCAGGCGCTGCGGCGGCGGGGCCGGTGCTGCCGGGACGATCGCGGTCACGGCGGGTTTCTCGACCGGTTTCTTCTCGACCTGCCAGGAGGGAATCTCGTCCTCGCCGTCCACCGCTGCCAGTTCGTAACTGGACCCCGTATTCTCGGGCAGCAGGGTCTGGTCGTCCCGGACCCGACGGATGGAGTAGTTCGGTGTCTCGAGATCCGGATTCGCGACCAGCAGCACCTGCACGTCGTTGCGATCCTCGACATTCTGCACCCAGTCCCGCTTCTCGTTGAGCAGGTAGGTGGCCACATCCACCGGCAGCTGCGCGATGATCTTCGCCGTACGCTCCTTGCGCGCTTCTTCGCCGACCAGCCGCAGGATGGCCAGCGCGAGTGATTCGACGCCCCGGATGTTGCCGGTCCCGTTGCACCGCGGACAGATCTGGTGACTCGACTCACCCAATGAGGGTCTGAGCCGCTGGCGCGACATCTCGAGCAATCCGAAGCGGGAGATCTTGCCGATCTGCACCCGCGCCCGGTCCATGCGAACGGCCTCGCGCAACCGGTTCTCGACTTCGCGTTGATTCTTCTGCGGACCCATGTCGATGAAGTCGATGACGACGAGGCCGCCGAGGTCCCGCAGTCTCAGCTGTCGCGCGATCTCGTCCGCCGCTTCCAGATTCGTGTTGAGCGCGGTGCTCTCGATGTCCTCGCCTTTCGTGGCACGGGCCGAGTTGATGTCGATCGACACCAGCGCCTCGGTGTGATCGATCACCAGGCTGCCGCCGGACGGCAGGATCACGGCGTGCGCGAACGCGGATTCGATCTGGCTCTCGATCTGGTAGCGGGTGAAGAGCGGGACGGCATCGTCGTAGAATTTCAGCTTGCGCAGATTGTGCGGCATCACGCGTTCGACGAATTCGCGGGCCTCGTTATACGCTTTCGGATCGTCGATCAATATCTCGCCGATATCGTTCGTGAGGTAGTCGCGCATGGCGCGGATGATCGCATTCGATTCCTGATAGATCAGGAACGGGGAGGGGCGTTCCACGACGACCTTCAGTATGGCCTCCCACACCGCGAAGAGATTCTCCAGGTCCCACTTGAGTTCCTCGGTGGAGCGGTCGATACCGGCGGTGCGGACGATGATGCTCATGCCGTCCGGTATATCGAGATCGTCCAGGGACTGGCGGACCTGTTCGCGGTCCTCGCCGACGATACGGCGGGATACGCCGCCGGACTTCGGTTTGTTCGGCTTCAACACGAGGAACCGTCCGGCCAGACTCACGAACGTGGTCAGCGCCGCACCCTTCGTGCCACGCTCTTCCTTGTCGATCTGGACGACGATGTCCTGTCCTTCCCGGAGGACCTCCTTGATGTTCGGTCGGTTGCCCGATTCCGGTTCCTTCAGAAAGTACTCGGGCGAGACTTCCTTGAACGGCAGAAAGCCATGCCGTTCGGCGCCGTAGTCCACGAACGCCGCTTCCAGGCTGGGCTCGATCCGCGTGATCTTGCCCTTGTAGATATTTGCCTTCTTTCTTTCCTGGGAGGGTGTCTCGATGTTCAGGTCATAGAGTCGCTGGCCATCGACCAGCGCCATGCGCAACTCTTCTTCCTGAGTCGCGTTGACTAACATTCTTTTCATAGTGCCCTGCTTTGATATCTCGTCCGGGCGGCGAGCCCGTGCCGGCTGACGAAGCCGGCAGAAGGGTCCGGGGCACACAGGGGTACGCTGCGACAGGCCGGAGTGCGCCGGCGTCGCCCATTGGTTGCAGATACAATTCGCCGGGCCGATCCGTGACGATCGACAGTATGACGGCAAGAATCATCGAAACCCTGCGGCTCGGACGCTTCCGGTGCCGGCGTGCTCCCGAGGAGCCCGACGCACCACCACCCGCGACCGTCCTGGCCCCGCGCAACGGGGCCGCTAAAAAAATGGCGTCCCTGTCGGGGCGCCCCGCTGAATCCGTCCGATCCGGTACGATAGCAGAGTACGGGACCGTGACCGGTCGGTAATATAGCAACCTCTCGCCACTTCATCAATTGGCTTAAGTCATTGTCATCCTTCGATAAGTCAACGCTCCCTGATGGTGCCGTCCGGCGTGGGGTACGCAAGCTCAGGATCACCGCCGACGACGCCGGTCAGCGTATCGACAATTTCCTCGCCCGCGAGCTCAAGGGACTGCCCCGATCGAGGGTGTACCGACTGTTACGCAAAGGTGAGGTGCGGGTGAACGGAGGGCGGATAAAGGCGGACTACAGGCTCACCGCCGGTGACGAGCTGAGACTGCCTCCCGTCACGGTCACGCCGGTCACGTCCGGGCATCCGGACCAGGCGCTGGTGCAGCGGATGCTGGCGAGCATCGTGTACGAAGACAAGCGACTTCTGGTCGTCAACAAGCCGAGCGGCGTCGCGGTTCACGGTGGCAGCGGCATCAGCTTCGGGGTGGTCGAAGCGCTGCGTGGCGCGCGACCGGAATTGCGGACTCTCGAACTCGCGCACCGCCTGGACCGGGAAACCAGCGGGTGCCTGGTGCTCGCCAAGAAACGCAGTGCATTGCGCGAGCTGCATGCGCTCTTCCGCGACGGTGCGGTGGAGAAATCGTACCTCGCCCTCGTCGCCGGCGACTGGCAACAGGGCACGCGGGTCATCGATCTGCCGCTCGCCGTGAACCGGCGCAAGAGCGGCGAGCGCCACGTCGCAGTCGACAGCGACGGCGGCAAAGCGTCGCGGACCCGTTTCAGCGTCCAGACCTCCTACGGCGATTGCACGCTGCTGAAGGCGGAACCCGAGACGGGCCGAACCCATCAGATCCGCGTGCACGCGGCGGCCTGCGGTCACCCGGTGCTCGGAGACGAGCGCTACGGCGACCAGGCCGCGAACGCCCGCTTCCGTCAATCCGGCCTGCGGCGCCTGTTCCTGCATGCGCAGTCCATCGCCTTCGCCGACGATTCGGGCAACGAACGGCTCTTCATCGCGCCGCTGCCGGAAGAACTCGACGCCGTCCTCGAGCGCCTGCAGCGGCGCCGGAGGCGATAACTCAGAGTAGGGTAAGCCCGAGGTCCTCCAGTGTCGCGGCCAGCCAGATCAGTGGCAGGCCTATCAATCCGGTCGGGTCCCGACTCTCGATGTGGTCGAACAGCACGACGCCGCTCCCTTCGGCCTTGAAACCGCCGGCACAGTTCCAGGGGCGGTCGACATCCACGTAGCGCTCGGCCAGCGCCCGGTCGAACTGGCGGAAGCGCACTTCCGTGACATCGGTGTGCACCCGTTCCTCCGCGCCGGCTCCATGGATGACGCAGACCGAGGTCAGGAACCGCATCGGCAGGCCGCGGGCGGCGAGCAGCTGGTCGATCGCCCGCTGCCGGTCTCCGGGCTTGGGGCAGACCCGGCCCTCGAGGACCGCCACCTGGTCCGAACCGATCACGGTGGCCTCCGGATGCCGCTCGGCGATACGCCGTGCCTTGAGTCGGGCGAGCCGCAGTGAGCGGGCCGGCGGTGCTTCGTCCGGGCGATCCTCCTCGTCGTCCGGCGGTGCCATGCACTCGAAACTGCCGAGGATGCGGCTGAGCAGCTCGCGTCGATACGGGGAAGAGGAGGCGAGAACGATCATGCGGGTCTCCTGGTTTTTCATTTCCGATCAGTCACCTGGGCTCGCATGGCCGGGCGCCTTCAGGGCGTGATTATTTTGACACCCGGGGTCAAGCCTCTTATCATCCGCCGGCTATGTCCAGCCCCATGCTGCAGGCGGTAAGGCCGGAAGCTCTGGCCGCCCGACGCGAGGAGCTCCGGGACACCGTGCCGCTGGGTGCGACGGACCGTCTGGCGGACTTCGTACGGGACGCGCTCGAGCACTGCGCGGACGAGCTGCCGGCGGACTGGGAACGCTGGCCGGTGGCAGTCCGGCTCGACTTCGAGCCTCGCCGTATCGAGGGAGGCCGGCCGGTGCCGGCCATGACCGGACACGCGGCGGCGACGCTGCCGGTGACCTGCGAACGCTGTCTGGGGCTGATGGAGCTGGAGCTCGAAGCGGACATCGCGTTCCTGCTGCCGGACGAGGAGACGGGGGCGGAGGCGTTACCGGGATTCGAGGTCTGGGCGACTGACGGCCGTGGCGTGCGTCTGCTCGACGTGGTCGAGGAAGAATTGCTACTGTCGGTGCCGCTCGCGCTGGTGCACGAAGACGAATCCAGGTGCCGCCGCCTCGCCCGGGACTTCGAGGCGGACGAGACCGAGCCGGAAACGCAACGACCTTTCGGCGCCCTGAAGGCGCTGATGAAGGATGAGGGACAGGGCGGCTGACACGTATCGCCGTACCGCCGAATGAGAAACCGATCCCGCCCCGGGCCCAGGGCTGCCGGCGGGTATTTTTTTGGAGACCGAAATGGCTGTTCAAAAGAGTCGCAAGACACCTTCTAACCGCGGCATGCGTCGCGCCCACGATTCGCTGAAAGGCGAGACCCTGTCGGTGGAGCCCACCACGGGCGAGACGCACCTGCGCCATCACGTCAGCCCCGACGGGTTCTATCGTGGTCGACAGGTGGTCAAGCCCAAGGTCGTGGAAGACCTGGACTGATCCGCGCCTGAGCCGGCTGCCGCCGGCTCCCGATCCGACATGCAGGCCGCGGATTTCACGATCGCCCTGGATGCCATGAGCGGGGACCTCGGTCCCGGTGTCGTGGCTGCCGCGGCGAAGCAGGCCCTGGAGCGTCACACCCGTCTCTCCGTCGTGCTCGTCGGCGATCGTGCGGCGCTGCAGCCGCTCGTCGGCGGCCGTCCGGACGACGGTCGACTGTCCGTTCGTCATGCCGACGAGGTGGTGACGATGAACGATGCGCCGGTGGATGCCCTGCGGCGCAAGAAGAAGTCGTCCATGCGCGTTGCCATCGACCTCGTGAAAGCCGGCGAGGCGCAGGCCTGCGTGAGCGCCGGCAACACCGGCGCGCTGATGGCCATCGCCAAGTTCGTGCTGAAGACGGTGCCCGGCATCCATCGGCCGGCCATTCTGGCCGAGGTCCCGGCGAAGGTCGGGATGGTACATATGCTCGACCTTGGCGCGAATGCGGATTGCACCGCGGAACAGCTGTTCCAGTTCGCGATGATGGGCTCCGTCGTTACGGGTGATATCCGCGGTCTCGATAATCCCCGCATCGCGCTGCTGAATATCGGCGAGGAAGACATCAAGGGTGACGAGGTCGTCAAGTCGGCCGCCGATCTGCTCTCCTCCAGCGGCCTCAACTACGTGGGTTACATCGAGGGCAACGATATCCCGTCGGGCAAGGCCGACGTGGTCGTCACCGATGGATTCACCGGCAACGTGGCACTGAAGACCATGGAGGGTACGGCGAGACTGATCTCCGGCATCCTGCGCGGGGCGTTCGATCGAAGCTGGCTGACCCGCCTGCAGGCATTCGCTGCCTCCAATGTTCTGAAACGACTGCGGACCGAGCTCGATCCAAGGCACTATAATGGCGCGAGCCTCGTCGGACTCACCGGTATCGTCATCAAGAGTCACGGTAGTGCCGACGAGCTCGCGTTCCTGCACGCCATCGATACGGCGGTCGTGGAGGTGACACACGACGTGCCGTCGCAGATCGGCCGTCTCCTGCAACGGGAAGCCGCATGAACTATTCGCGCATCGAGGGCACCGGTCGCTGCCTTCCCGAGAAGGTACTCACGAATGCGGACCTCGAGCGCATGGTGGATACGACGGACGAATGGATACGCTCGCGTACGGGTATCGAGCGCCGACACATAGCAGCGGACGGGCAGTACACCAGCGACCTGGCGGTCGGTGCGGCGCGAGCGGCGATGGAGGCTGCCGGTGTCACTCCCGCGGACATCGATTTCATCATCGTGGGCACGACGACGCCGGACCGTGTCTTTCCCAATGTCGGCTGTCTCGTGCAGGAGAAGCTCGGCATACATGACTGTCCCGCGTTCAGTGTCGAGGCGGCCTGCACCGGCTTCATCTATGGACTCAGCATCGCGGATAAATTCGTCCGGACCGGCGCCGCGGGATGCGCCCTGGTCATTGGCGCGGAGACCCTGTCCCGGATCACGGACTGGTCGGACCGCAAGACCTGCGTCCTGTTCGGCGATGGTGCCGGCGCGGTCGTCCTGAAGCCGGCCACGGAGCCGGGCGTCATCTCCACCCATCTCGGCGCGGACGGGCAGTACAAGGACCTGCTCTATTTCCCGGCCGGCCCGTCCGAGAAGCCGGATGCCATGCTGAAGAGCGAGGCCGCGATACAGATGCGTGGCAACGAGGTATTCAAGGTCGCCGTGAAGACGCTCGGCAACATCGTGGACGAGACGCTTACGGCGAATTCGCTCGACAAGAGGGACATCGACTGGCTGATCCCGCACCAGGCGAACATACGCATCATCCAGGCGACCGCGAAGCGCCTCGAAATGCCCATGGATCGCGTGGTACTGACCGTTCAGGATCACGGCAACACGTCCGCGGCGTCGGTGCCGATGGCGCTCGACGTGGCCGTTCGCGACAATCGGATCCGGCGTGGCCAGACGGTATTGCTGGAGGCGTTCGGCGGCGGCTTTACCTGGGGTTCGGCGCTGGTGCGCTACTGACCGGACAGGGCTTCCGGGATCACCAGAGCGGGGCCGGAGCGGCGTCGGTCTCCCGATCCCGCCGGGCACGACGCATCATGCGCTCGTGCAACTGCTTGCGGCGTGCTTCCACCCGCTCGTTTCTGGTGGCCGCGTCCGTTCCCACCTTGAAGCGACGGAAGTAGTTGTCGCGGAATTCGCAGAAATCCGCGTAAGCCTCGATGACGTGCCTCAGTTCCCTGAGTACGAGTTCGATCATGATGGCGTCGTCCAGATAGCCGAGCCCGGGCATGTCGTCGGGGATGAGATCCTCCGGGTCGCCGAAGTAGATCAGCGCGGAGAGCAGCTTCAGGCGCTCGCGCTCCGGCAGTTTCCATTCCTCGTCCTCCAGCATCGAGCAGATCGCGTTCAGTCGCGGCAGGCGCTCGCGGACGAAGTCGGGCAGGCTGCCCGGGTGCAACGTGTCCAGGACGTCCCGCGTGGCCCTGACGATCTCCTCTTCGTCCGCGTCCTGCGCCTGGTTCTTGGCGCGCTTCATGGCCTTGCGGAATTGTTTCAGGTCCCGCTCACTGATGTAGAGGCTGATCTTCATGCTCATGGTCGTTCCTCGCACCCGCTACGGTCGGCGGAAAATCGCTCAAGGCTAGCGTCAGCCTGCGCCGAAGGCAACGATGCGTCGACCCCACGGTGGATATCTGGGAGAATCCCGCCATGGTCAAGACCGAGGAAGGGAAGGGGATATCCGGGATGACGCTGGCTGACAGGCTGCGGTTCGCCTGCGCAATGATGGCCCTCGCTGCCACGAGCGCGAGCCAGGCGGAGGTGTTCGATTTGCCCGGCGACGGGGATACTGTCGTCGGACAGGTGACGACGGTCGTGTCCCAGGAGTGGGATACGCTGCTCGATATCGCACGCCGGCACGGGCTCGGCTACTACGACATCGTCCGTGCCAATCCGGAGGTCGACCCCTGGTTACCGGGCGATGGCACCCGGGTGATTCTGCCGACGCGTTTCGTATTGCCGGACGTCCCCTGGGAAGGGGTCGTGCTGAATCTGCCCGAATACCGGATGTATTACTTTCCCCCCGCCGACCCGGACGGTGCCCGCACGGTGATGACCTTTCCGATCAGTATCGGACGCATGGACTGGGAGACGCCGCTCGGCATGACCCGGGTCACCCGCAAAGCGAAGAATCCGGCCTGGTATCCGCCCGAGTCGGTCCGCCAGGAACACGAGGCGGACGGCCGGTCCCTGCCGCGGGTCGTGCCGCCGGGTCCGGACAATCCGCTGGGGCAGTTCGCCATGCGTCTGGCGATCCCCGGCTACCTCATCCACGGCACGAACAAACCGGCCGGCGTCGGTATGCGGGTCACCCACGGCTGCATCCGGATGTTCCCCGAGGACATCGAGTTCGTGTTCGAGCGGATCCCCGTCGACACGCCGGTACGGATCATCGACGAGCCGTACAAATTCGGATGGTACGACGGGCAGTTGCTCATGGAAGCGCATCCGCCGCTCGAGACGGTGTCGTCGGAAGGGGAAGAGAGCGGCGGGCCGGAGCCTGTGACCGTCAGTCCGCTGACGCGGCTTACCCGGCTGTTCGTCTCTGCCACCGAGGGCCGCGAGGTGGAAGTGGACTGGGGCCTCGTCGAGTCCGTGCACGTCGAAGCCGACGGTGTCCCCCGCCGTATCGATTCGGCCGCTGGTGAGGACGTGCTCCTCGCAGACAAAAAAACGCCGCGACGAGCGCGGCGTTGAATGAATCTGTGATCGACGGATTACTTGGACATCGACTTCTGGAACATCCGTTCGATACGTTCGCGGTTGGCATCGCAGCAGCTCTGCGCGCTCTGTGCGGCGGACAGGGCCTGGCTGGCGGTGCTCTGAGCGCTCGACGCCATCTGGCTGGCGCGATCGGCAGCTGAGCGAGCGGCGTCGGCAGCCGACTTGGCCGCAGCGGCGTCGGCAGCAGCGCGATCGGCGGTCGCCTTCACTTCTTCGAGCGTGATGTCGGAAGTGGCGCAGCCCGCGGCCAGCACCAGCGTGGCGGCAATCGCGCCCAGTTTCGTTGCGGTCTTCTTCATAAACGTTCCCCTGTTGGAAGCCGTGTAAAAAGCAGGCGCATTATTTCTTAAACGCGGTCAGTATTCAATGCGACGGTAGTGATGTGGTGATCTTTTTTTCGCGGAAAGGTGCCTGATTTGTCTGCCTTTTGCGACAGTCGTCCGGTTCGTCAGAGCTCGCTGATGAGGTCTCTCGCTTCCTGCTCCAGTGCAGAAAGCTCACGTTGCAGCATACGCCGGTCGCGCTCTTTCTCCGTGAGCTGGAAATAGAGGATCTGACGCCGGGTCTCGTCGAGGTCGTTCCTGCGCAGATCGAACTCGAACGTACCGAGGAAGACATCGACGACATCG
>JARRPZ010000003.1:0-64287 GCA_037382365.1 Gammaproteobacteria bacterium
CGGGGGACAGCCCGAGGACCGGAAGAGGAATGGACCTGAACAGATTCGTGATCGGCACGCTGCTGCTCGTCGCCGGCCTCGCCGCCGCCCCGGGCGCGAGCGCCATATCGCCCGAAGATCTTCTGCGGCCGGAGAAAGCATTCCGCTACGAGGTCGTGGACGACGGTGAGTCGCTGCTGGTCCGGTGGACGGTGGAACCGGGCTATTACCTGTATCGCGAGAAGCTGGGCATCTCGACGAGCACGGCCGAGATACTGCTCGGGGAGCCGGTGCTGCCCGAAGGCGACATACACGAAGACGAGTATTTCGGGCGGCAGGAGATCTACCGCGGCGACTTCGACATGCGTGTGCCCTATGTGAACGAGGGCGCGCCGCAGGCGGTGCTGCTGCTGAAGTCCCAGGGATGTGCCGATCTCGGCCTGTGCTATCCGCCGCAGCGCTGGGAGACGACGGTGGCGCTGGCGACCGGCAGCACGGCCGCGCCGTCCTCACCGGCTTCGCCTCTCTCGCCGTTCGGTGCCCCGACCACGTCCCGGCTCGGCGGCGGCGAATTTCTGCCACCCGACGTCGCATTCCGCCCGGTGGTGACGGCCCTCGATGCCTACACGCTGGAGGTCGCCTGGCAGGTGGAGCCGGGCTACTACCTGTATCGGGACAAATTGACGGCTGCCGCCGATACGGACGGGGTGCGGCTCGGCGCGCTCCGCACGCCACCCGGCGAGAAGAAATTCGACGAGTACTTCGGCGAGACCGAGGTGTACTACGAGGAGGTCATCGCCCGTGCTCCGCTCAGCCGAAGCGCTGCCGGGCCAGCCGACCTGACGGTCACCCTCGGCTTCCAGGGCTGCGCCGAAGACGGCATCTGCTATCCGCCGCTGACCCGGGAAGTGAACGTCACGCTGCCCGCGGGCGCTATCAATGCCGCGCCGGGGACTGCGGACACGACCGGCATGCCGGTGTCCGAGCAGGATCGGCTGGCGGCGCTCATCGGCGAGGGCAATCTGCTGGCCGTGCTGGCCACGTTCTTCGGCGCAGGACTACTGCTTTCACTGACACCCTGCGTCCTGCCGATGATCCCCATCCTCTCCGGCATCATCGCCGGCGAGGGTCGGGACGTGACGCCCGCGCGGGGCTTCACCCTGTCGCTGTCCTACGTACTCGGCATGGCGCTCACCTACACGATCGCAGGAGCGCTGTTCGCCGCGGCCGGCCAGCAGGTGCAGGCGATCTTCCAGCAGACATGGATACTCGTGACTTTCGCCGGCCTGTTCGTCGTCCTCGCGGCAGGCATGTTCGGCCTGTTCGACCTGCAGATGCCCTCCTCCGTGCAGACACGGATCGCCGCCATCAGCGGTCGCCAGCGGAGCGGCACGATGATCGGCGCGTTCGTGATGGGCGCGCTGTCGTCCCTGATCGTGACCGCCTGCGTGGCGCCGCCGCTGGTGGCGGCGCTCGCCGTGATCGGCCAGACGGGTGATGTCGTGCGGGGGGCCGCCGCCCTGTTCGCGCTGAGCCTGGGCATGGGTGCGCCGCTCCTGGCCGTCGGCGCCTCCGCCGGAAAGCTCATGGTGAAGGCAGGGCCCTGGATGGTCGCGATCAAGCATGCCTTCGGGTTCGTGATGCTGGGGCTGGCCATCTGGATGCTCGACCGGGTGCTGCCGGGACCGGTCACTCTCGCCCTCTGGGCCGTACTGATATTCATCGCCGGCGTATTCCTGGGTGCGCTGACACCGCTGACGCCGGACTCCGGGGCCGCCCGGAAACTGGGCAAAGGCTTCGGCGCACTGGCGATGTTTTACGGTGCGGTCCTGCTGCTCGGCGCCCTGGCCGGCGGCGAGGACCCCCTGCAGCCACTGCCCGGCGGCCGCGTCGCGTCCCTCGGCGGTGATGCGACCGGGACCGCCCACGCGGAACTGGAATTCCGCCGCATAAAGACCGTAGCGGATCTCGAGCAGGCCGTGGCGCGGGCATCGGAACGTGGCCAGCCGGTCATGCTCGATTTCTACGCGGACTGGTGCGTGTCCTGCAAGGAGATGGAGAAGTACACGTTTACCGATGCACGGGTCCGGGGCGAACTCGAGGACGTCGTGCTGCTGCAGGCGGACGTCACCGCCAACGACGAGCACGACCAGGCGCTTCTGAAGCACTTCCGGCTGTTCGGCCCGCCTTCCATCATCTTCTTCGGCCCGGACGGCCAAGAGCGCCGCGCCTATCAGGTGGTCGGGTTCATGCCGGCGGACGAATTCGCCGCCCATGCCGCCCGGGCCGTTGCAGCCGCTCCCTCGGCCGTCACCGCGCGCAGCGAGTGAGATAGCCGCCGTGCCGCGCACCCTGCTCATCGTCGTACTCGCCGTCTCCGTCGCGGCCGGCATGGTGTTCTCACGCCTGCTGCTGCCGCCGGAACGCGCCCCCGACACCGCTCTCGCGGACGAGATGCGGGCGAGCGCGGCGCAGGCCACGGATGGCAGCATCCGGCTGCCGGACCTGGACGGGAACGAACGCAGCCTCGACGACTGGGCGGGCAATGTCCGACTCGTGAACTTCTGGGCTACCTGGTGTGCTCCGTGCCGCCGCGAAATCCCGCTGCTGAAGGAGATCCAGGCCGCCCACGGCGACGCCGGGATACAGGTCATCGGGATCGCGGTGGACGACCTCGAGCCGGTCACCGGCTACGTGGCAGACATGGGATTCAACTACCCGGTGCTCGTCGGCCAGGAGGATGCGATCGCCGCCGCCGAGAGCTTCGGCATCGACTTCCTCGGCCTGCCGTTCACGCTGATCCTGAACCCGGAGGGCGAGCTGCTGAACGTCCATGTCGGCGAGTTCGACCGGGAGCAGGCAGCTGCCATGATCGAGGTGCTGCGCGGATACCTCGACGGCAGCCTGACTCCCGAACAGACCCGTTCTGCCCTGGCCGATATCTGACCGACGGCGCCAGCGGCGCCCGGCGGCGGCGATTATTGTGCAATTCCCGGTTATGGGGGTTAAACTCGCCGCTAATTGCGGTGAACTGGCGGTGTATTGAGCGCATCATGTCGCGACTGCTGCTCCTTAACGGACCCAATTTGAACCTGTTGGGAAAACGGGAGCCGACGGTCTACGGGGATGAGGGCCTCACCGCCGTGGAGAGTCGGTTGAAGACCCTCGCCCTCGATCTCGGGCACGACCTGGATTGCTACCAGCACAATGCGGAGCACGAGCTGGTGAGCCGCGTTCAGGCCTGCGGCAGTGACGGGACCAGTGCTCTCATCGTCAACCCCGGCGCCTACACCCACTCGAGCATCGCCCTGCGCGACGCACTGCTCGGGATCGGTCGGCCGTTCGTCGAGGTGCATCTCTCCAATGTCTACGCCCGGGAAGGATTCCGCCACCGGAGTTTCTTCAGCGACGTGGCCGAGGGGACGATCGTCGGCCTCGGCGTCATCGGTTACGAACTGGCTCTGCTCGCCCTGCATCGCAGACTCGCGGACAACTGACGGAAGGCAAGCGTATGGATATAAGAAAGGTCAAGAAGCTGATCGAGCTGCTGGATGAGTCCGGTATCGCCGAAATCGAGATCACCGAGGGCGAGGAAGCCCTGCGCATCAGCCGTTACCCGGCCAACATGATGGTGGCGCCGCCCGTCGGCCAGTTCGCATACGGTGGTGCGCCGGCTGCGCCCCCACCAGATCCGGCAGCGGCGCCCGAGTCCCGCCCGTCCGGCGAGGACGGCGCCGCGGCCCAGGCCCGCGAAGCCGAGGACGAGGGCCACGTCGTGACCTCGCCCATGGTGGGCACGTTCTATGCGGCCCCGGCACCCGGGGCCAGCCCGTTCGTGCAGATCGGCGACCGGGTGAAAGCGGGCGACACCCTGTGCATCGTCGAGGCGATGAAGATGATGAACCCCATCGAGGCGGACGTGGACGGCGTGATCAAATCGATCCGGGTCCAGAACGGCGAACCGGTCGAGTACGGGCAGGTGCTGTTCGTACTCGACCAGCGTGCCGGCGGGTGAGGAAGGGACCGGGCGCCGCCATGCTTGAGAAAGTCGTCATCGCCAACCGCGGCGAGATCGCCCTGCGCATCCTGCGGGCCTGCCGGGAGATGGGCATCAAGACGGTCGCCGTGCATTCCACGGCCGATAGCAACCTGAAGCACGTGCTGCTGGCCGACGAGACCGTGTGTATCGGTCCTCCCCCCTCGACGGAGAGCTACCTGGACATGCCGGCTATCATCAGCGCCGCGGAGGTCACGGACTCGGTGGCGGTACATCCGGGCTACGGCTTCCTATCGGAGAACGCGGATTTCGCCGAGCGCGTCGAGCAGAGCGGCTTCATCTTCGTCGGGCCGAAAGCAGAGAGTATCCGGCTGATGGGGGACAAGGTCTCCGCCATCCGGGCCATGAAGGAGGCCGGCGTGCCCTGCGTCCCGGGCTCGGACGGACCGCTGGGCGAGGACGGCGACGAGAATCTGCGCCTCGCCCGGGATATCGGCTACCCGGTCATCATCAAAGCTGCCGGCGGCGGTGGTGGTCGCGGCATGCGGGTCGTCCACAGTGAAGCCTCGCTGCTCGGTGCCGTCAACGTCACGCGGGCGGAGGCCAAGGCGGCCTTCGGCAACGACCAGGTCTACATGGAGAAATTCCTCGAGCGGCCCCGGCACATCGAGTTCCAGGTGCTGGCGGACGGCCACGGCAATGCCGTCCACCTCGGAGAGCGGGACTGCTCGATGCAGCGCCGCCACCAGAAGGTGATCGAGGAAGCACCAGCCCCGGGGATCGGCGACGAGGAGCGCGAGCGCGTGGGCTCGCGCTGTGTACAGGCCTGCCAGGAGATCGGCTACCGCAACGCGGGCACCTTCGAGTTCCTCTATCAGGACGGCGAATTCTATTTCATCGAGATGAACACCCGTCTGCAGGTCGAACACCCGGTCACGGAGATGGTCACCGGCATCGACATCGTCAAGGAGCAGCTGCGGATCGCTGCCGGCGAGAAGCTGCGTTTCACCCAGTCGGACATCCGCGTGACGGGCCACGCCATAGAGTGCCGCATCAACGCGGAGGATCCGAAGACCTTCATGCCTTCGCCGGGCCTGGTGCAGCTCTGGCACGCGCCCGGGGGGCCCGGCATCCGCGTGGACAGCCACCTCTACAGCGGTTACCGGGTCCCGCCCTATTACGACTCGATGATCGGCAAGGTCATCGCCTACGGCGAGAACCGGGACTCGGCCATCGCCCGGATGGGTATCGCACTGTCGGAGATCGTGGTGGAGGGCATAAAGACGAACGTGCCCCTGCACCAGGAGATCATGAATCACCAGGCTTTCAAGACCGGCGGTACCAATATCCACTACCTGGAGAAACGCCTGGGTCTGTGAGCCGGCGTCGGCAGGATGTCGTGGCGACAGTTCAGCATGGAGCTCGCCGGGCTCGAATCGGGCAGGGTCGAGCAGGCGCTGATGTCCCTCGGCGCGCAGGCCGTCACCTACACTGACGCGGCGGATACGCCGGTGCTGGAGCCGGTCCGGGGGGAGACGCCGCTGTGGCCGTCCACCCGGGTGAGCGCTCTTTTTCCGGGCGAACTGGACGCCGCGGAAATCGCCGAGGCATTGCGTCATGCCCTCGCGCTCGACGCTCTGCCCCCCTGGCACATCGAGACACTCGAAGACCGCGCCTGGGAACGGGAATGGCTGAAGGACTTCCGGGCCATGCGCTTCGGGCAAAATCTATGGGTTTGTCCCACCGGTTACCAGGTGGAGGAGCCGGGCGCCGTCGTCATCCATCTCGACCCCGGTCTGGCATTCGGGACCGGCACCCACGCCACGACCGCGCTCTGCCTGGACTGGCTCGATGGCAGCTGGATGGAGGGTCGCCGTGTCCTCGATTACGGCTGCGGTTCCGGCATCCTCGCGGTGGCCGCGCTGCTGCTCGGCGCCGAGGAGGCCGTCGCCACTGACATAGACCCCCAGGCCCTGGACGCGTCCCGGGCGAACGCAGCCCGCAACGGGGTGAGCGACCGGCTGACCACACTCCAGCCCGCCGAGCTCGACGACGGACGATACGACGTCGTGCTCGCCAACATCCTCGCCACGCCCCTGATCGGACTGGCGCCGGATCTGGCGATGCGGACCCGTAGCGGCGGCGAAATCGTCTTATCGGGTATCCTGACCGGTCAGGAGAGCGAGATCCGGACCGCCTACGAACCCTGGTTCGACCTCGGCCCCGCCGCCACGCGCGACGACTGGATACTGATCAGCGGCCGACGCCGAGTAGACTGAAGACCGTGTACACCCAATGCGCTCATTGCCGGACGGCGTTCGAGATCGGGGCCGAAGACCTGAGGCGTGCGCATGGCCGTGTCCGTTGTGGGCAGTGCGGCAAGGAATTCGACGCGCTGGAAACACTGACGCCGGAACCGCCACGGGCGTCGGACCGGGACGAGTATCCCTTCCCGGGACCTCGATCTGACCCGGGACCTCAATCTGAATTGGCCGGCCCCCGGCAGGACGATGCGCACATACCGCAACTGGAAGCGGAAGAACCGGCCCCCGACTCTGCGGCGGCGGTTTCGTCCCCGGACGATACCGGAACGGCAACGGACTCCCGGACCCCGGGCGAACCGCAGCGCTTCGATGACGATACCCCTCTCGAACTCGTGCTGGCCTCGTTAGGCGGCGAGTCACCCGCGGAGAGGGAACACCAGGCGCAGCCCCCGGCCGACGACGCCGCGACCGCAGCCGGGATCCCGGAGGAAGTACCGAGCGCGGTCGCACCGGAAGAGACCGACCTGGACGACGAGGACGAGTGGCGTGCCCTGCTCACGGAACTGGGTCTGGACGATTCGATACTCGGTGGCGCCCTCGAATCGCTGCAGCCGTCACCGGAGGAGGAATCGGAGGAGGAAACGGAGGAGCAACCGGAAGTCGAGACGGAAGACGGGTACGAGTACGTCTACGTCTACGAGTACGAAGACGAGGGCGACGACTCAGCCGATTACGACGATGCGGACGTCGACGGTGAGGAAGAGGACGACGACGAGGGCTACTGGCTTACGGAGCACGAAGACGAAGGCGAAGAGCCCTTCGGAGCCGCGCATGAGGACGCGAAGGACGCCGAGGAATCGTCCCGGCCCGCTGGCGAGGAGGCGGCCGGAGAGGGAACCGGGCCTGGTCTCGCCGCCGAAGCGTCGCCGCAATCCGAGCCGGAACCGGAACCCGAGCCGGAACCGGAACCCGAAGCCGAGCCGGAACCCGAAGCCGAGCCGGAACCCGAACCGGAACCCGAGGCCGAGCCGGAACCCGAGTCGGAATCGGAAGCCGAGCCGGAACCGGAGCTCGAACCCGGGCACGAGCTGGAAGCGGAGCCGGAGCAAGGAGCGGAGCCGGACCAGGTGGCCGTCGCGGCAATCCCCGTGGCAGCATCCGAGGCCGGCGCGTCCCGGGACCGGCGACCATCGGTGGAGCCCTTCGTGGGACCTCCGGATTACCGGGAACCGCCACCGGTCACATCGGTGCATGCAGAGGAGCAAGTGCCCGAGGAACAACGCCTGCCGCACCGCTCCAGCGCGAGAGCCGCGATGTGGCCGACGCTCGCCGGCCTGCTGGTCCTGCTTCTGGGCGCCCAGGTCATCAACGGACAGCGGGCGGTCATTGCCACCCATCCCGGTATCGGCCCGGCTGTCCTCGGGGTCTACGAAGCGTTCGGCGTTCGGGTACGGCCCTATTGGGATATCGACGCACTCTGTGTGGAGTCGTCCAGCGGTGACGCGGCAGCCGGTGCCCTGGAGATCACGACCGTCATCCGCAATCGGGGCGACCGGCCACAACCTTACCCGCTCCTGCACGTCGCCGTCACCGATCGCTGGCAGGGCGCGATCGGCCGCCTGACCCTGGCGGCGGAAGACTACCTGCCCGCCGGGCGGAGGAGCGGGGAGGCGATGATGGAACCGGGCGCACGGATTCGGGCCGGCGCCAGTCTCTCGGATCCGGGCAACGAGGCCGCGGGCTATGAACTGCACGCCTGTTACCGGGACACCGACGGAGGCCTGCGCTGTTCCGGCGCCTGCCGCTGATCCACGATGCGTATCGGCGACATCAGTGTCGAGTCCCCGGTCCTGCTCGCCCCGATGGCGGGGACGACCGATCTGCCGTTTCGGCGTCTGGCCCGGCACTATGGCGCGGGCCTGGCTGCTACCGAGATGACGACGGCGGATACCTCGTTGTGGCGATCGGAGAAGTCTCGCTACCGGCTGCGGCTCGAAGGTGACCCCAGGCCGCGGACCGTGCAGATCGCGGGCAGCGATCCGCTGGCAATGGCGGCGGCGGCGCAGGCCGCCGTGGAGGCCGGTGCCGATATCGTCGACATCAACATGGGCTGCCCGGCAAAGAAGGTCTGCCGGAAACTCGCCGGCTCCGCCTTGCTGCGCGACGAGAACCAGGTAGCAGCGATACTCTCCGCGGTGGTCGGCTCGGTCGGTGTCCCGGTGACGCTGAAGACCCGCACCGGCTGGGATCCGGACAATCGCAACGGCGTGCGCATAGCGCGTCTCGCTGAAGACTGCGGCGTGCAGGCACTGGCGATCCACGGTCGCACCCGGGCATGCCGATTCGCGGGAAGCGCGGAATACGAGACTATCGCGCGCATCGTCGAGGCCGTCTCCATACCCGTTATCGCCAACGGCGACATCGACGGACCTGAAAAGGCACTTGAAGTTCTGCGTCTAACCGGTGCCGCTGCGGTGATGATCGGTCGCGCCGCCCAGGGCCGACCCTGGATATTCCGTGACGTCCTCGGTCTGCTGCGCGACGGGCGACACGCACGTCCGCTCGACGGCAACGAGCTACGTGATATCATCGTTGCCCACCTCGAGGATATGCACCGCTTCTACGGAGACGAGCGCGGCGTCCGGGTGGCTCGCAAACATCTGTCATGGTATTGCCGTTATCTCCGCGATGCGGACGCTTACCGTCAGCAGGTGCTGCGCGTGGAAAGCGCCCGGGAGCAGGTGCTTCTGACCGAGTGCTACTTCGGCGATTCGGCGCGGGATGGGGTCCTCGCCGCCTGAACACACTGCCGGCTTACAGAGTCCAACTGATTGTGGCGCCCCCCAGCTGCCGCAATGACGTGCGCGGAAAATAATCGACGTGGCCAAATCCAGTCCAAAGAAGAGACGCCAGCCGAAGCTGGGTAATGAAAAATCGTTGAGCGATCACACCGAAGAAGCCCTCGAACAGTACTTCCGGAGCCTGAACGGACACCGGCCCGGCGATCTCTACGAGCTCGTGATGAGCGAGGTCGAAAGGCCGCTGTTCAGGACGGTCCTCGAATACACGGGCGGTAATCAGAGCGAAGCGGCCGTCATCCTCGGGATCAACCGGGGCACGCTGCGGAAGAAGCTCAAGGCGTACTCGCTGCTGCACTGACCACGACCACGCAGTAGCAGATTCCAGACCCCGGGGAACCGAACCGATGACGCGAGCCCGCCGCGCGCTGATCAGTGTTTCCGACAAGACCGGCGCGGTGGCGCTGGCAGAGGGCCTCGCCGACGCGGGCTTCTCACTGCTCTCCACCGGCGGCACGGCGAAGACGCTGCGCGACGCCGGGCTGGACGTGACCGACGTCTCCTCGCATACCGGATTCCCGGAGATCATGGACGGTCGCGTCAAGACGCTGCATCCCCGCATCCACGGCGGTCTCCTGGGCCGGCGGGATGTCGATAGTGCCGCGATGGAAGAACACGGTATCGACGCCATCGACGTCCTGGCCGTCAATCTCTATCCGTTCGAAGAGACGGTGAGCGAACCGGAAGCGAGCCTCGCCGACGCCGTCGAGAACATCGATATCGGCGGGCCGGCAATGATACGGGCGGCGGCGAAGAACCACCGCGACGTGCTGGTCCTGGTCGACCCGGCCGACTACGAGGCGGTGCTTGCCGCGTTGCGCGACGGCAACGTGGACGAGGAGCTGCGTCTCCGGCTGGCGGCGAAAGCCTTTACCCACACCGCGAGCTACGATGCGGCGATATCGGCCTGGCTGAGCGATGCGGCGGGGATGAGCCGCCTGGGGAGCCGCTTCGCGGCCGGCGGTCGACTCGTACATGCGTTGCGCTACGGGGAGAACCCGCACCAGGAGGCAGCCTTCTATGCCGGGGCCGGCGACCTCCGGGGCACCCTTGCAGGCGCACGGCAGATCCAGGGCAAGGAACTCTCCTACAACAACATCGCCGATGCCGACGCCGCACTCGAATGCGTCCGACAGTTCGAGGGACCTGCCTGCGTGATCGTGAAACATGCGAATCCCTGCGGCGTCGCCGTTGCCGGCAGGCAGCTCGATGCCTACGAAAAGGCCTACGCCACCGATCCCGTTTCCGCCTTCGGCGGCATCATCGCCTTCAACACCCCACTGGAGGCGCGAGTGGCGCGGGAGATCGTCGAGCGCCAGTTCGTCGAAGTCATCGTGGCACCGGAACTGGGGGAAGGTGCCGCCGACGCGGTGGCGGAGAAGAAGAATGTGCGATTGCTGGTCATCGGCGAGACAGCCGACCTGCGTCCGGGCATCGAACTCAAGAGCGTCTCCGGCGGGTTGCTGGTGCAGCAGCGGGACGAGGGCCGGATCGGGGAAGCCGACCTGCGGGTGGTGACCCGGCGCGAACCCGGCGACGAGGAAATCGAGGATCTCCTCTTCGCCTGGCGTGTCGCGAAGTACGTCAAGTCGAACGCCATCGTCTTCGCCCGTGGCGGAACGACCGTCGGCATCGGCGCCGGACAGATGAGTCGGGTCTATTCGACCCGCATCGCCGCTATCAAGGCAGCCGACGCCGGGCTCACGGTACGCGGCGCGGCCATGGCATCGGATGCGTTCTTCCCATTCCGCGACGGCATCGACTCCGCCGCCGAGCACGGCGTGGCCGCGGTCATACAGCCCGGCGGCTCCGTGCGCGACGAAGAGGTGATCGCCGCCGCCGACGAGCACGATATCGCGATGGTATTCACCGGCATGCGCCATTTCCGCCACTGACGAGGGAGGAAACGCGTGAACGTACTGATAGTCGGTGGTGGCGGACGCGAGCACGCCCTGGCGTGGAAATGCGCCGCTTCGCCGCGAGTGACCGAGGTCCTCGTCGCGCCGGGCAATGCGGGCACTGCGCTGGAGCCCGGTGTCAGAAACGTCGCCGTCGGCGCGGACGACATCGACGGCCTGCTCGACCTCGCGCGCCATGAAGGAATCGACCTGACGATCGTAGGTCCCGAGGTCCCCCTCGTCGCCGGTATCGTCGATCGGTTCCGGTCGGACGGACTTCGCTGTTTCGGCCCGACGGCGGACGCGGCACGCCTGGAAGGTTCCAAGGCATACACCAAGGACTTCCTGGCGCGGCACCGCATCCCCACGGCTGCCTACGAGAATTTCTCGGAGCTCGCGCCCGCTCTCGAGTACATCCGGGACCGGGGAGCGCCGCTGGTCGTGAAGGCGGACGGTCTCGCCGCCGGCAAGGGGGTGGTCGTCGCGCACGATGTCGCGGAGGCGGAGACGGCAGCCCGCGATATGCTGGAGGGGGGCGCTTTCGGTGCGGCCGGCGGGCGTATCGTGGTGGAGGAATTCCTGGCGGGCGAGGAAGCGAGTTTCATCGTCATCACGGACGGTCGTCATATCGTCCCACTCGCGACGTCCCAGGATCACAAGGCACGGGACGACGGCGATGAGGGACCGAACACCGGCGGCATGGGCGCCTATTCGCCGGCGCCGATAGTCACCCCGGCGGTGCATGAGCGCATCATGCGCGAAGTGATCGAACCGACCGTGGCCGGCCTCGCCGCCGACGGCGTCGCGTACCTGGGATTCCTGTACGCGGGGCTGATGATCGACGAGCACGGCGCACCGAAGGTCCTCGAGTTCAACTGCCGTTTCGGAGATCCCGAGACCCAGCCCGTCATGGCGCGCCTCGACAGCGACCTGGTGGACCTCTGCGAGGCCGCCATGGACGGCGCGCTGGGCGAGATCACGGTGGAATGGGACACGCGCGCCTCGCTCGGGGTCGTCATGGCCGCGGGCGGGTATCCTGGCCGCTATCGAAAAGGCGATCCGATAGAAGGACTCCCGGAGGCGGCTGCTTTGGAAGGCGTGAAGGTCTTCCACGCCGGCACACGGCTGGAAGACGGCCGGGTCGTGACGGATGGCGGACGTGTGCTGTGCGTGGTCGGACTCGGCGATGACGTGACCGCGGCACGCGACCTCGCCTACAGTGCCGTGGAACGGATCCGCTGGGACGGCGCCTATTACCGCCGGGATATCGGCCACCGTGCCCTCGCGCGTGAGCGTGGCTGAGCCGTCGATGGTCACGGTCTCCGAAGCGTGGCAGCACATCCTCGAGGTCCTGCCCGACTTCGGGAGTGAGACGGTCGCTCTGGAGGATGCCTGCGGACGGGTCCTTCGCCAGACGGTGACAGCGGAAAGGGACCAGCCGCCCTTCGACCGCGTCATGATGGACGGGATCGCCATCCGGCACACCGGCGCGCGTCGCTTCCGTCTCCAGGCCACGCAGCAGGCCGGCGATGCGCCAATAACGCTGTCGAGCGACGAGCACTGCATCGAGATCATGACCGGCGCCGTACTGCCTCCCGGCACGGACACCGTCGTGCCGGTGGAACGCATCGCCGTCGCCGACGGCCATGCCGAGCTGGAAGCGGACTACGAGCCGGAGCGGGGGCAGTTCGTACACCGGCGCGGCTCCGACCACCCCGAAGGCGCGTTGCTGCTCGCACCCGGCAGCCTCATCGGCGGACCCGAGGCCGCCGTGCTCGCCTCCCAGGGGCTGGCCCGGGTCGCCGTCGGTCGGCATCCGGCCGTCGCCGTCGTCTCGACCGGCAACGAACTCGTCGGCCCGGAGCGGGCGTTGCAGCCCCAGGAGATCCGGGCGTCCAACGGACCGGCGATGCTGGCGGTGCTGCGTCATAACGGGTTCGCCGGCTGCCGGGACATCCACCTGCGCGACGAGCCAGCGGCCATGCGGAATCAGCTCGGCGGACTGCTCGAGGAGCACCGGGTCCTCATCCTCTCCGGCGGTGTCTCGAAGGGCAAGGCCGATTACGTCCCCGGGATCCTGTCGGAGCTGGGCGTCGAGGTGGTCTTCCACGGCGTGAGCCAGCGACCGGGCAAGCCGATGTGGTTCGGGGTACGGGACGATCGCCTCGTCTTCGCGCTGCCGGGTAACCCGGTCTCGACGCTGGTCTGTTTCCGCCGCTACGTAGTGCCGGCCCTGTTCGGCGCGGCCGGCCTCGCTCCGGCGACGCCCGAGACGGCGATCCTGTCGGCGGAATACCGGTTCAGGCCCTCGCTGACCTGCTTTCTCCCCGCGCATGTACGAACCGACGACGGGGGCAGGCTGATGGCGGCGCCGTCGCCGACGAATACCTCGGGCGATTTCACGACACTCGCCGGCACCAGTGGATTCGTCGAACTCGATCGGGAGCGGGAAAACTTCCCCGCCGGGACGCCGGTACCCTTCTATCGCTGGCAAGCGGGCTAGGCGCCCGCCCCGGCGCTCAGCGCTTCATCGCCTCGAAGAACTGGGCGTTGGTCTTCGTGTCCTGCAGCTTGGAGATCAGGAACTCGATGGCCGCGAGCTCGTCCATGGGATGGAGCACCTTCCGCAGTACCCACATCTTCTGCAGCTCGTCCGGTTCCGTCAGGTATTCCTCCTTGCGGGTACCGGAGCGATTGATGTTGATGGCGGGGAATACGCGCTTCTCGGCGATGCGGCGATCCAGGTGAATCTCCATGTTGCCGGTGCCCTTGAATTCCTCGTAGATCACGTCGTCCATCTTGGATCCGGTGTCGATCAGTGACGTGGCCAGGATCGTGAGGCTGCCACCCTCCTCGATGTTGCGCGCAGCGCCGAAGAACCGCTTCGGTCGATGCAGCGCATTCGCATCCACGCCGCCGGTCAGCACCTTGCCGGACGACGGAACGACCGTGTTGTATGCGCGGGCGAGTCGGGTGATGGAATCCAGGAGGATGACCACGTCACGTTTGTGTTCGGTCAGCCGCTTGGCCTTCTCGATCACCATCTCCGCCACCTGCACGTGCCGGCTCGCGGGTTCGTCGAATGTCGACGAGACCACTTCGCCCCGGACGGTGCGCTCCATCTCCGTCACCTCCTCGGGACGCTCATCGATGAGCAGCACGATGAGGTCGCATTCCGGATGGTTGGCAGCGATGGCGGAAGCGATGTTCTGCAGCAGCATCGTCTTTCCCGCCTTCGGCGGCGAGACGATCAGTCCACGCTGGCCCTTGCCGATCGGCGCCACCATGTCGATGATGCGCGCCGTCAAGTCCTCGGTGCTCCCGTTGCCCTGTTCGAGCTTCAGCCGTTCCTTCGGGAACAACGGCGTCAGGTTCTCGAACAGCACTTTGCTCTTCGCATTCTCCGGCGCGTCGAAATTGATCTGGCCGACTTTCAGCAGCGCAAAGTAGCGCTCGCCGTCTTTCGGCGGCCGGATCAGACCGGAGACCGTGTCGCCCGTACGCAGATTGAAGCGACGGATCTGACTGGGCGAGACGTAGATGTCATCCGGACCCGCCAGGTAGGAGCTGTCGGCGGAACGCAGGAAACCGAAACCGTCCTGCAGTATCTCCAGCACGCCGTCGCCGTAGATGTCCTCGCCCTGCTTCGCGTGGGCTTTCAGCATCGCGAAGATGATGTCCTGCTTGCGTGAGCGGGCGAGGCCTTCCAGGCCCATGCCCTCCGCGAGCTCCACCAGCTCCGATGCGGGACGTGTCTTTAGCTCGGTGAGATTCATCACGTTCTTGCTGTCCGCCAGCTGTTCCGGCGTGATGACCTCGAGATTCTCCTCGTCGGCCGGGAGATCCTCGTATCCGTGCTGCGTGTTACCGCCTTTCCGCCGACGCGGCTTGCGCGGCGGCCCATTCTGATTTTTGGGACGGGAAGATTGCTTCGACCGTCCCCTCGCTGAATTACCCAAGTAGCCTCTCACAAGTTGGCATCCAAAAACTCGGTCAATTGCGACTTCGACATCGCACCCATTTTCTGTGCCTGAACCGCACCATCGCGGATCAGCATAAGCGTCGGGATACTGCGGATCCCGAATTTCGGCGGCGTGTTAGGATTCTCGTCGATGTTGATCTTCGCCACAGTCAGACGATCGCCGTATTCATCCGCTACCGCGTCGAGCAGGGGCGCGATCATTTTGCAGGGACCGCACCACTCGGCCCAGAAATCCAGCAGGACCGGTCTGCCCGACTGCAGCACGTCTTGTTCGAACGTGCTGTCACTCGTATGAACGATCTGGCCACCCACCGGTCTTAACCTCCCCGAAGCATCGAATGATTACCGTTTCCAGAGTCGGAGCTACTCCGACGGCGCATATTTCGAACGCGGCGGTCGCAACAGGTGACGGCGCGTTCCCGATAAGGCAATATGTCGCAGCTTTGTCGCCGGTCTCGTGCGGCTTCTCTTGAGCTTCGGTGGTAGCTAATTCTGGCAGGTGCGACGGGTGTCGCAGCGAACTGGGCCTAATTTGAACCGTTCGCGACGGAATTTGCAAGCCTTACATTCACATTTTCCCGATGGGAACGCATGTCTGAAAATCATCTCAGCGATCTGGCATTCGGCGAGCTGGATCTGCCCGACGCATTACACAGAGGCATCGCCGATGCCGGATTCGAATACTGCACGCCGATACAGAGTCGGACACTGCCGATCGCTCTCGAAGGGCGCGACGTCGCCGGCCAGGCGCAGACCGGGACCGGCAAGACGGCCGCCTTCCTCATCGCGCTGTACACGCGTCTGCTCGCAAGCCGGCGCCCGGAAGGCAAGCAGTCTGCGCCGCGTGCCGTGATCCTCGCACCCACCCGCGAACTGGCGATACAGATCGCCGCAGACGCCGAAACCCTGGGTCGACATACGGGTTTGGAACTCGCACTGGCCTACGGCGGCAAGGACTACGAAAAGCAGCGCGATCACATCGCCGCCGGGATCGACGTGCTCGTCGGCACGCCGGGGCGCATCATCGACTACTTCAAACAGGGCGTATTCAACCTGAAACACGTCGAAGTCATGGTGCTCGACGAGGCGGACCGGATGTTCGATCTCGGCTTCATCAAGGACATCCGCTATGTCCTGCGGAGGCTGCCGCCGCCGACGAAACGTCTCAACCTGCTGTTCTCGGCAACCCTCTCCCACCGTGTGATGGAACTCGCCTACGAGCACATGAACGATCCGGAGCTGATCCGGATAGAACCCGAGAAGGTCACCGCGGATCGGGTGCGCCAGGCCATCTACTATCCGTCGAACGAGGAGAAGCTGCCCCTGCTCATCAAGCTGCTGCGCGAGAAGGATGCGAAGCGCACGATGGTATTCGTGAACACGAAGCGGGAAGCGGAACGGCTCGAGGACACACTGCGTGCCAACGGCATCAATGCGCAGGCGATCTCGGGCGACGTCCCCCAGCGCAAGCGCGAGCGGATGCTGTCGGACTTCCAGAGCGGCGAGCTGGCGGTGCTGATCGGCACCGACGTCGCATCACGCGGCCTGCACGTGCCGGACGTGAGTCACGTGTTCAACTATGATCTGCCGCAGGACCGGGAGGACTACGTGCATCGCATCGGACGCACGGCCCGTGCGGGTGCTTCCGGCGATGCGATCAGTTTCGGTTGTGAACAGTTCGTGGTATCGCTGCCGGATATCGAGGACTACATCGGCCACAAGATCCCGGTCGCCTCATTCGACCACGAGGCGCTGCCGGAGATCGAGCGTCCGCCGCGCCGCCAGCGGCGTCGGGCAGGTGCCGGCGACCGCCGTGGCGCTAGTGGCAAGCCCCCCGGCCGTGGCAATTCGAGCCGCCGTGGCGGCGGGGGCAAGTCTGCGGCGCGCGGCGACGGAGCGGGCCACTCGTCCGGTGGCGGCGACGACAAGCCGAAGAAGAAGCGTCGGCGCCGACGTCGGCCGAACAAATCCGGTGAGACGAGCCAGTAGGGAGCCAGAGTGCCAATTCTAAACAGACAGCAGGTATTGAAGGGTGTCACGGGGATCGCACGTGAGGCCGGACGCGCCATACTCGAGATCTACCGGACCAACTTCGACGTGGAGAGCAAGAGCGACGACTCGCCGGTGACGGCTGCCGACATGGCCGCCCACCGGGTGATCGTGGACGCACTGAGCGATCTGACCCCGGAGATGCCGGTACTCAGCGAAGAGGACGGCGTGCCGCCTTATTCCGAGCGCAGTGCCTGGCAGCGTTACTGGCTGGTCGATCCCCTGGACGGTACGAAGGAATTCATCAGCCGGAACGGCGAATTCACCGTCAACATCGCCCTCATCGAGGCGCACCAGGCGGTCCTCGGCGTGGTCCACGTGCCGGTGCAGGACAAGACCTATACCGGCCTGCACGGCTACGGTGCGCGTCGGATCACGGGCGACGGGGACAGCGAGCAGATCCGGGTCGCCGAGGAATCCGCGCCGGCCGTACGCGTGGTCGGCAGCCGATCCCACCGATCCTCCGCGCTGGACGACTGGCTGGGGGAACTCGGAGAGCACGAGCTCGTCCCGATGGGCTCGTCACTGAAATTCTGCGTGGTCGCCGAAGGCGCCGCCGACGTTTATCCGAGGCTGGGACCGACGTCGGAGTGGGACACCGCCGCCGCCCAGGCCGTCGTAGAAGCCGCCGGCGGACGCGTGACCATCGCGGGCGGCGCACCGCTCGCCTACAACACGAAGGCGGACATCCTCAATCCGCACTTCCTCGTCACCGGTCCGCGGGACCGGCAGTGGCCGCCGTTCGACTGACGCGGGGACTGGACAAGCGACGGTTTTAGGCATAATTAGAAGACCGTGGACGGCGAGAATTTCGACAACACCATCGAGAGCGATGCGTTCCGCGATCTGGAGCGGCTCAAGGAGCTGCGCATCAGCCATCGTGATCTCGACGACCTGATCGACCGCTTATCCGAAGATCCGCTGGTCGATCAGCTGCGGCTGCGCCGACTGAAGAAGCGCAAGCTGCAGCTGAAGGACATGATCTCCCGGCTCGAGAGCGAGCTCATCCCCGACCTGAACGCCTGACTCCCTGCTGCCCCGCGTCGGCCGCCCTGTGCGCCGCGCCGATGTGCTTCTCGCCCCGGCTCGCCGCGAGTTCGACCTGGCGCCGGCGTTCGGCGAGCCGACCGGCCCGCCCGGGTTCGAGTTCATCGTGGCAGTGGGGACAGCTCACCCCCGGCCGGTAGTGGCTGGACGACAGATCATCGGGCGAGAGTGGTCGCCGGCACGCATGGCATTGGACATAATGTCCCGGCGCGAGCCGCTGGTCGACCGCCACGCGGCTGTCGAAGACGAAGCACTCGCCCTGCCAGCGATTCTCTGGGCTGTCTGCCATTTCCTCCAGGTAGCGCAGGATGCCGCCTTCCAGCTGATACACCCGACGGAATCCGAGTTCGCGCATCATGGCCGTGGCCTTCTCGCACCGGATGCCACCGGTGCAGTACATGGCGACCGGACGCTCCCGGTCGCCGGCCAGTCGCTGCGCCACGAACCCGGGGAAATCGCGGAAGCTGCCGGTGCCCGGATCGATCGCCCCGGGGAAACGCCCGACATCGATCTCGTAACGATTGCGGGTGTCGATCACCAGCGTCTCCGGATCCGCGATGAGCCGATTCCAGTCCCGCGGCGCCACGCGCTCACCGGTCAGCGCGGGGACGTCCAGATCCGGTCTTCCGAGGCTGACGATCTCCGCACGCAGCCGCACCCGCAGACGCCGGAACGGGGCCTCGTCCGCCTCGGACCAGACCCCCTGCATTGCCTGCAGACCTTTATGATCCGCCAGCCGATCCAGGAAAGCGGTCAGCCCCGCCCGATCGCCGGCGAGCGTGGCGTTGATGCCTTCCGGCGCGAGCAGCACCGTACCGACGAGGCCGCGGGAGCGGCCCGCCTCCAGCAGTGGTTCACGCAGCGAGGCATGGGCCGGCAGGCTGACGAAGCGGTAGAAGGAGACGACGTGACAATGGCCACTCATGACGAATAAGTGTATCAGCTGCGCTCCGCCGTTCGCGCACCCTGGCTGTCGTCTTCCGCCGCCGCCTCGTCTTCGGCAGGCAGTTCGCTCACGGCCGTGCTCAGGATGTGATGGCAGAGCTGCTCGCCCAGCACCTGGCGCGCGTCTTCCTCCACGCGCACGAGATCTTCGCCGAAGACGAGCCGCCCCTCTTTGTCCGTGGATACGGCACCGACCTTGCGCAGCGTCCGGATGAAGCCATGGAACAGCTTGCGATCGAAGAAATCCGGCGAACGCAGGCCGGACACCAGCGACAGACGCTGGGCCGAAAGCTCACAGATCCGCTCGAGGCGGGCCGGCGTCAGGCGGCCGGACCCGTAACGCTCGAGCAATGCGATGGTCATGTAGTAGCGCTGCAGCATCGGCAACACCAGACGGCCCAGCTGGATGAGCTGGAAGGCGGCGACACTGCCGGCCCTCGGCCGGCGCAGGATCTGACCGTCCTCAGACAGCTTCAGCAGACCGAGTTCGCAGAAATGCCCGATGGCGCTGCGGACGCGGCCCTCCACTTCGGACGCTCGCCAGCGCAGGAAGAGCTCCTCGCGCACGTGGGGATAGGTCAGCGCGACGAGCCGGACCACTTCCGTGAGGGCCAGACGGCGGCTCTGGATGAAGCAGGCCGCGACCATGCCCGGAAGGGCGACGAGGTGCAGGACATTGTTCAGGAAATAGGTCATCAGCACCGCCTCGCTCTCGCGCATCAGGATGACGTCTCCGAGGGGATGTTGCTGGCGGCGGATGACGTCCATCTCCTCGCCGTGGGCGATGATCTCGTCCGGCCGCAGATCCGGGATGGTGACGGCGTCGCTGTACGAGAAGCGTCTCAGGAGATCGGGAAGCAAGGTCAGCTGGCGGGTCAGGGTGGACTCGGGCATGGTCTGGCGCGGCGTGGACAGCAGCGCCAGTGCGAGCAGCGCGATCGGCGTGACGGCCGCGGCCGAATTGATGCGCCACATGATCTGGCGCTCGAGTTCGTCGATGACCTCCGCCAGCCATGGCAGACGGTCACCTTCGGCGATCGTCTCCTGCCGCCAGCCCGGATGACGGCGATCGAGGAGCTCGTTCAGCTCCAGCGGCTCGCCGATGTTCACGTACACCTGGCCGAAGTTGTCGCGCAGCGCGCGCAGGGATCGCAGCAGGCCGAACACCGTCTCCTTCTGCTTCTCCTCGCCGGCGAGTTCGTTGATGAAGGCCTTGCCCTCCACGAGCTTCTCGTAGCCGAAATACACCGGCACGAACACCACCGGCCGGCGTGGATCCTGCAGGAACGACTCCACCGTCATCATCAGCATGCCGCCCTTCGGCCGTAACAGCCTGCCAGTGCGGCTGCGGCCGCCTTCCACGAAATACTCGATGCTGAAACCGCGGGTGATCAGCGCCCGCAGGTAACCATAGAAGACGGCTGCGTAGAGCCGGTTACCGCGGAAACTGCGTCGCAGGAAGAATGCGCCGCCGCGGCGCAGGATCGATCCGACCACCGGCAGATTCAGATTCACGCCGGCGGCGACGTAAGGCAGGGACAGACCGCGGTGGTAGAGCACGTAGGAGAGGAGGATGTAGTCGAAGTGGCTGCGGTGACACGGCACGTAGACGACTTCCCTGCCCTCCGCGACCGCCTGCAGGCGCTCGATGCCATTCAGCCGCATGCCGTCGTAGATTCGGTGCAGCGCCCAGGTGAGTACCTTGTCGAGGAAGCGCACCATCGGGTAGGACATGTCGGCCGCGATCTCCTGCGCATAGGCACGGGCTTTACGCTGCAGGCGTTCCCTTTCCTGCGCGTCGCCTTTCGCCTCGTGCGCGATCACGGCCCTCACGCTCTCGCTGCGCAGTACCGCATTGACCAGCGTGCGTCGGTGGGAGAGATCCGGTCCCAGGGTGGCGATCCGACGCTGTCGGAAGTGGACCCGCAGGATCCGGGAGATCTTCCTGGAGGTCAGTGTCGCGCCCTGTCCCTCGTCGGCCACCCGCCTCACCGACAGGGGTTCGCTGAAGTGGACCAGCGTCGCGCGACCGTACAGGATCGTGGTGAGGAACTTCCGCAGGCGGCCGGCGATTTCCCATTGTTCGCTGAACAGCACCTTGAACCAGGAGTGCTCTTTCTCCGGCGCCCGCCCCCAGTAGACGGCCACCGGCACCAGCAGGAGGTCCTCGTCCGTATTCTCGACGGCAGCACCGACCAGTCGCTCGAGCCGGGGCGATATCTGTTTGCGCTGACGGCGGAAAAACAGCCCGCGGTAGGTCCTCAGGACGATCAGCGCGGAGGACTCCTGCCGGCCGCCGTACCAGAGGCCGTCGCCCGGCGTCGGCAGCCCGTAGCGCGTGCACACCTGCTCGAGGGCCAGGCGGTCGGCGAGGCCACCGTACTCGAGCACGTAGCAGATCCGCGTGCCCTGCGGACCCACCACGTCCCCCGGCGCGTCGGGGAGGACCGCCGGCCGTATCCAGAGGCGCGTGCTACGCGTGAGCAGCCAGATCAGCGGCCGACGCAGGAAACCGGGGGTGCTCATGCGGCGGATTCTACCGAATGCCGCGGCCCGGAGTGTTTGCAAAGCGCCGCGCGGTACGCAATGCTCGCCATCAGTGACAAGAACGGCAACGAACCTGAAACCCAGACCCCCCGTTCGGCACCCGGAAGACTGGGCGCTGTTCCTCGACGTGGACGGCACCCTGCTCGGCTTCCGTGACGATCCGGCCGAGGTGGTCTCCACGCCGGGGCTGAACGCACTGCTCGCAGGGCTCGGCGAAGGGCTGAGCGGCGCTCTCGCCGTCGTGAGCGGCCGGCCGGTGCAGGACATCGATCGCATATTCCGACCGCTCGTGCTGCCTGCGGCAGGCGCTCACGGTCTCGAGATCCGCATGCATCCGGAGGATGACGTCGAGTACCGGAAAGGCACCCGGCTGCCGGACCCGGTGATGGACCGCCTGCAGGCCTTCGTCGCGGCTCGACCGGGCGTCCTGCTCGAACACAAGCCCCGCGGCGTCGCGCTGCACTACCGGCGCGCCCCCGGAGCGGCGGACGAGGTGCGTGCCGAGATGCACGCTATCGACGAAGAACTCGGCGCATCGTTCCGCCTGCTGGAGGGCAAGATGGTCTGCGAACTCATGCCGGGCGGACGCAGCAAAGGCAAGGCGATCGAGGACTTCATGACGGTCGCACCGTTCGCGGGCCGGGTGCCGGTGTTCGTCGGTGACGACGTGACGGACGAAGCCGGATTCTCGGTGGTGAACGAGCTCGGCGGACACTCCGTGCAGGTCACGGACCCGGCCAGGGATGCCGGCACGCTGGCGCGCTGGTCCCTGCCGGATATCGATGCCGTGAGCGGCTGGCTCTCGGAAGTGGTGGCGGCGCTGTGAGCGAGGACCGGCAGCACCAGGGTCGAACAAGAGGTTGCACATGACGGATCTGAATCTCGGTGTCATCGGCAATTGCCAGATCGCCTCCCTCGTCGACAGCCGGGGCGTGATGGTCTGGTGCTGTCTGCCCCAGCTGGACGGCGACCCGGTATTCTGCCGGCTGCTGCGCGACGAGGAAGACAGGAACAGACCGGGCTATTACGAGATCGAGCTGCAGGACTTCGAACGGGCCGAACAAAACTACGTCCCGAATACGCCCATCCTGCGCACGACCCTCTACGACCGGCACGGCGGCGCCGTGGTCATCACGGACTTCGCCCCCCGCTATCCCTACATGGGCCGCATGTTCCGCCCCATGATGCTGATCCGCGCCGTCGAACCGCTGAGTGGCAGCCCGAGGATCCGCATCCGGCTGAATCCCGCCCGGGAATACGGGCGCAAAGCGTGCAAGGCCCGGCGGGGCAGCAACCACATCCGCTATCTCGGTTCCGGCATGCGGGTGCGCCTGACGACCGACGTGTCGATCACCCGCGTGCTGGACCAGTCGAGTTTCGTGCTCGACCGACCCGTGCACCTGATCCTCGGGCCGGACGAATCCATACCGGAAGCCGTCTCGGACACCTATCACAATCATCTGGAGGCGACCGAGCGCTTCTGGCGCGGCTGGTCCCGCGGCCTCGCCATCCCGTTCGAATGGCAGGAGGCCGTGATCCGCGCCGCCATCACGCTGAAGCTCTGCACCTTCGAGGACACGGGCGCCGTGATCGCCGCCATGACCACCTCGATCCCGGAAGCCCCCGGCAGCGGCCGCAACTGGGACTACCGCTACTGCTGGCTGCGCGACAGCTACTTCGTCGTGAAGGTTCTGAACCGGCTCGGCGCCACGAAGACGATGGAGGAGTACCTGCGCTACATCATCGACGTGTCGACGGAGGCGGGGCTCAGCGAACTGCAGCCGGTCTATTCGATCAGCGGTCAGGCGGATCTCACGGAGAGCGTGGTCGAGTCGCTCTCCGGCTATCGGGGTATGGGGCCGGTGCGCGTGGGCAACCAGGCCTACGAGCAGAGCCAGCACGACGTGTACGGGGCTGTCGTGCTCTCGTCCACCCAGATGTTCTTCGACCAGCGTCTGACCCACCCGGGCGGCATGGGCGAATTCCAGCTGCTCGAACAGCTCGGCGCGATCGCCGTGCGCCTCTACGACCAGCCCGACGCAGGCCTCTGGGAATATCGGGGACGCCAGCGCGTGCACACCTTCTCCAGCCTGATGTGCTGGGCCGCCTGCGATCGCCTGGCCCGCATCGCCGCGGGTCTCGGGCTGGCCGACCGTGCCGCCTACTGGGGCCGGCAGGCGGCCCACATCCACAAAGTCATCTGCGAGCAGGCCTGGGACGACCGGCAGCAGTCCTTCACGGAGAGCTTCGGCCGTCCGGAGATGGACGCGAGCCTGCTCACCATGCACTACCTGGGGTTCCTGGACGCCGACGATCCGCGCTTCGTCGGCACCGTGAAGGCCATCGAGAAGGAACTGCGGCGTGGCAAGCATGTATTCCGCTACGCTGCAGCGGACGATTTCGGCGAGCCCGAGAACGCTTTCAACATCTGTACGTTCTGGTACATCGACGCGCTCGCGGCCGTCGGGCGTGGCGAAGAGGCACGGGAACTCTACGAGCACATGCTGGAGTGCAGGAACCCGCTCGGCATGCTGTCCGAGGACATCGACACGCGGGACAATTCCCTGTGGGGCAACTTCCCGCAGACCTACAGCATGGCCGGCATCATCGACGGTGCCATGCGCCTCAGCAGGAGCTGGGAAGAAGCCATCTAGCGATACGAGGGGAGCCGGACGTGAATGATGAGGCAGGGAACGGCAATGGCAGGCTGATCACCGTATCCAACCGGGTCGCCATGCCCAACCCCAATCGACCTGCGGCAGGCGGTCTCGCCGTCGGGGTACTCGCCGCCCTGGAGGAAGAAGGCGGCGTCTGGTTCGGATGGGACGGCAAGCTCACGGCCAGCGACAGTCACGATCCCCAGCACGTCACCCGGGGCAATATAACCTTCTCCACCATCGACCTGAACGAGCGAGAGTACGAGCTCTACTACAACGGCTTCAGTAACCGGGTGCTCTGGCCCCTGTTCCACTACCTCCTGAGCTACATGCTCTACGACCGCCGCGATTTCGAGGCCTATCTGCGGGTGAACGCCCTGTTCGCCCGCAAGCTGAAGCCACTGCTCAGACCCGACGACATCATCTGGGTGCACGATTACCACCTCATCCCGCTGGCCGCAGAACTGCGCAATGCGGGCGTCGACCAGCCCATCGGTTTCTTCCTGCACGTGCCTTTCCCCGGTTACGACGTGCTGCAGGCGCTGCCCGACCATGAATACCTGTTGCGCTCGCTCTCCGCCTACGACGTCGTCGGTTTCCAGACGGAACGCGATCTCGCTTCCTTCCGGGAGGCGATGACCCACCCGATCATCGGCGGCGAGCTCGCCGAGGGCAATCGGATCGACGTGCCGGGCGGATCGCTGATCGCCGACGTCTATCCCATCGGTATCGACGTCGAGGGCATCAGCGAACTCGCCGAGCAGAACAAGGACTCGCCGAACGTCAAACGCATGCGTGACAGCCTGGGGAGCCGCGAGTTGCTGATCGGCGTGGACCGGCTGGATTATTCGAAAGGCCTGCGGCGTCGATTCCTCGCCTACGAGCGGCTGCTGGAGCGTTATCCCTCGAACCAGGGCAATCTCGTCTTCATGCAGATCGCGCCGCCGACGCGGGTCGGCATCCGCGCCTACGAGGAGATCCGCGCCGAACTGGAACGCACGGCCGGCCAGATCAACGGACGCTTCGCGGACATGGACTGGGTGCCGATCCGCTACCTGAACAAGGGATTCGATCGTCCCACGCTCATGGGCATGCTGCGCAGCGCCCGCGTCGGGCTCGTCACGCCGATCCGTGACGGCATGAATCTGGTGGCCAAGGAATACCTCGCCTCCCAGGACCCCGAGGATCCTGGCGTGCTGGTCCTCTCCAAGCTCGCCGGTGCTTCCCAGGAACTCACGGATGCCGTGCTGGTGAATCCCTACGATACGGAAGATGTCGCGGACGGCATCAACCGTTCGCTGCATATGCCCCGCGAGGAACGGTGCGAACGTCACGCACGCATGAGCGAGACGCTGCGGCGCAACGATATCACCGCCTGGCGGACACGCTTCGTCGCCGATCTCAGGAAGAGACGCCGGTGAACGACGATCTCCGCGATCGGTGGCTGATCGCCGACATCGGCGGCACGAACAGTCGCGTCGGCTGCTGGCAACGCGGCAGTCCCCATCACCGCATCGAGCAAATTCGCGTGATGCAGAATGGCAATTTCGCGAACCTCGAGGGCATGCTGCGCCACTATGTCGACGCACTCGACGGCCCGCCGCCCCGCGCGGCCGGCCTCGCCATCGCCGCGCCCATCACCGGCAACCGGGTCGACATGCTGAATATCGCCTGGTCGTTCGAGCAGGACCGCCTGGCCGGCGAATTCGGTTTCTCCGAGCTGTACGCCATCAACGACTTCGAAGCCATCGCCTGTGCCCTCCCCTCGCTGCGCGCCGAGGACTGCGTCGATATCGGTGGGGGCGCCGGGATGGCCGGCCGCAGCATGGCCGTCCTCGGCCCGGGTACCGGCCTCGGGGTGGCGGGACTCGTCACGGGCGATGCGGGCTATATCCCGGTGAGCGGAGAAGGCGGGCACATGACCCTGCCGGCGGTGAACGACGAGGAGATGCGCGTCATCACCCGGGTGCGCGACGAACTGGGCCATTGCTCCGCGGAGCGAATCCTCTCCGGTGAGGGCCTGGCGCGGCTGCATCAGGGTCTGCATGGCGGCGACCGACCGAAGCCGAAGGACGTCAGCGATGCCGCCGGTGCGGGTGATGCGGCCGCCATCCGCACGTTCAACCTGTTCTTCGATTTCCTCGGCACGGTGGCCTCGGACGTCGCCCTGGTATTCGGCGCACTCGCCGGCGTCTATATCGCCGGCGGCATCGTGCCGGCCAATCTGGGGCTCTTCCGACGCTCGCGCTTCACCGAACGTTTCATAGACAAGGGCCGCTACCGGGCTTACCTCGCCGGCATCCCGCTGAAGCTGATCACCGCCGCCACGCCGGGACTGACCGGCATGGCCGCTTTCTGTGACCCGGACTCGCGCATCCAGACCCAGCGGACGCGCTGATCGGGGCGACGGAGGGGCCGGTGATCATGGCCTGACCGCCACTGATCGGTGCGCGTATCGCGTGACCTCCGGTCGTGCTTCGCGCAGCCACTCACGATAGCATCGGGATCCGGAATCACATCAATCGTCACCAGGGAGACAAGCGATGACGCGGATACTCGTTCTCTACTACAGCATGTACGGCCATACCGAGACGATGGCGAAGGCGGTGGCGGAAGGCGCCGCCGGCGTCGAGGGGACCGAGGTCACGCTGAAACGCGTACCGGAGCTCGTGCCCGAGAAGATCCTGGAGGAATCCGGCGCCAAGACGGATCAGGACGCCGAGATAGCGGAACCGGCCGAACTGGCCGATTACGACGCCATCATCTTCGGTACGCCGACCCGCTTCGGCAACATGTGCGCGCAGATGCGTAATTTCCTGGACCAGACCGGCGGGCTGTGGGCGAACGGGAAACTGGCGGGCAAGGTCGGCAGTGTCTTCACCTCCACGGCCTCCCAGCACGGCGGCCAGGAGACCACGATCACCTCGTTCCACAACACCCTGATCCATCACGGCATGGTGATCGTGGGCGTGCCCTACACCTGCCAGCTGCTGACGACGATGGACGAGGTGATGGGTGGAAGCGCCTACGGCGCCGCCACGCTCGCCGGTGCCGACGGCAGCCGTACCCCGTCGGAGAAGGAACTCACGATCGCGCGCTTCCAGGGTGAACACGTCGCGGGGATCGCGAAGAAGCTGACTGCGTAGGATTCGATCCGGCGGGCGCCCTGGCCCACAAGGCGCCCAGCCGGCGACAGATGGAGCAGTTGCAGCTCACGAGCCACATCGGGTCTTGCGAGACCTCGAAACGCACGGCCCCGCAGTGGTCGTCTCTCGGCGCACCGACGTCGGCCGGCCTTCCCCGCGAGGCTGCATGCTCACTCCGGCGACCGGCCCTCGGCTTCCTCCAGCGCCTCGTCCATGGCCTTCTTGCGATCCCGGCCAAGCTCTTCCACGGCCTTCGCCCGATCCATCGTGTCGGTCATCGGATCGAGTACGTCAACCCGCTCCTCGTGCGTCTCCTCCGGCTCCCGGTCCGGCCCGCCGCAGGCACACAACCACAGGCACACACAGGTCAGCAGCAGATGTCGCATTTCACGCTCCCCGGCGCCCGGCCACACGCTCGATGAACAGCCGCAGCAGAGCGTTGATGGTATCGATGTTCGCCGTCAGACGATGATCGCCATCGAGGACATGCAGCGTCGCCTTCGCCTCTCGCGCGAAACGCAGGCTGTTCTCCACCGGGACCACGTCGTCGCCCCAGCCGTGCACGATCTCCAGCGGACAGTCCGGCGGGGGCGGAGTGAGCGATTCGTAACCCGGCATGTAATAAGCCGGCGCGAGGACGAAGACGCCGTCCACCTCGTGCCGACCGCTGGCGGCGGTCGCCACGTGGCCGCCCATGCTGGAGCCGACGAGGATGACCGGGTGGTCCGTTCGCCCGAGGACGCCGACGAGCTTGTCCACACGCTCACCCGGGTCTGCCATTCCCTGATAATCGACCGAATCGGCCCGGGCACCGAGATCCCGGACCATGGCGGCCATGGCCGTGATCTTGCTGCCCCACGGGCCGCTCTCCTGACCGTGCGAGAAGATGACGTCGAGATCGTTGATCACTATCCGATTCTCCTGCCGTCGGGTGGATACTGTCGGCTGAATATTACTGGGCCGCCCGCAGTCGCTGGCGGATCTCCTCACGTGCCTCACGCAGGATGGTGTCCCGGTCCAGGCTGCTCAGGATCTCGGAGACCACCCGCTTCGGGCCGCCGTCGCCCCACGACTTGCCCTGGGCGAGATACTGGTCGGCCACGCGCCCGACCACGTAGGTGCTGTAGTAGGCGATGGCGCCCTGTGCCCCTGCCGTGACCAGAGTCGAGAGCCCACCGGTCCCTACCTTCAGTGCGCTCGAGACGAAATGCACGGCCCAGACCGTGCCCATCAGTGCGGCGGCCTCCGTCATGATCACCCGCACCAGGGTACCCGCCTCGCGACGCGCGATGGGCAGATCGTAGATCCGGGACAGATGGACGACCATGCCGATGTCGATGAAGGCCGCGGCGAACAGGTCCGCGACCGGCACCGGATTCAGGGCGACCGCCGCGCCCTTGGCGATGCAATAGGTACGCACGACTCTTTCCGCCACTTCCCGGCGCGCCTCGAGGATCCTCTGGCCGACCTTGTCCGTGAGATCGGCGGCGAAGATCGAGGCATTCAGCGCGGCGAGCGTCTTGCCCTCCCGTTGCAGGATCTCCCACAGCCTGAGCCGCAGCGCCTCCACGTCGGCCGGCGGCCGACGCAGCGTCTCGTGCTCTTCGCCATCCGGCTCCCGTGTGATCACGGTCCGCGGCGCCGGATCGGCGGCAGCCGGGATCACGTTGCGGGGATCGATCACCCCGTCTACGCGCTCCCGCAGCGCCCGGAGCAGAGCCTGCCGCTCGTCATCGTCGTAGCGGTCGGCCTTGTTCAGGACGAGCACCACCGGGCGCCCCATGCGCACCACGGTCTGCAGGGCATCGAACTCCGTGGCCGTCATGTCGCCGTCGACCACGAACATGACGAGGTCGGCACGGCCCGCGACCTCGCGGGCCAACTCCTCGCGCTCCTCGCCCCCGGCCTCGTCGATGCCGGGCGTGTCGATCACGTAGACGCCGCCGACCTCTTCCTCGCGCAGCGCATGCATGGAGGTGGTGCGGGTCTCGCCGTGCAGCGGGCTCACGGCGAAGAGATTCTCGCCGATCAGGGCGTTGAGCAGCGACGACTTGCCCGTGCTGACCCGGCCCAGGGCGGCGATATGGACATGGCCGTGCTCGAGTTTCTCGAGCATCGCCTGCACCTGACGATAGTCTTCGGACAGGGCCTCGCGGACGCCCGCGGGCAGACGCCGGTCGCCGAGCAACTCGCGCAGACTCTCGCGGGCGAGATCCAGGTGGTCCGCGCTCGCGTCGTCAGTCGTCGTCGAGTCGCGATCGTTCGCGGAGGGCGATCTGCGCCACCCGCCGAACACCCGTTTCCAGATATTCACTCAGATTTTCCTCGAAACGCTCGGCTGCGGCCTCCGGCGAGAATCGTCCGTGGGCCGCGAGGGCCTGGACCAGGCTGCGGCCCAGGGCATCGAAGATCAGCCCATAGGCTACGGCATGGACCAGTCCGCCCGCCACCGTGCCCACTCCCGGGAACGCTTTCAGCCCGTTGCCGGCGACGGCGAGGGTGAGCGGCAAGGCCCTGCCTACCCGGCTCTGGCTGAGATTCAGGAACTGCTCGACGTCCAGGTCGCGCGGCGAGATACCGTAGAGCGCGGACAGGGAGCGGGTCATGGCGGTGCCCAGGTAGCCCTGGATCACGATGTCGGTGCCCGGGCTCACGGCGGCCAGCGCACCGATCACGGCCTTGCGGGTGTAGGAACGGATGATCTCCTCGGCGCGGCGGGCACGGTACGCCGTCTGCGCCGCCTGCAGCTTCTCGGTGGCCAGCGCGAAGACGGCGGCGTCGCGGCGTCTGTCGAGATCGTCCCGGTCGCGGGCGAGCTGCTCGTTCAGGGCGAGCACGAGTTCGGCGACGTCGGGTTCGCGGCGGCGGCGGCGCTCGACCAGCCGCCCCTCGCCGTCCTCCTCCAGCACCGTCTCGTCCTCCCGCGCGCTGACGCGCACGGCGACCGCCGGTTCCTTCGAATCCAGGTCCTGCAGGCGCGCCTGGAGCCGTTCCATGATCAGATGCAGGTCTTCCTTCGTATACTGATCGGTCTTGTTCAGCACCAGGATCGTCGGTTTGCCGACGGCCACCAGCTGCGCGAGCGCCTCGGCTTCGGGGCGGGCGAGATCACCGTCGCAGAGATAGAGGACGACGTGGGCCCGCAGTGCCTCCTCCCGCGCCACGGCGTCGAACTCGGCGCCCACGCCGCCGGTACCCGGCACATCGACCAGCACGACTTCCCGGCCGTTCGGGCTCTGCCAGTGATACCGCCTGATCTCCCGCGTCGAGCCGCCGACCGGACTGGTCTCCACGTCGGCGCCCGGCACCAGGGCCCGGATCAGGGAACTCTTGCCGGTGCTGATCTCGCCGAATACCGCCAGGTGGATACGACCGCTCTCACGGCGTTCGGCGAGGTTCGTCAGTTCGTCGCGCGCCGCGGCGACATCGATGCCGGCCGCCTCGGCCTCGCCGAGCCGCTCGGTCAGTGCTTCTTCGCTGAAGACGGGACGCTCTCTCTCCCCCTCGCCACTGCGCCTCGGCAACAGGAATCGCCACACGATCCAGACCGCGCCGGCAGCGATGGCCACGAGCAGTGTGGTATAGCCGATCACGAGCCAGAGCGGCGCCTCGCGCAGGCGGTCCCACACGTTCAGCGCCGACTCGGTGATGAACAGCATGGCCGCGATCACCGCCACCACGAGCAGTGTCACCGCCAGGATCAGCACGATCCGCAGGATGCGATCGACCTTCATGGGGCGACAGTCTAACCGCTGCGCCCAGCGATCGGGCAGCCGGCACCGCGGGCGAGGACCCGTGATCGGCCGCCGTTCAGCGCCCGCGGAAAAACCAGGCGATGCTCATGGCGGCGGCGAGCGGCAACAGGCGCTCCGCGGCATCACCGGGTGCGGCCGGGAGCCAGTGCAGTATGACGGTGAGCCCCGCACCGGTGACGAGCGTTGCCAGCGTGGCGCCGACGCCGACCGGTCGACCGAGCACACGCATCAGCAGCAACGGGCCGAACGCCGAGCCCACCGCATGCCATGCGAACAGCACACGGGTGAAGATATCCTCGGCGACGAAGATGGCGAGCGCGGCAGCGGCCACGCACAGGAGCAGGACGGTCAGGCGGGACAGGGACAGACGGGAGTTCTGCGCCGGGCTGCCGGCGTTCCAGTCGTGGGCCACGCAGGACGCGGCGACCAGCAGCTGGCTGTCCGCGGTCGACATGATCGCCGAGAGCACCGCCGCGAGCACGAAACCGGCGACGAACGGCGGCAGTACCTGCGCCGAGGTTTCGAACAGGACCTGTTCGCCGTCACCGACTTCGTAGAGCACCCGCGCGCACAGGCCGAGCAGCAGCATGCCGGCATAGACGATCACCGCCCAGCCTATCGCTATGACCCGCGCGCGACGCAGCGACGCCTCGTCGCGCAGGGCCATGAAGCGGTTCACGACGTGGGGCTGACCGGGATAGCCGAGACCGATGCCGAGCGTACCGAGGACGAACGCCAAACCCATGGCACCGCCGAAAGGCCCGGTGAGCGACAGTACCTCCGGCGAGGCATCCGCCAGCAGTCCGGCCGCCAGACCCGCCGGTCCGCCGACCGCCAGCAGGGCAGCCAGGGGGACGAGCACCGCCGTGGCTGCCATCATCAGTCCCTGGATCAGATCGGAAACCGATACCGCCCAGAATCCGCCCAGTAACGTGTAGGCGAGGACGATGGCGACGCCGGCGAGGATCGCCGCTTCCCGGGACCAGCCGAAGTGGGACTGGAAGGCCTTGCCGGCTCCTTCGAACTGGGAGGCGATATAGAACATGAAGCAGAACAGCACGATCACCGCGGCAACGCGCAGCACCCGCTGCCTCGACGCACCGAATTCCACCGGCGCGATGATCTCGGCCACGGTGATGGCGCCGGTCTCCCGCGACAGCAGCCTGAGACGCGGCGCGATCAGGAACCAGTTGATCAGGAATCCACCCAGGGTGGCCGGGAAGAGCCACAGGGCGGACAGCCCCCAGCCGTACGCCGCTCCGCTCACCGCGAGCAGCGTCCAGGCGGAGGAGGAACTCGCGGAGCCGCTGAGCGCGGCCAGCCAGGGCCCGAGACGACGGCCACCGAGGAAGAAGTCCGTGTTGTCCCGGTTACGGCCCCGGGCCCAGACGCCGATCGCCAGCAGCACGACCCCGTAGCCGAGCAGCGTGTACAGGATGACGTCGTTCTGGGACATGCTGCGGAGTCTACTGGACCAGGAGCGGCTTTAGCCCCGATCCCCGCCCGTTCAGTAAACTGCCCCCCATGAGCACTACCGGCTGGCAGTTCTGGATCGATCGCGGCGGCACGTTCACCGACGTCATCGGACGCTCACCCGCCGGTGACCTCGTGACGGCCAAGCTGCTGTCCGAGGCACCCGGCCGGTACGACGATGCGGCGGTGGAAGGCGTGCGCCGGCTGCTCGCCGCGTCGGGCGCGGATGCACCGCGGATCGACGCCATCAAGATGGGTACCACCGTCGCGACGAATGCCCTGCTCGAGCGCCGGGGCGAACCCACCGTACTCGTCGTCACGAAGGGGTTCCGGGACGCGCTGGCCATCGCGTACCAGAACCGTCCCGACATCTTCGCGCTTGAGATCCGCAAGCCGATGCCGCTGGAGACCGAGGTCATCGAGGCGCACGAGCGTATCGCTACCGATGGCACCGTATTGCAGGAACTCGATCCGGAAACGCTCCGTGGCGAACTGGCGGCGGCGAGGCGACGCGGTATCGACTCCGTCGCCATCTGTCTGGTGCACGGCTATCGATGGACCGAGCACGAGCAACGCATCGCAGCGATTGCCGCCGAGGCAGGGTTCAGCCAGATTTCCGTCTCCCACGAGACCGGAGCGGTGATCAAATTCGTCAGCCGCGCGCAGACGACCCTCGTGGACGCGTATCTGTCGCCCGTGCTCTACCGGTATGTGAATCGACTCGGACGCGCCCTGGAGAGTGTCGCGAGGCCCCGGCGGCTGCAGATGATGCAATCGAGCGGCGGACTCATCGACGCCGCCCGGCTGCGGGGCAAGGACGCGGTACTCTCCGGACCCGCGGGCGGTGTGGTCGGCATGGTGCAGACCGCGACTGCGGCCGGCTTCGAGCGGCTGATCGGCTTCGACATGGGAGGCACGTCCACCGACGTGTCCGCCTGGGCCGGCGAATACGTCCGCAGCCTGGACTCGGAAGTCGCCGGCGTACGGCTGCGCGCGCCGATGATGGAGATCCACACCATCGCGGCGGGTGGCGGCTCCGTGCTCGGCTTCCGCGACGGACGCTTCCGTGTCGGTCCGGAGTCCGCCGGAGCGGACCCGGGACCTGCGTGCTACCGGCGCGGGGGACCTGCCACGATCACCGATGCGAACGTGGTCCTCGGGCGCATCCCGGAGGCGCACTTTCCTGCCGTATTCGGCCCCGGCGCGGACCAGCGCCTGGATCCAGGCGCCAGCCGCGCCGCACTGCAGGACTGCGTCGCCGCGGCCAACGCCGGGCAAGGTCATGGTCTTTCCCTCGAGGAGGTGGCGGAGGGCTATCTCCGTATCGCCGTCGAGAACATGGCCAACGCCATCCGCCGGATAACGGTGGAGCGCGGCGAAGACGTCCGGGACTTCACGCTCTGCTGTTTCGGCGGCGCGGGCGGCCAGCACGCGTGTCGGGTCGCCGACGTCCTCGGCATACGCTCCGTGTGGCTGCATCCCCTGGCCGGGCTGCTGTCCGCCTACGGCATGGGACTCGCCGATCTGATCGCATGGCGGACGGAGAGCATCGAGCAGCCACTCGAGGAAGCAATCGACGCGGCGCAGCGGGTGCGCGCGCGGCTGCTGGACGAGTGCCGCGCGGAACTGACGTCTCAGGGCATCGCGGAAGAAGCACTGGAGGTCGCCGTACGCTACGGGATCCGCACCGGCGGCAGCGATACCGTGCTGGAGGTCCCGGAGGGCACCGCAGAAGCCGTGACCGGAAAATTTGCGGCGGCGCACCGCGCCCGATTCGGCGTCGCGCCGGCAGACGACCCGCTCGTACTGGCCGCCATCACGGTCGAGGTACGCGGGCGCGACGAGTTGCCCCGGGGATTCCCGGGGCCGGGATCCGGCGACGAGGCGCCGACGCCCCTCGAATATGCCGCCGTGTGGCTGGACGGTGACCGCCACGAGGTACCCGTCTACGCCCGCGCCGATCTCGGCGCCGGCCAGCGCATCGCATCCCCCGCGATCGTTATCGAGGACAACGCGACCACGGTCATCGAGCCGGGATGGGAGGGCACACTGAACGAACACGGGCACCTGCTGCTGACGCGCACCCGGGCGCCGGCCGACCAACGCGTTTCCAGCGAGGCGGACCCGGTGATGCTGGAGGTCTTCAACAACCTGTACATGCACATCGCCGAGCAGATGGGGACGGTGCTGCGCCACACGGCGCACTCAGTGAACATCAAGGAGCGACTGGATTATTCCTGCGCCGTGTTCGACCGGGCGGGCCGGCTGATCGCCAACGCGCCCCACATGCCCGTCCATCTGGGCTCCATGGGCGACAGCGTCGCCACTGTGATCGAGGCTAACCGGGGCGATATCCGGCGCGGCGATTCCTGGATGCTGAATGCCCCCTACAACGGCGGCACGCACCTGCCGGATATCACGGTGGTCACGCCCTACTTCGCGGAGCGTGACGCTGCGGAGCCGGCGTTCTGGCTCGCCTCCCGCGCTCACCATGCCGACGTGGGCGGACTCACGCCCGGCTCCATGCCGCCCGACAGCCGGCAAATCGGGGAGGAAGGCATCCTGCTGGACAACGTCCGCCTCGCCCGTGACGGGCACCTGCTGGCAGCCGAAGCACTCGCCCTGTTCGAGGCCGGCGACTGGCCGGCCCGCAAGCCGGCCCGCAACCTCACCGATCTGAAGGCACAACTCGCCGCCAACGAGGAGGGCATCCGCCAGCTCGATCGGGCGATCGCCCGCTACGGGCGAGAGGTCGTGGATGCGTACATGGAGCATGTCCGCGAGAACGCCGCCGCCAGCGTACGGCGGCTGATCGCCGGGCTGTCGGACGGCCGCTTCGAATACCCGATGGACTCGGGTGAACGAATCCGCGTGGCCGTCACCGTCACCGACGATCGCGCGCGGGTGGACTTCACCGGGACCAGTCCCCAGTCGCCCACCAATTTCAACGCACCGGAGTCGGTCACCCGGGCCGCGGTGCTGTACGTCTTCCGGACCCTCGTCGCGGAGTCGATACCGCTCAATGCGGGCTGCCTCGAACCCCTCGACATCCATGTGCCGCCCGGTACGCTGCTCAGTCCGCGCTATCCGGCCGCCGTCGTCGCCGGCAATGTCGAGACCTCACAGTGCGTGACCGATGCGCTCTACGGCGCCCTCGGCGCCCTCGCCGCCTCCCAGGGCACGATGAATAATCTGACCTTCGGCGACGACGAGCATCAGTACTACGAGACCATCGCCGGCGGTGCCGGCGCGGGTCCCGGTTTCGACGGCGCCGATGCCGTGCAGACTCATATGACGAATTCGCGCCTGACGGACCCGGAGGTGCTGGAAGGCCGCTTCCCCGTGCTGGTCGAGGAATTCTCGATCCTGGACGGCACCGGCGGCAGCGGCCGCCACCGGGGTGGCAATGGTTGTCGCCGCGTGATCCGTTTCCTCGCGCCCATGAGTGTCTCCATCCTGTCCGGACACCGACGAGTCGCACCGTTCGGGCTCGAGGGCGGCGGCGATGCCGCCGTCGGCCGCAATCGGCTGCGCCGCGCGGACGGGACCATGGAATCACTGGCCGCGGTCGACACCCGGGAGGTGGCGGCGGGAGATGCCATCCTGATCGATACGCCGGGCGGCGGCGGATTCGGCGCCGCTACCGGGGACGACCCGAGCGCGGACGAGGGACCGAGCGGCGCGGACCGGTAGGCGGCAAACGCGTCCCAGCGCCTCAGCCCGCCGCGACGCGGGAGCCCGTGAATGCCGCGCGACTGATCCGGGAACCGCCCGGTTCCTGCACCAGCGAGTAAACCCGCAGCTCGTGCTGGTCCGCCGGACGGAAACCGAGCAGGATGCCCACCGACTGCCGCCCCAGCGCAGCCGCGGTATTCGTGGACGAGTTGCACCGAACGAACCAGGCGCCGTCACCGGGGACACCGAAGGCGCCCGCGCCCTCCAGACGCTGCAGGAATTCCGCCACCTGCCGCTCGACCGCGCGCCAGAGGACTCGCTCACTGCGACGAAACAACACCCAGCGCGTCGATCGTTCCACCCGCTGCAGGATGAAATGGGCGAGTCGCTCGGTGGTGAGCCGGGTGGCACCGCCCAGTACGCCGCCGGAGTACGTAACATCGCCTTGCGGCCGGACACGCCGATCGGCACCACGGCACAGCGCGATCACACCGTGCTGGCGGAGTACGCCAGCCTGGGGCGGCGTCACGTCGAGGACCGGGCGCAGAGTACGGCAGAACGGAGCGCCCTCTGCCGGCGGGAGCCAGACGTGCTCCGACTCGTCGTTACGAGCCAGCAGCCCGGCGAGCGCGCCACCAACCGCGATCTCGCCGTCCTCGGGGCGCCTCTCGTCGGTCATCCGCGGGAAATAGGTGACCAGATGCGGGCTGCGGAAGCCGTCCCTGCGCAGCCCGATCTCGAACTCGTCGCAGGAAGAGCACCCGGCCGGCGGGTCCACGACGAGGAACGCACCCCGCCGCCGGCAGAATCTCTCCGCCGCCATCAGAAATGCGGCTCCCGTGTCGCTGCCGGGACCGAGCGGCGGTGCGTAGAGCAGGCTGAAATGCTCCACGGCCTGCAGCGCGAAAAGGCCGCTGTAGCTGCGGGCCGATCCGATCAGGTCGTAATCCGTCAGAGGATGCCCGTCGGTGCCGGGGCGGTCGACCGGGACATAGGAGACCGACCGGTCCGCGCCGCGCGTGCGGGTCGCATCGGGCCGGCATTCCGGCAGGGTCCCTTCGACCCGCACGAGTCCGGAGCCGAGCAGGACATCACGGACATTCGATTCTTCGCCGTCCCGGCACGTCAGGCCGCGGAAAATCTCCTGGTCGTCGATCAGCCGGGTCTGCGGGGATATCCGCTGCAACGTCAGGTTGAAACGGCTGCCATCCGATCCCGGCCTGTCGTCCAGCCCGTCGTAGTCGACCGACGCGCGGAAGGTCTCGCTCGAGCCGGGATTCCTCGCTGTCAGGGTGAGGCCCTGATCACCCGCGGGCAGGGTCAGGGAGGCGCCGGTTGCACCGTTGGCGACCCGCACGATGACCGCGCGACGCCCGCCATGGGCGAAGAATTGTTCGACGGCCGAGCCGACGCCGCCGATCTGCCCGTGTCCACCGAAGCATCGCTTGAATTCTGCGAAGGAGGTGACGGTGACGGGGAGGTCGACCGGTCCGCACAGAGCGCGGCCTACGAATGCCGCGGTCGTGGCGGGTTCAGTCGGTATGGACTGATCCTCAGCCGGCATCTCCCCAACGGTGATGCCGGTGTATGCCACATCGTTCAAATGAAGATCGCTCTTCGTTCTTCGCCGCCCCGTTTTCGATTCTACGGACTGTGGCGCAGAGTTACCATGCCCCCTGCGACCGACGGGAGACCCCATGCAGACACCGCGCGGCTACAGCCACCTCCATCTCGCACATCCGACGCTGAGCCGATTGCCGCGCGAGTTCCTTGGCGACTACCCGACGCCGGTTCAACGTCGTCGGGACGGGCCACTTCGCCTGTGGATCAAGCGTGACGATCTGAGCCATCCGATCTACGGAGGCAACAAGCTCCGTAAACTCGAATACCTGCTCGGCCAGGCGATATCGCGGGGGCATCGCAGCGTTGTGACCTTCGGTGCCGCCGGATCGAATCATGCACTGGCCACTGCCGTGCATGCGGCCGGCCTCGGACTGAGCTGCCTGTGCATACTCGGACCGCAGCCGCCGTCTCCCGCCGTTCGACGGACGCTGAATGCACATCTCGCCCTCGGCACGACGCTCGTTCCCTGGGAGCGCCGTCGATCGCAGCGCCTCGATCTGTATCGCCGGCTCTTCCGCGGACCCGGGCCGGCACATCGTCCGTGGATCATCCCGATCGGCGGCTCCACCTGGCATGGCACCGTCGGATTCGTGAACGCGGCCTACGAACTCGCCCGGCAGGTACGGGACGGGGAGCTGCCGGAGCCGGCGCTGATCTACCTGCCGCTGGGCACCATGGGCACGGTCGCCGGCCTTGCCACCGGTCTGGCCGCGACCGGTCTCGGGACCCGGGTCGTTGCCGTCCGGGTCGTCGTGGAGAAGATCGCGGACGAACGCCGCACACGGCGTCTCGGCGCCAAGACCGCCGAGCTGCTGCACCGTCTCGATCCCGGCTTCCCCGCTCTCGACCCCGGCGACCTGAATCTCGAGGTCCGGGACGAGTTCCTCGGCGAGGGCTATGCGGTCCCGACACCGGCCGCGCGCCGTGCGGTCGACTGGGCGGCACGGCATGCCGGGCTCAGGCTCGAGACGACCTATTCCGGGAAGGCCCTGTCGGCGTTGCTGGCCGACGCGGACGCCGGCCGGCTGGACCGTCGCGAGGTCCTGTTCTGGAATACCTACAATTCGGCGCCGCTCGCGATGCCGGACGATCACCCGATCCGGGAGGGACTGCCCGGGCCGCTGGCCCGCTACTTCAGCTGACGGCGGGCGACGAGGGTACGCCAGTTATCCAGGGAATAGAGGTGGGAGTAGAGAGACGCCAGTTCCCCCGAGCGGTGCCACTCGTAGACGGTGTCCTTGTCCAGGTCCGTCAGCTTGCCGGCGTCGACGCAGACGTAGCTCGCGAGCGGCCGGGCCTCCGACTCGCCTTGCGGCGTATAGGTCGCCTGCTGGGTCGTGAGCAGGTCGAGATCCTTCAAGCGCTGGCAGAGCTGCTGCGTGTGGGCCCGCTCCGCCTCGAACTGGGAGCAGAAGCGGATCATCTGCGTGATTTCCTCCGAGATCTCGCCATCGGTAAAGAACGGATACCTGGGATTCTCGGTCACCGCCGGCGCTGCGCGGTCGATCACCATCGCCGTGCGTCCCTTGTCGTCGCGGGCGAAGGCGAACGGGTAACAGCGAAGATAGGACGGCACGTAGCAGAGCGGGTCCCACTCACCCTGCTCGTCCACGAACAGGTTCCGGTCGTCCAGCACGGCGACGACGGCCAGCGGCACCGGGTCCTCCAGTGACGAGAATACGATGGGGTAGTGTCGCTGTGCCGTGGAGAACTCGTTGAAGGTCAGCGGGATCGCGCGGACGTTACTGACGAATTCGAAAGGATGCTCGGGCGGCGTCACGCCGAGCGACCCGTGGTGATCCCGGGTCAGGAGTTCCGGCTGCCGATACAGAAAAGCGCCGCCGGTCAGTACCGGCTGCTCCGGCGCTTTCGTGGAATCATCTGTCACGCTTCTCTCCTCCCTGCTCCTTTTCGCCTCCCTCGTCGGGCCGCACGGGAACACCTTTCTGCTTGTCGTCTTCGGTCGGCGCCTGTTCTTCCCGGGACTCCGCCTCCTTGCGGTCGATCTCCTCGAGCATCACCTTCAGCCATTCGCTCATGTCACCCACCGGGCCCGCTCCTGCCGCAGCAGCGCCAATCAGCGCGTGACCGGCTCGTCCGCCGGTTCGGCCGCGTCGGCTTCCACCATCTCGTCGAGCAGTTCGGCGACTTCCGCGAGGGTGGGCTCGTCCGGATCCGGTTCGACTACGTTGGCGACGAGGCGGATCCGCCGCGCCAGTTCGTTATCGTCGCGATAGAGTATCCGGATAGGGATGCCGCGCGCGTCCGCCGCGGCCCGGACCGCGTTGCGTCGCTCGTGCTCCTCCGCGAACGCTCCCGATTCCCGGCGGGCGCTCTGCATCAGCGCATCGAGCATCGCCGCGGGATCGCGCTGGTCATCCGCGAGCGGTGGATGCGCTTCGAAAAAGAACTCGCCGTCGCGCCGTCCGTACAGGACGGGCTGATTGACGATCCGTACCGGGGTCCCTCGATCCACGAGTTCGTACAGCGTCTCGATATTCTCCGGGTACAGGCGCACACAGCCGTGGCTCACCCGCATGCCGACGCCGTAGGGCTGGTTGGTGCCGTGGATAAGATAGCCGGGCATGTCCAGTTTCAGCACACGGTGGCCGAGGGGATTGTCCGGTCCCGGTTCCACCACGGCCGGCAGCGGATCACCCGCCTCCGCGTGTTCCCGGCGCACCGAAGCCGGCGGGTACCACGTCGGGTCGCGCGCCTTGTCGATCACCTTCGTGCTGCCGGTCGGCGTCTCCCAGCCCTCGCGCCCGATACCGACCGGGTGCGTGATCACCGTCCGGCGCCCGTCTTCGCCGGCCGGCGGGAAGTAGAACAGTCGTTTCGCCGCGATGTTCAGCACGATGCCTTCGCGCGGCGCATCCGGCAGCACGAACTGGGTCGGCAGAGTGATCACCGTGCCCTCTCCCGGCAACCAGGGGTCCACGCCGGGATTCGCCTGCACCAGTTCGTCGTGGCCGAGCCCGTAGGCACGTGCGATGTCCGCAAAAGTATCCGACTCCCGGGACAGGATGACCTGGACTTCTCCGACGACGCCCTGCTCCGGCGACGCCAGCTCGTGCACGTCCGACGCGAGCGGCTCCTGCTCGACCAGCGTGTCGATCCAGCGTACCGGTTCCGCCGGTTCCTCCGGCTCGCCGCTCGTGGCACAGCCCGCCAGCACTGCCGCCGCGGTGGCCAGGCATGACAGTCGGCCGATCTGGTTGGCAATCATGGACACGGGTAGGGATTCTAGCGGATGGCAGCGCAGGCCGCCTCACGTATCGGAGCGCGGCGAGCAGTGGGCGGCGGCGCAGCCGGTTCAGTCTTCCGGCGGTTTTCGGCAGGCGAGCATCGACAGGGGCCATACGACCTGACGCCGTCCGGGGCCCCAGCATCGTCGCAGGGGCGCCACGAGCGCAGACAAGGGATCCTCTCCCGTCGCCCGGCGGCAGCGCTGCACCGCGGACCAGGTCGCCAGGTAGCCCAGCATGTCCGCGGCTTCCCACGCCGCCTCCATGCGGAATGACGGCGTCTGCAGTCTCGGCCACGGCGACCGGAGCGTCTCGTAACCCGACTCGATGTGCCGCCGCTCCGCCGGCCAGTAAGGGCCCAGCACGTCGCGATAGAGAGCGAGGATCAGGTCGTCGACGGACGGCTCCACCCGGCAGAGCTGGTAACACCACGCCGCGAACAGCCCGTCAGCGCGGAGCACGCGTGCCAGTTCGGCGTGGAAGTCCTCCGTGTCGAACCAGTGCAGCGCCTGGGCCACCGTGACCAGATCGGCGCTGCCCGGGCCCAGACCCGAGGCGTCGGCCGGTGCCACTCGGTAGCGCACGCCGGGCATCTGCGGCGCGCTCTCGATCTGCCGCGCACTCGCGTCCGTCGCTTCGACCTGCCGGAAGTGGCGGGCGAGTCCGGCGGCTGCCTGTCCGCTGCCGGTGGCGCAGTCCCATGCCAGTCCCCGCGCGGGCGCCTCGGCGGCCAGCCAGACGAACAGGCTCTCCGGATAGCGCGGGCGGTACCGCGAATAGCCCTCCGAGACCCCGGAAAAGTGGTCGCGGAAGGTCATCGCTCCATCCGCCCGGCGATCCATATCCAGCCTTCGCGGACCGCCAGATCGGCATCTTCGGGCGCCGCGCAGGCACCGCTCAGAAAATCCACGCCGGCCAGCCCGGCCAGCGCGGCATCGAGAATGTCGGCATTGGCGACCATCGCATCCTGGTGGCGACCCGCCGCCAGTTCGCCGGCAAGTCCCCCGAGGATCTGGCGACGGAGCGCCTGCGCGGCGGCAGGCTTGTACCGGCTCGCGGGCAGACCCCGCACCAGCAGCACCGCCGCGGGATAGACCTCGATCGCCGCGCTCGCTTCGATCGCCGGTCGCCAGGCCAGCGGTATCGTCTCGCCACGCCGCTGGCGCAGTTCCGAGAGCAGCGCCAGGGCGGACGCGGCGGTACGGGCGATACGATCCGCGCCGACTTCCAGCGGCTGCTTGCCGAGTCGCGCCCGCACGAACTCGTCCGTCCTGCGGCGGAACAGCCGGTTCGCTTCCGGAACCGCCAGCGCGTCACCGGCTCGATGGGGCCCCAGACTACGGCCGAGCGCCATGGGCCAGCCGAGCGGGGCATCGAGACAGAACAGGGCCGGCTCGCGCCCGGCGGCGGCGTCGGCGATCGCCGCGACCGACCCGCCCGCTTCGCCCAGTGTCGCCATCGTCACCCTCGCAAGCTGCCCGTCCCAATCGAGCGCGACCACACCCGTCTTGCGCGGATCGGTGGCGCAGTCGATACCGACGATGCGCATCGCTAGCGCGGCGCCGCCGGGAGGGCGACGACCGCGTCCGGCGCGATGGCGTACACCCGATCCCCCGCCCCGGGACGCACGTTCCTGGCACCGGTGAAGCTGCCGAAAGCCGGCAGCACGGCGTGGCGCTCGAGGAACCAGAAGACCGGCAGGCGGATGCTGTCGCCGCCGCCCCGCAGCCGCATCGCCGGATGCAGGTGACCGCCGAGGCCGTAGCCGCGAGGATCCGGCTCCGGTTCGTGCTGCAGGACGAAGGGGCGCTCCAGGCGGGATTCCGGATACCAGCGGATGCGTCGATCCATGCGCTGGCGCGTCGCGGGGCGGTCGTGATTGCCCGCGACGATGCTGACCTCGGCAGGGATGCCGTGGAGCCAGTCACCGATGTGATCGAGCCATCGGTCCTCGTCGCCCGGCGGGGCATGCGTGAAATCGCCGAGCACGGCGAGTTCCTCCGCACCGAACGAGCGCACCAGCGTGTCGAGCCGGCCCAGGTCCGATTCGGTAGCGCCGCCGGGCACGGCGAGACCGGCTCGCCCGAAGGCCCATTCCTTGCCGAGATGCACATCGGCCACCAGCAGCATGCGCCGCCGGGGCCAGTACAGGGCGCGGTCGTGATGCAGCAACAGCTCCTCTCCCGCGCACTCGATGGCGAGCTGGCCTCCGTCCGCCGTGGCGCCGCACGCGACGCTCACGCGCTCTTCCTCCGCCGGCTTGCGGAGCGCTCCAGCGAGGCCGCCATGCGTACGACCCGCTCGCGCCAGGATTCGCTGGACATGATCTGGCTCTGCAGGCGCTCCGCCCACAGCGGGAAGGCCAGCGGCGTCAGTCGCTCGGGACGCTCCAGGACGATGCGGCGCCCGGCGATCGATTCGAGCGCGCCACGCATGCGGCGGGTCTCGAGCTGATTCTCCAGCACCTCGCGCCTGGCCTGATCGAGCAGCAGGTTGCCGCTGTCGTAGCGCTCGAGCACGTCGAAGATGAGGCCGCTCGACGCCTGCACCTGACGGGTGGACTTGCCCCGCCCCGGATAGCCCTGGAACACGAGGCCGGCGATCCGGGCGATATCGCGGAACCGGCGTTTCGCGATCTCGGAAGTGTTCATGCAGGCGAGGAGATCGCCTTCCAGATCGCCGGGCACCAGCACCTCGCGCAGCCGTGCCTCGTCCACGGCCGGCGGTTCGCGGGACAGCAGCTCGAGTCCGTAATCGTTCGCGGACAGCGTATAGGTCGCCGATGCGTCCCGGGACAGCCGCCATGCGAGCAGGGTCGCGAGGCCCTCGTGGACCAGGCGCCCGGCGAAGGGATACAGGAACAGACTCCAGCCCTCGCGGGTCCGGGTGAGCTCGGCCAGCAGCTCGTCCGGCACCGGCAGCCGCGACCAGCGCTTCTGCAGATCCAGCAGACCGGCGAGGGCCGTCACTTCGGCCGGCTGCCCGGTCGCGGACTGTGCCGCCTCGAGGACCTCGAGCACGCTGTCGGCCAGTTCGGTCGACAGCGGCATCCGGCCGCCCTGCCAGCGCGGCACGGTGCGCTTCCCGCGCTTCGCGCGCCGGACGTAGGCGGTCATGTCCCGCACCTGCGCGAGTTCCACCAGGCGGCCGGCGAACAGGAACCGGTCCCCGCGTTCCAGGCGGGAGATGAACGACTCCTCGATCGTGCCCAGCGACCCCCCGGTCAGCCAGCGGATATTCATCGCCGTGTCACTCGCTATGGTGCCGATGCCCATGCGGTGGCGCTGGCCGATGCCCCGGTCGGTCACCCGGTAGCGCCCGTCGATTTCCTCGACGCGGCGGTACCGGGGATAGCCCTGCAATGCCTGGCCGCCCCGCGTGATGAAATCCATGACCCACTGCCATTCGGCGTCGGTGAGCCCGGCGAAAGCATGCGTGGTGCTCACCTCGTCGCGCATGGCCCCGGCCTCGAAGCCACCGCCCAGCGCCACGGTGACGAGATGCTGGGCCAGCACGTCCAGGGAGCGCGTGAGCGGTCGGCGGGCCTCGATGCGGCCCTGTTCGGCGGCTCGCCGGGCGGCCGCGATCTCGACCAGTTCGAAGGCATGGGTGGGCACGCACAGCACTTCCGAGACGGCGCCGGGACGGTGGCCGCTGCGCCCGGCGCGCTGCAGCAGCCGTGCCACCCCTTTCGGACTGCCGACCTGCAGCACGCGGTCGACGGGACTGAAATCCACCCCCAGGTCGAGGGAGGAGGTGCAGACGACGCAGATCAGCTCGCCGGCCCGCAGCGCATCCTCGATCCGCTTCCGGAGCTTGCGATCGATGGAGCCGTGATGCAGTGCGATACGCCCCACCCAGTCGGGCCGCTCGTCCACCAGCGCCTGGAACCACAGTTCGGCCTGGGAGCGGGTATTGGTGAACAGCAGCGTGGAATTGGCCGCTGCGATCGCTTCCACGACCGCCGGCAGGAGCTTGATTCCCAGGTGGCCGGCCCACGGAAAGCGCTCGAGGGTCCGGGGCAGGACCGAGCGGATGCGGACGCTCTTCGGAGCCGAGCCGCGCACCAGCCGGCCCCGGCCCCGCGGGCCGAGCAGAACGTCCCTGGCCTCTTCCAGATTGGCGAGCGTCGCCGACAATCCCCACGTCTTCAACGCGGGAGCGATGCCGCGGAGACGGGAAAGGCAGAGTTCCAGCTGCACGCCCCGCTTGGTGCCGAGAAGCTCGTGCCACTCGTCCACCACGACGGCCTGCAACCCGCGGAACCACTGCGCGCCGTCCGCATAGCTCAACAGCACGGACAGGCTCTCGGGCGTGGTGATCAGCGCTTCCGGCGGCTGCCGGCGCTGGCGGGCGCGAACCGATTGCGAGGTATCGCCGCTGCGGACCTCCACTCGCCAGCCGCTGCCGAGTGCCTCCGCCGCCTCGGCCAGGTTTTCACGCGTGTCCACGGCGAGCGCCCGCAGCGGCGTGATCCACAGGATGCGCAGCCCGGCCCGGGACACGCCCTCCTCCGCTTCCGCCGCGGCCTCGGCCAGCGGCCCGAGCCATGCCGCCAGCGACTTCCCGCTGCCGGTGGGAGAATGGATGAGGCCGGATTCGCCGGCGAGGTAAGCCTCGCAGGCCTCCCTCTGGAAGTCGAACAGCGCCCGCCCGCCGGCGGCGAGCCACTCGTCCAACCGGGTCTCGAAGGAGCGGTTCACGGCGCCGGCACCAGCGCCTGCACGCTCTCTATGTCGTCGGCGTCTCGTATCGCGAGATCCCTCCGCCAGCGGGCGATGCGCGGGAAGCGCAGGGCCACCCCGGACTTGTGACGGCTGGACGCGTTAATGCCCTCGAACGCGATCTCGAAGACGTGCTCCGGCCGCACCGAACGCACGGGCCCGAAGCGCTCGACGGTATTGCGGCGTATCCATCGATCAAGCTCGCGGATCTCGCCGTTGTCCAGGCCGGAGTAGGCCTTCGCGATGGGCACGAGGTCGTCGTCGCGCCAGACCGCGAAAGTATAGTCCGTGTAAAGATTCGCCCGCCGCCCGTGTCCGGGCTGTGCATAGATCATGACCGCGTCGACGGTGTGCGGCTCCACTTTCCACTTCCACCACAGGCCCCGTTTGCGACCGGTGCCGTAGGGGGAATCCAGGGCCTTCAGCATCAGGCCCTCGACGCGCCGCTCCCGGGACTCCTCGCGCAGCGCCGCGTAGGCGGACCAGTCGGCGGCGGACAACAGTGGCGACAAGCGCAGGGCCCCGACGTCGCCCGGCAGGACCTCGACCAGCGCCGCTCGCCGCTCTGCCATCGGCCGCTGGCGGATGTCTTCCCCGCCGTGCTCCAGGAGATCGTAGGCCAGGAAAACGACCGGGACTTCGGCCAGCAGCTTCGCGCCGACCCGCTTGCGGCCGATGCGGCGCTGCAGGGCGCCGAAATCCATCACGCCCGACCGCGCATCCCAGGCCAGGAGTTCACCGTCCAGCACCGTGCCGTCGCCAAGGGCTGCCGACGCATCGCGCACTTCCGGGAATCGCTCGGTGATCAGGTCCTCGCCTCGCGACCAGAGGAAGGTGCTGCCGCCGCGCCGCACCAGCTGGGCGCGGATGCCGTCCCATTTCCATTCGACCTGCCAGCCCTCGGGAGCACCGAGGTCGGTCGGTATCGACTGTCCCTCCAGCGGGGCGGCGAGACAGAACGGGTAGGGACGCGAGATATCCGCCTCGCCGTCGTCCGGCGACAGCAGCGCCTTGAAGAATCGAGGGCTCGGCTCCCAGTGTCCCATGAGCCGGTGCAGGATCACCGGCCGCGGCAGATCGGCCGTCTCGGCCAGCGCCCGGGCGACGAGCGTCTGGGACACGCCGACTCGCAACGCGCCGGTCAGCAGCTTGTTCAGCAGGTAGCTCCGCTCGTAGTCCAGGGTCGCCCACCACCGCTTTACGCGCTCCCCCCGGTCCTCGATGTCGAGATCCTTCAGCGGCAGGATCTCCTGCTCCAGCCACCCGGCGAGCGAGCGATCGTCGGCCGGCGCGGGCTGCGCCGTATCCGTGAGCAGGGCGATCGTCTCCGCGAGGTCGCCGACCGTGGCGTAGGTGTCGTCCACCAGCCAGTCCGGCAGATCGACGCACTCGTACAGCCACTGCCGCAGCCGGGCCGGACCGACCAGCCGCTTGATCCGTCGGCCCGACAGGAAATACACGGCCCAGGCCGCGTCTGCGGGCGGCGCATTCGAGAAATAGCGGACCATCGCCGCCACCTTGAGATTGGTGGAGGTGGTCTGGTCGAGTTCCTGGTAGAGCCGGCTGAAACTACGCACGGCGGCGTCTCCTACTGGTCATCGCCGCTGCCCTCGTAGGCCGTCTCGAGCGCCGACGCGTCGACACCGTGCTCGCGCAGCAGGCGCACCAGGGCATCGGTGTGACCGTGGGTCGCGAGCACACGGGAAGCACCCGTCTCGTCGATCGTGCGCAGCAGCGAGGGCCAGTCCGCGTGGTCCGACAGCACGAACCCCCGGTCGTAGCCACGGCGGCGGCGCTGACCCCGGATGCGCATCCAGCCCGAACAGAAGCCGGTGCTTGCCGAACGGAATCGGCGCATCCAGGTGCTGCCCGCGGCGCCCGGCGGCGCGATGACGAGTTCACCGGCATAATCGCGCTGCTGCCGAAGATCCACCTTCTCGGTCGGCAGCATCTCGACGCCGGCCTCCCGGTAGACCTCCACCAGCGCCTCGACGGCCCCGTGCACGAACACCGTTGCATCCGTGTACGCCATCAATTCCGCGAGCACCCGCTGTGCCTTGCCGAGTGCATAGCAGAAGAGCACCGACGGGCGGCCCTGTTCCCGGTTGCCCTGCCACCAGTCGTGGATCTCCCGGGCGGTCTCGCTGCCCGGCCGCCAGCGGTAGACCGGCAGCGCGAAGGTCGCCTCGGTGATGAACGTATCGCAGGGCACGACCTCGAACGGCGCGCAGGTCGGATCCGGATCCCGCTTGTAGTCGCCGGAGACGACCCAGACGCCCTGCGCCGACTCGATCCGGATCTGCGCGGAGCCGAGCACGTGACCGGCGGGATGGAAAGAGACGACGGTGTCTTCGAAGCTCAGGCGCTCGCCCCAGTCGACCGGCCGGATATCCGCGGCGTCGCCGAGACGTTTCCTGAGCAGGCCGACGCCGGGCGCCGCCGCGTAGTACACGTCCGAGCCCGGGCGGGCATGGTCGGCATGGGCATGGGTGACGAGGGCCGTTGCGCTCGGGCGCCAGGGATCGATGTGGAAGCCGCCGGCCGCGCAGGCGAGGCCGGTGTCGGTCGCGCGGATCAGCACGCCCGGCTTCAGGACTCCGGCTTCTTGATGGCCGGGCGCGCGCCGCAGTCGGGTGTCTTGCCCGCCGACTTCGCTTCGTTGTAGAGCTTCAGGGCGACGGGATAGTGAGCGACCAGTTTATCGATGCGGTCGTCGCTCGACGGGTGGGTGGACAGGAACTCCGGCGGCTCGTTCTCGTTCGCCTTCTGCATGTTCTTCCACAGCGCGACGCTCTCGCGGGGATCGAAGCCGGCACGCGCCATGTAATCGATGCCCACGATGTCGGCCTCCCGTTCCTGGAGCCGTGTGAATGGCAGTGTCACGCCGAGCTGGGCGGCCATCTGGATCGCGGTGGACGCGCTCTGATTGGCCATGTAGGTGCCGCCGACGATCGCACTCAGGAATCCCACGGTATAGCCGGTCGCGACCGCCCGCGAGGCCCGCTCGTTCGGATGCCGGGCCGTGACGTGCGCCACCTCGTGGCCCATGACGGCCGCCAGCTGATCGTCGTTCTCGGTGACGCCGAGCAGGCCGGTGAACACCGTGATCTTGCCGCCCGGGAGCACGAATGCATTCACCTCGGGCCGATCCACCACCGCCAGTTCCCAGTTCAGATTGGCCATCTCGCCTTCCAGCTGCCCGACGATGGCGTTCGCCACGCAGGCGACGAAGTCGATGGTCGCGCGGTCCGTCGATAGGGGCATCTCCGCCCGGAGCTGGGTGAAGGCCGCCTCACCCTGCGCTTCCAGCTCTTCCTCGTCCTTGAGGATCAGCTGACTGCGACCCGTGGGCGACGTGGCACAGGCGGCGAGCATCGCCACGATGACGCCTGCGACGGCGAGACGGGAGAATCTGAAATGCTGCATGGCCGTTTCCATCAGTGCGAAACCGTTCTGATCCCGAAAAATATAAGACTGGCGGCCCGGAAGCGAGTTCCGGGCGGGATGAGCAGGACGAACCCCGCGCCCCGCGCCGGAGGACCGGCTCATCGCAGGTATCGGCTCTCCTGCAGGCGCCGCCACACGATATCCGCGGCGCGCTCCGCGAGTGCGTCCATCGAATGCAGCACCTTCTTCGGCAGGGGCTGCTTCACTTCGTAACTCACCTTGTAGACGTCCCGGCCCTCGACGGCGCCCGCCAGGAGTTCGTCGCTCGTCGCCAGTCCGTCGGCGAGCGCGAGTTCCAGCGCACGGGTGCCGTACCAGTGCTCGCCGGTCGCCACTTTCTCCATGTCCACATCCGGCCGGTAGCGCGTGATCGCGGCCTGGAAGAGTTCGTGCACGTCCTCGAGTTCCTGGCGCAATTTGTCCCGATCCTCGTCCGTGTTCTCGCCGAACATGGTCACCGTGCGCTTGTAGCGGCCCGCGGTGATCTGCTCGAAGTCCACGCCATGGTTGTCGAGCAGCCGGTTGAAGTTCGGCAACTGGGCGAGCACGCCGATCGAGCCCAGGATGGCGAAGGGAGCGGCGATGATGCGGTCGGCGATGCAGGCCATGAGGTAGCCGCCGCTCGCCGCGATACGATCGACGGCGACCGTGAGTTTCAGACCCGCCTCCCGCAGCCGCACCAGCTGGGAAGCCGCGAGCCCGTGCTCGTGCACCATGCCGCCGGCATTCTCCAGGCGCAGGAGTACTTCGTCATCCTCTTTCGCGACCGCCAGGATCGCGCTCACCTCCTCGCGCAGCGCCGCCACCTCCGTCGCCTTGATGTCACCCTTGAAATCGATCACGAAGGTGCGCGGGCGGGTCTCGTCGCTCTTGGCCGCGCGCTTGGCAGACGCCTTCTCGGCCTTCGCCAGCGCCTTGGCCGCCTTGCGATTGACGACACTCTTCTTCAGCGTACCGGCGAGCTTGCGGTAGCGTTCGTTGAGGTTCTCCACCTTGAGTCCCTCGCCGCCGGAGACCTTCCGGGAGGCGGCGGCGGCGAACGCGATAATCACCAGGATGGCGCCGACGAAGGTCACCGTCTTGGCCAGGAACAGGCCGTAATCCGCGAGGAATTCTCCCATAACGCCCTGCCCCGTCAGGAAGCCGCCTCGGCCGGGATGCCGACGTTGTTCCGCTCGAGCACCCGTTCCGCCCGATAACTCGAACGCACCAGCGGACCGGCCACGACCTCGAGGAAGCCACGGGCGAGGCCCTGGCGCCGGTAAGCCGCGAATTCGTCGGGAGAGACGAAGCGCTCGACGGCCAGATGGTTCCTGGTCGGCTGCAGATACTGGCCGAGCGTCAGGATATCAACGTCCGCCGCACGCAGGTCGTCCATGGTCTCCAGTATCTCTTCGTCCGTCTCGCCGAGACCCAGCATCAGGCTGGTCTTCGTGAGTACGTCGGGTCGGTGGCGTTTCGCATGGGCCAGGACGGCCATCGTCTGGTCGTAGCCGGCGCGCGGGTCGCGCACCGGATGCGTCAGCCGGCGCACCGTCTCCACATTCTGCGCGAAGACCTCGAGTCCGGAATCGACCAGTGTCTCCACGGCGGTCTCGTCGCCGCCGAAGTCCGGGGTCAGCGCCTCCACCGCCGTCTGCGGCCGCAGCGCCTTGATGGCGCGAACACAGGCGGCATAGTGGGCGGCACCGCCATCCGGCAGATCATCCCGATCCACCGACGTCAGCACCACGTAATCCAGATTCATGAGATCGACCGCGCGGGCCGTGTTGGCAGGTTCTTCCGGATCCAGCCAGCCCCGCGGATTGCCGGTGTCCACGGCACAGAAGCGACAGGCGCGCGTGCATACGGAGCCCATCACCATGATGGTCGCCGTGCCCGCATTCCAGCACTCCCCGACATTCGGGCATTTCGATTCCTCGCACACCGTACTGAGCCGGTTCGCGCGGACCGTCTGCCGCACCTCCGCATATTTCTCGCCCGACGGCATCTTCGCGCGCAACCAGCGCGGCTTCCCGCCTCGCGTGACCGGCTGCGGTTCCCGCGCGCTCTTCACGCCGTCCTTGATCGCCGTGAATCCGGTATCGGTGCGATATTTCTCGCCGCTCCTCACGATGGGGATGCCTCGGAATCCGGCCCTGATCTCTGTCATGGAACTCCCTTCTGGATGCCGCTGGCCAAATGCAGATCGGCCCGCTATTGTCGCATGCCGTCCGGTGGCATCAAACTTGGTCGCAGTTTTGTCGCCGGTTCACCGCCACGGGGAACGACATGGCATTGCAGGGACACCTGAGGAAACTCCGCGTCGAGCACGATGCGCCGGTCACCTACCGGCTGCGGCTCGACGAAGCGGAGGAGACGCTGAACGATTATATCGGCCGTGAGATCGCCCTGGCCCACACCGGTGACATCCACTGCGTCGCCTGCGGCCGCAGGACCTCCAGGAGCTTCAATCAGGGCTACTGCTTCCCCTGCGCCCGTGGCCTCGCCCGCTGCGATATCTGCATCGTGCGTCCGGAGCGCTGCCACTTCCACGAGGGCACCTGCCGCGAGCCGGACTGGGGCCAGGCGCACTGCATGCGGGGTCACGTGGTCTATCTCGCCAACTCCTCCGGACTGAAAGTGGGCATCACCCGGGAGTCGCAGATCCCCACCCGGTGGATCGATCAGGGCGCGCGTCAGGCGTTGCCGATCCTGCGCGTCGCGAGTCGGCTCGTCGCCGGCCTCGCCGAAGTGGCCATCGGCCGGCACGTCGCGGACAAGACCGACTGGCGGCGAATGCTGAAAGGCGACCCGGAGCCACGGTCGCTGGCGACCCACCGGGACGAACTGCTCGATCTGGCCGGGGAAGCACTCGACGCGATCGTCTCCGAATTCGGCACCGGCACGGTGGAGTGGCTCAGCGACGCCGAAGAGGTCGGGATCGACTATCCTGTCGTCGAGTACCCGGAGAAAGTGCGCGCGCTGAACTTCGACAAGACCCCCGAACTGAGCGGCCGGCTCATGGGTATCAAGGGGCAGTATCTGATCCTGGACACGGGCGTCCTGAACGTGCGCAAGTACGCCGGCTACGAGGTGACCTTCGAAGGCTGACCACGATCGCCTGGCGTCGTGGGCGGCTGCATCCGGTCGACCTCAGTGCAGTCGGGACCAGGTCAGCAGTCGGACGCAGTCCACGTCCAGATCGAAGTTCTTGGCGAGCAGGACCTGGATGGCGTCGCCATCCAGTTCGGCGTCCGCCGGGCGCCAGATCTCGACGATACCGCTGAACTCGTCGCCATGCCGGCCACCCGACTCGGTCAGGAGGAACTCCGTGTAGAACTTTTCGCAGTACTCCGCCATGAGCCCGAGGATAGGCATCCCTCACGCCCCCAGACTGTGAGCGGGCGCACAGAACGGCCTTCCGCCCCCCTTTCCCCGTCCCGTACCGTCCTGCGGATCGGTCCGGGCAGATACCACCTGGACGCGGCCTGCCGTTCGATGATCGTCTTGCTCCACCGCTGCATGTCGTTCATTTCGTTTTCCCGTCGTTCGAAAAAATTGTCCCTTTACATCCATAGATGCCACCGAGACCGATTTGGTTGCAACGGCGTACGGCCGGACATCTGCGCCGGGCAGCAGGACCTTCAGGCCCGAAAGGATCCATGGGAGCGGCTTCAGCCGCGGTCGGGAGCTGCAGGAGCGGCTTCAGCCGCCATAAGGCGCTGTAGCAGCGGCTTCAGCCGCGATTCGGAATCGGGCCTGAAGGCCCTCCTACCGATTCGAGCGCCACCAGTCGGCGATGATGCCGCCGGTGGTCCGGTTCACCAGGTAGCCGTACTCGCTGTGCACGTGCAGTTCGCCCTCCCGGCGAAAGAAATTGAGCACCTCGTAATCCTCGATGTCCTCCACGAGTCCGGCCGCGATCATCTCTCCGAAGTCGCGGCGTGCGGAACGATCGAGGGCGGTCAGCTCACCGATCGCCGCGATGTTCACCCAGCGACGGATATTCGTCGGGTAGCGTTCCACACCGTCCGCCACGTTGCTCTTCAGCCGGCGCTGCACGAAGCGCTGTCCCAGCGGACTGCCGAGCGTCAGGAACAGGTCGACCCGTCCCGCGCGGTCGTCCACCCGCGACAGTTCCCACAGAGCGTCCCATGCGATCACCGACCCCATCGAATGACCGATCAGCAGTACGGGCCTGTTCTCGAGCCACGCCGCCTCCAGCCGGATCTCGAGGCGGTGTCTGATACGCCTGCCGATATCCGCGACGTTGTGCACGTAGCGACGCACATCGGCGAGGGTCACCTGCATCCGCTCGTCGGCGAGATGCGGGATCAGGAAAGGCAGCATGTCACCCAGCAGATACGCGAGGCGCAGCAGTCGCTTGCTCCAGGAGCGCGCTTCGGCGACGTCGCGCTCCGTCGGGCCGGGCTTCTGCAGCAGCTCCTCGATGGCCGGGAGATCCGGATCGATGGCGGCATGGGAGCCGTAAAAGAGCCAGGTCCAGTCGGCCAGCGTCAGGCAGCCAGGGCACGATCGCATGGCCGCTGCGACCTGTTCGTCGGCCCGCCGCACGCCTTCGAGCAGAGTGCGCCAGACCTGCTGGCGATGCAGGTCCGGTTCCGGTTTTGGCCTCATACCGGGCACGAAGACGATGACGGGTCGCGTCATGGCAGCGGTCGCGGTTTCAGTCGCTCTCGAGCAGATCGAGCAGGCCGTGGAAATCTTCGACGATGACGTGGGGAGGCAGCAAGGTCTGCGGCCATGTCTCGCCGCGCCGGTTCACCCACGCCGTCAGCAGGCCGGCCCGCCGGGCGCCCTCGATGTCGTGGTCGGGATGATCACCGACATGCAGCACGTGGCCGGGATCGCTCCCGGCGTGCTCCATCGCTTGTTCGAATATCCGTCGATCGGGCTTCGGCGCGCCCGCGGACACCGCGGTCACGATGCCATGGAAGAAGTGGGCGACGCCGATACGGTGCAGATCCGCATTCCCGTTGGTGACGGCGACGAGCCGGTAACGTCCGGCCAGATGCTCCAGTGCGGGCCGCACGTCGGCGAAGAACTCGACTTCGTTGCGATGGCGATCGAAGACGTCGAAAGCCTCGTCCGCCAGCGATTCCGGATAATCGACGCGCCGGGCCATCTCCTGCATCACCGCACGGCGCAGGAAGCGGAAATCGTGGCTCTGATCCGGATTGGCAGCCGCCACCTCTTCGCGCAGCGCCATCATGTCCGCCGGCGCGAATCGCTGGGGAATGCGCGGATAGTGCTGACGCAGCCAGTCCCCGAGCTTGCGCTCGGCGCGGCGGATCACCGGGGCGACGTCCCACAGCGTATCGTCCAGGTCGATGGTCAACGCTCGGATGTTGCTCAGCATGGCTAAGGCGGATCTCCGGACCGACGGGCCGCTATAATGTCGGCTCCGTCCATCCGATAACAAGTCGAGGCCCGCAGGGAATGAAATATCTGCACACCATGGTACGCGTCAGCGACCTCGACGAGTCGCTCGACTTCTACTGCAAAAAGCTGGGTATGCGCGAGATCCGCCGCTACGACAGCGACCAGGGCCGCTTCACGCTGGTCTTCGTGGCGCCGCCGGGCAACGAGGACTGTCCGCTGGAGCTCACCTACAACTGGGACCCGGAAGAGTACGGCGAGGGCCGCAATTTCGGACACGTCGCCTATCAGGTAGACGATATCTACGACACCTGCCGCAGACTCATGGACGCGGGCGTCACCATCAATCGCCCGCCGCGTGACGGCCGCATGGCGTTCGTGCGCTCGCCGGACAACATCTCCGTCGAACTGCTGCAGCGAGGCGATGCGCTGCCGCCGGAAGAGCCCTGGAAGTCGATGGAGAACACCGGGCACTGGTAACACCGCCCGCCGATCCCCGGCGCCGGCGGGCCTTCGGGCCCGATTCGTATGAGTGGGAGTGGCGACTGCCGCGGACGCGCCGAAAGAACATACAGGAGCGGCTCTGGGCGCGATGCGGAATCGGCCGCGATCGGAAATCGGGGCTCAAGCCCCTCCTGCGGGGCCCCGCTACGAGTGGCGCTCGCGGCTCGATCGGGACACGCTCGGCTGATCGAGCGCGGAGGAGGCGGGCGATGCGGGCGAGCGCAGCGTAATCAGCAGCACGCCGCCCAGCGTCAGGAGGCCGCCGACGACCATACGCGGTGTGAGCTGATCATCCAGCAGGAGCACGCCGAACATCACGCCGAACAACGTGGACATCAGCATCAGCGGCGAGATCAGCGAGACGTCGTAGCGCTGCACGAGGTAGTAGGTCGCGCCGTGGCCGAACAGGCTCGCGCCGATGGCCGAGAAACCGACCGCTGCCCAGCCGAGCGCGTCGGTACCGGCGACCGCCGCTGCCTGCCCCTCCTCCAGCGTCAGCGACGCCGCCAGCAGCAGCGGCCAGGAGATCGTGGCCAGCCAGCCCTGCAGCTCGAAAACGCCGACATTCTCGAGCTTCTTCATCAGCAGCATGCCCGTCGCGGCCATCAGCGCGCCCGATATCACGAACGCCAGCGCCGGCAGGTAGCCCAGCACCCGTGGATCGAAACCGATGATCATGACGCCGGCGAAAGCGAGCCCGATGCCGGTCCAGCGCTTCCAGCGCACCTGCTCACCGAGGAAGATGATCGACAGCACCGTCGAGAACGGCACCACCAGTTGCAGCGCGATGGCGACGGTCGACACGTCGTCGGCCAGCGCCAGCCCCTGGTAAATCAGCGTGAAATGCAGCGCCCCCATGCTGAGCGCCACGCCGACGATGAGCGCCATGCGGCCGCGCATGATGCGCAGCACGGGGAACAGCACCAGAAACAGGAGCAGGAATCGCAATGCGGCGAACAGCAGCGGGGGCAGCTGACCCATCGCGAACTTCGCCGCCACCAGATTGAAGCCGAACACCAGGTTGATGGCGATGACGAGCGCGATATGCGGCAGGGTCATGGATCGGCCCGGGAACGGAGGGGAAGCCGCGCAGGATACCACTCGCCACGGTGGCGGTCAGACGGCGGCGGTCTCCGGTCCGAGCCGGCAGTGCTCCCAGGCGAGCATCGCGCGTTTCCGATCCGGACCCCAGCGGTAACCGCCGAGTTCTCCGTTCCGCCGCAGCACGCGGTGACACGGGATCAGCCAGGCGACCGGATTGGCACCGACCGCATTGCCGACCGCACGGCTCGCCCCCGGTCTGCCGATCGCCGCAGCCAGTCGTCCGTAGTCGGTCGTTTCGCCCGCGGATACGGCCAGCAGAGCACGCCAGACCTGTTGCTGGAAATTGGTGCCGCGGACGTGCAGCACGCGGCCGCCGGCAGCACCGTCGAAGATGCCGCGGAGCACCTCGCCGGCGGCCTCGTCGGCCACGATCCGGGCGCCCGGCCAGGCGCGGGAGAGGTCGGCCTGCGCTTCCCTCTCACTGCGCTCGCCGAGAAAGCCGAGTTCGACGATGCCACGATCGCTGCGGGCGACGAAGGCCGGGCCGAACGGCGTGTCGCCGCAGCCGGCACGCAGCAGCACGCCACGCCCGCCACTCTTGAATTCACCCGGGCTGACGGCTTCCACCGTCACGAACAGGTCGTGCAGCCGGCCGGGACCGGACAGACCGGCTTCCCATGCGGCGTCTTCCACGCTGGCGCCATCCAGCAGATCACGCTCGGCCCGGACCAGCCGCAGGCGGTTGAGATAGCGGGCCGGAGACAGGCCGGACCAGCGCCGGAACAGACGGCTGAAGTGCGCGGGGCTCAGTCCGGCAACGGCGGCGACGTCGTCGATCGACGGATGCGCCAGGAAGTTCGCGTCCATCCAGGCGATGGCGCGCTCGATGCGACGGTAGTCTTCCTGTCTGAGTGCACACTGCATGGACCGGAGAGTAGTACCGCGGGCGACGGCGTACCACCCGATTCCTGCGCTCAGGCGAGGCGTGCAAGCACTCCGTCGGTCTCTTCCGCCTGCCCCCCACGGCCGCCCCGCACGAAGGCATCCAGTTCGCGCACGAGGGCGCGGCCGTCCCAGGCCCCTTCGCCGGTGCCGTAACGGCTCCGGTTTAGCGCCTCGAGCTGCCCTGCGAGGCCAGCCGGCACCCGCGCCGCGAGCTCGCCCAGCGAGCGAGGCGGCGAGTCGGGCCAGCGGACGCTGCCCCATGCCAGCAGCGCCTCGGTGCACGCCGCGGTATCCGTTCCCCGACAGGCTTCCCTGACCGCTTTCAGTCGCCGTGCCTCGAGGCGGAATCGCGGCGCCTCTCGAGGCTCGCTCACCACGCGTGGCGTCCGGCGGCGGCTATACCACCAGGCGATCAGCGTGAGCGCCCAACCGCCGGCGAGGAGCAGGCTGATCCGGTACCAGAAGTCGTCGGTCGGCACGGGCGCCGGAGGCAACGCTTCCGAGGCGGGGGGACCGCCTGCAGCCGGTTCTGGCGCCGGCGGGACGGCGCCGGGGAGCACCTCGAGCCGCGTCGGCTCGAGCGTCGCCACTCTCCATTCGCCGGCCCGGATGTCCCACCAGGGGATTTCGACCGTTTCGAAGCGCAGTTCGCCATCCCGGGCTGCGACCAGGGCGTAGCGGTCCGTTCGGATGCCCTGCACGCCCTGTTCGATACCGACGGTCTCCAGTTCGGGCTGGTCCGGGTAGCTGCGGACGCCGTCGGGCACCGGCAGATCCGGCGGCGGAATCTGGTTGGCCAGCAGACCCGCGGCTGCGAGCCGCACGGTACGGGTCACGGGTTCGCCGGCCGTCACGGGCCCGCCGTCCGGATCCCATTCCTGCTCCAGTGTCACGTCCAGTGCCGGCAGCCAGGCGGCATCAGGGTGAGCCGCGGGTGGGGGTGGCACGGGTCGGACCTCGACGTCGATCGACTCGGACAGGAATACCTTCCGGCCCGAGGCCCGGCCGGGCTCCCGCACCCGCGCCTGGAAGCGGGATGCGCCGATCGAGAGCGTCCCGCTCGCCTGTGGGAACAGGGCATAGCGTCGCTCGACCACCGCATAGGTGCGCCCGCCTATCACCGACTCGTAGCGCCGATCATCGCCCAGCGGCTGGACGAGCACCTCCACCCCGCCGAAGTCCGGCTGATCGAGACGGGGCTGCAGCGGGGACACGCCGATGAAGATCTTCACCGTGTATATCACCTGGGCCTGCACCCAGGTCTCGGGCGAGTCCACCTCGGCCAGCAGGAAGATGTCCGCCTCTCCCGGCGGCGACTTGCTAATCGGGTCCACATCGATGGTGAGGGGTGCGCTCGATTCGTTGCCCACCGGGACCGCGGGCACCACGAGTTCGCCGGTCCGCTTCGCCATCAGCGACACTGCCCAGGTCCGCGAACGGCTGACGCGGCCGTTCACGATCGTCGTGCTCGACGTCTGATTGCGGCCGAGGACCTCGAAGTCCTCCTCGAGCACGGCGAGATCCGGCTCACCGGCCGTCTCGCCATCGACCTCGATCAACAGCGTGAGCGACTCGTTGATCTCGATCCGGTTGCGGTCGACGGTGGCCGTCACCGCCGCGAACACCGCGGCCGGCGCCAGGAAGATCAGCAGCACGAGCCACCTCACCACGGCTCCACCCCCTCGTCGGTCCACAGCCGGTTGCCGTCCTGATCACGGCCCTGGCGTTGATACTGGTCGCGGAACTTGCGCCTCAGCAGACCACCCGGGTCGTTCGGCACCCGACGGAGCCATTGCTCCATCGCCTGCATCTGCTCCTGCTCGCTCCGCTCCTCCGCGGTGAGGCCTGCCGCCACCGGCCGGCGCTCCTCGCTGTCTTCTCCGCTCTCGCCCGCCTCGGCGGCCCGGCGCATCGCCTCCTGCAATTCCTCGATCGCCTCCTGATCGTCCGGGGAAGAAGGGCTCGACGTGCCGTCGGATCCCGCCTGCCGGCTGCCGGCACCGCCCTCCTGCCGCTCCTGGTCGCCGCTCTGGCCGCCGGAATCGCCAGACTCCGACCCTTCGCCTTCCTCACCGCCCTGCTCGCCGCTGTCGCCGGCCTGCTGCTCGGCGTCGCTCTGCTCCCGATCCTCGCCTTCGCCGGATTGCCCCTCGCCGCCGCCCTGCTGCTGTTGCTGCAGGGCGCGCCACAGCACCTCCCGGTTATGCCGCGCGTCCTCGTGTTCGGGTGCTTCCGCCAGCGCCTGCTCGTAGGCCTGGATCGCCGCCTCGTATTCGCCCTGTCGGGCCAGCGCATTACCCCGGTTGTAATGGGCATCCGCCGTATCCAGCCCCGCGAACGCCCTGGCGCTGTCCACGTAGTCGCCGGCCCGATAGCGGGCCGCTCCCTGCCAAGCCGGGTCCTCGAACAGCGCTGCCGCCTCGTCCGCGCGGCCCGCCTCCAGCGCCCGTGCGCCACGCTGGTCCCGATTCAGCCAGAGGTCCTGCCAGTCGGCGGCCCGGGCGGGTTGTGGCAGGGGCAGCACCAGGATGACGATCATCACCAGCCAGCCGCGGCGGAATGCGAGCGCCGCCAGCGGCAACAGCGCCAGCGTCAGCCATGGCCCCTGGTCGTGCCAGAGTTCCGTGTAGAACTGCTCGCCGCCCTCCTCTTCGGCGCGGGCCGCGGGTCCCATCGCCGCGAGCAGCGCGCGGAGATCCGCATCATCGACGCTGAGGCGACGATAAACGCCCTCGCCGGCCGCGGCGATCTCCCGCAGGATGCCCTCGTCCAGGGCCGGCAGTACCATCCGACCGCTGTCGTCCGTCACGAAGCCCCCGTCCGCCTTCGGCACCGGTCCGCCCTCCTCGGTACCGACGCCGAGCACCGACACGCGGTAGCCGTCCCGCCGCAGACTGTCGGCCACCGGCAGCGGATCGCCGGCGCCGCCGTCGGTGATCAGCAGCACGTGGCCCTGCCTCGCCCCGGCCTGGGTCAGCAGCTCCCGGGCCTTCTCCAGCGCGCGGGCGGGCAGGCTGCCGCGGCTCGGCATGATGTCGGTGTCGAGACTGCCGATGAGGGCGGCGATGGTCTCCGTGTCGTCGGTGAGCGGCGTCACGGTGAAGGCATGCGCCGTGTAGACGATGAGTGCGGTCTGCCCGTCCTGACGGCGTTCCATCAGATCCCGCAGTTTCAGGCGCGCCCGCTCGAGGCGACTGGGAGAGACGTCGGCCGCGTCCATGGAACGCGAGAGATCGAGGGCGACGACGAGGGCATCACCGCCACGATACAGCGGCTGCTTCTGCCGCTCCCATGTCGGCCCCGCCATCGCCAGCGAAGCCAGTACGGCGATGGCACCGGCCAGCCACGCGGCCGGACGCGTGCGGCGGTGCTCCCCCCGATCCTCGAGCACCCACGGTCTCAGCCGTTCGTCCACCACCGCCCGCCAGCTGCCGGCATCCAGCGGGCGCCTGGCGCGCCAGGCGATGAGCGCCAGCGCCGCCGGTATCGCCAGCAGCCACAGCGGGCGGAGGAACTGAAACTCAGCCGGCACGGGCCAGCTCCCCCCCGGCCGCGCGATTGCGCAATCCCGACAACGCTGTGACAGCCATTCCCGCCAGCATCAAAAGGAGCGCGACGCCAAGCGGCCAGTAGAAAACATCGATCACGGGCCGCATGCCGCCTTCCTCCGTCGCGGCGGGCTCCAGCTCGTCGAGGATTCGATAGATCTCCTGCAGCGATGCGGTATCGGTCGCACGGAAATACCGTCCACCGGTCACCTCGGCGATGCGCGTCAGCGTCGCCTCGTCGAGATCCATGGACGGATTGACCTGACGCATGCGGTTGCCGAGCAACGAGGGGATCTCCATGCGTTCGGCCCCGATGCCTATGGTGTAGACCGTGAGCCCGACCTGGCCGGCCAGCTCCGCGGCCTTCAGCGGCGCGATGGAGCCGGCAGTATTCGCCCCATCGGTGAGCAGCACCAGCACCTGTTCGCCCGCCTCCCGCCCGGCGCGGCGTTCGTCGTGCACCCGCTTGACGGCCAGCGTGATCGCATCGCCGATGGCGGTCTTCTCGCCCGCGAGACCGATGACCGCTTCGAACAGCAGCGTCTTCACGGTCTCGCGGTCGAACGTGAGCGGTGCCTGCAGATACGCCTGCTCGCCGAACAGGATCAGGCCCAGGCGGTCGCCTTCGCGGCGATCGATGAACTCGCCGGCCACCGCCTTCGTGGCCGCCAGGCGGTTCACCGTGCGACTGCCCAGCGTGAAGTCCCGCGCTTCCATGCTGCCGGAGAGATCCACCGCCAGCATGAGATTGCGCCCGGTGACCGGCGCCTCCAGGGCGTCGCCGGTGATCTGGGGCCGGGCCGCCGCGACGATCAGGAGCAACCAGGCGAGGATCGCGAGCAGCAGGCTCGGGCGGAGCGCGAATGTCCGCTCGCCACCTTCCGCACTGGGGAAAAAGGTCGTCGATGGCACGCGCAGCGCGGCCTCGGTGGCGGCCGGCGCGGCCGGCAGGAGACGACGCACGAGGAACGGCAGGGGGACGAGCGCGAACACCCACGGCCACGCGAACTCCACCGCCTCGAGCAGACCCGGCAGGGTGTTCACGGCGCAGCCTCCAGGTGCCGGAGACGTGCGCGGCAGACCCCCAGCAGTGCCATCGCGTCACCCACGGCCGCCTCCTCCGGCGGCCGGTAGGGTGCCTCCGCCAGGCACCGCCCCGGACCATCGCTGAAGGGTCTGCCCTCGAGTCCGCGATCGAGCCACGCGAGCCAGTCGCGGCCGGTCAGTCCCGCCACCTCCCTCCTCGGCTCGACCGTGATCGCGGCCCTGCGCATCAGCACGGACAGTTCCTTCGCCAGTCGGGCCACGTCCCCGTGATCGGCGTAGTCCTGCTCGATGCGCCGCAGTTCGGCGAGGGCGGCCCGCCGGACCCGGGTGCGCCGCCGCCACACCAGCCAGACCACCACGCCGGCTGCCAGGAATACGATGCCGGCCAGCACCCACCAGCCCGGGGCCGGCGGCCACCAGTCCACCGTTTCCGGCAGGTGGATATCACGCAGGGGCAAATCGGCCGGCGACACGTCGTCCTCCTCAGCGCGGTCGCTGGGTCAGCACACGGGACAGCAGATCCACCGGATCGTCACGAGTGTCCGCGCTCACCCAGCGCATGCGGTAACGGTCGAACAGCGTCGTCATCTCCTCGTAGCGCCGGCGGTAATCCGCCGCGTAGCGCTCCCGCAGACGACGGTCGTCCGTCTCCAGTGTCGCCTCGCCCCGCGCATCCCGCAGGCGATAGCGTCCCGGCGGGGGCAATGCTTCCTCCATCGGATCGTGGACGAAGAAGACGATCACGTCGTTGTGCCGCCCGATGTCGGCCAGACAGCGGCGAGCGCCGGCGCCGAAGTCCCGGAAATCGCTGAACAGCACCACCAGACTCCCCGTATGGGCCACCCGGCGCAACCCGCCCATCGCGGATTCCGCCGCCTCGGCACTGAGACCCGGATCGAATGCGCGGCGTTCCCACACCGGCGCCGAGGATATCTCGTGCAGGAAGCGGAGCACGGCGCGGCGGCCGAGCCGGGGGCGGAGTTCGCGATGGAAGTCCTCCGCGAACAGGAAACCGCCGACCCGATCGCCGTGCACCATCGCGACCCACGCGAGCAGGGCCGCCGCCCGCGACACCAGCACCGACTTGAACACACCCCGGGTCGCGAAATGCATCGCCGCCCGCAGATCGAGCCACAGCAGGACCGGCCGCTCCCGCTCCTCGCGGAATAATTTCGTGAACGGCTTGCCGCTGCGCGCGGTGACTCGCCAGTCGATGTTGCGGGGATCGTCGCCTTCCTGGTAAGGGCGTGCCTCGGCAAACTCCATGCCCCGACCTTTGAAATGGGAGAGATATTGCCCCCCGCGGCGGGACCTGGCGCGCATGGCCTCGAGGCTGAGCAGACGGGCCGGCGCCGCGAGGCGGATCAGTTCCGCCTGGGTCACGCGTACCGGGGACCCCTCGCCCGCTGCCTGCGAATTGCCCGTGCTGCCGCCCGTGCTCATGGCGCGCTCAGGGAACTCCGACGCCGGCCAGGAGCCGCGCGATGAAGGCATCAGGCGTCAGGCCGTCGGCCTCCGCCTCGTAGCTCAGCAGTATCCGGTGGCGCAGCACGTCCGGTGCCACGGCCTGGATGTCGTCCGGCCCGACGTAGTCGCGCCCGCACAGCCAGGCATGCGCCCGGGCCGTGCGATCGATCGCGATGCTGGCACGCGGACTCGCGCCGAACTGGATGGCGCCGGCGAGATCGGCATCCACGCCGGCGGGATCCCGGCTGGCGAGTACGATGCTGACGATATAGCGCTCCAGTTCGTCGGCCAGATGCAGCCGCAGGATCTCGGCGCGTGCCGCCATGACGTCCGCCTCCGGCAGCTCGGCAGGCGGCGTGAAGGGGTCGGCCGCCTGCGCCTTGGCTTCGTCCCGGTTCAGCACCAGGATGCGCCGTTCGTCCTCGGCCGTCGGATATCCGACCACGGCGTGCATCAGGAAACGGTCGAGCTGGGCCTCGGGCAGCGGATAGGTGCCCTCCTGTTCGATCGGATTCTGGGTGGCCATCACCATGAACAGCTTCGGCAACGGATAGGTCTTGCTGCCGACGGTGATCTGGCGTTCCTCCATCGCCTCGAGGAGCGCGGACTGCACCTTCGCCGGCGCCCGGTTGATCTCGTCGGCCAGGATCAGGTTATGGAACAGCGGGCCCGCGCGGAACTGGAAGGAGCCGTCCTGCGGGCGGTAGATCTCCGTACCGGTGAGGTCGGCCGGCAGCAGGTCCGGCGTGAACTGAAGACGGTGGAAGTCGCCTTCTATCGACTGGCTGAGCACCTTGATGGCGCGGGTCTTCGCCAGACCCGGCGCGCCCTCCACCAACAGGTGACCGTCGCAGAGCAGGGCGATCAGCATCCGGTTCACGAGATGCTCCTGACCGATGATGAGGCCGCTGACGTGGCGCTCCAGGGCCTGGAATTTTTCGTTCAGATCCACGGTTTCCTCCGCACCGACGGGGCGCGACATTGTAGGATTGGCGGCGTCCCGCGCCAAACCGGGGACGGAATCCATGTCCGACAG
>JARRPZ010000004.1:0-65216 GCA_037382365.1 Gammaproteobacteria bacterium
GGTGCACGCCTCATCGCCGGAGCCGGAGCCGGCGGACCCGGACATAAGGCCGAGTCGAGGGTCGCCGGCGAGAGCCCCCTCGCGACACTGCTGGCGGCGGACGGCGAACCCGCAGTGGCACGCCTGGCACGATCCTGTGGCGTGCAGACCCACATGCAGCAGTTGCAGCGCACCGGCCTACCGCCCGTCGAAGTCCTGTTCCGGTATACGGCGGAGCCCGCGCGGACGTTCGGTCTCGAGGGTGAACTCGGCATCCTGACCCCGGGCGCGCGTGCCGATCTGCTGATCGTATCCGGCGACCCATTGGCGGACGCCGCGGATGCGATAGACATCACGGCCGTGATTTCCGGCGGACGGTTTTTCACGCCCGCCGGGCTGCTCTCGATCAACCCGCCATCAAGGCACGCGGACTCGTCGGGAAATTTAACAATAATCAAGGAATCGGACCGACCGTCGCCGTTTGGCGACAGGTTTTGACATAATAATGGGTCTCCAAAGCCCCGTTTTCCGCGGGTTTCCTCCAGATAACATGTTGTTTTACCGTCAAAACCCGTACGACGCCGTTGATTGGCGCAGGAAGTTTGTGTCGGAGAAATTTACAGCCCGCACTGACGAGCTCGTTCGCATTGACGCCCGATTCGGTTCAAACGCCTGAAAAAGAAGGGAAACGTACATTCTGGCACGGCCTTTGCTTAAACAGGGATGCCCAAGCGAAAAGGCGACTGATACGGGAGGCCAAACAGAACCCTGCAAAAGGTTTCATAAGCCAGAAGACAAGTCATAACAAGAACAAGAAGAAGAATCAGAACAAGAACAACAATAAAAAAACGGAGAACGAGAAAACTGCTTGTCTGGCCCGAAGAATCAGAACGCCTGAGAATAAGAAGAAGAAGTCCTGTTGACCCCGTTTGCTCACGCTGCGGGGTTTTTTCTTGCCCGGGCCCTATGTGAAACGAGTCGCAGGTTATCCGCGCAGGAAGGGTGATGATACGCGCAGGCCCTCTGACGTCTGGTAGCGATGGTCCGGTCCCACGTGTTCCGCCAACTCCGTATCGCCGCGTTGCTCTACTTACTGCTGTTCGTGGCTGCAGGCGCCTGGATCGATCGTGCCTCGACGACCGACTGGGACGATACCCTGTACGTGAACCTGTATCCGCTGAACGGCGACGATAGCGACCGGGTCTCGGACTATCTGGCAGGACTGGACGAGACGTCCTTCTCTGCGATCGAGGATTACCTCCGGACCGAGGCGGCCCGTTACGGCCGTCAGCACGACCGGCTCGCAGCGATCACGCTGGGTCCGCCATTGACGACGAGCCCGCCGCCCCCGCCCCGAGACGGCAACGCGCTGACCGTCGCCGCCTGGAGCCTGCGCTTGCGGTGGTGGGCGTGGCACGCCACGCGGAACGACCGCATACCCGCTGCCGATATCCGACTGTTCGTAAATTATTTCCCGGCGACCGACGGCGTGAAGCTGGAACCCTCGACAGGCTTGCAGAAGGGCCTGGTCGGCATCGTGAATGCTTTTGCCGATCCCGCCCTGGAATCCATGAACCAGGTAATCATCGTGCACGAGCTGCTGCATACCCTGGGCGCCACGGACAAGTACGACCGGACCACACTGAGACCGGTCGCGCCGATCGGGCTGGGGGAGCCGGAAAAGATCCCGCTCTACCCCCAATCACGCGCAGAGATCATGGCAGGCCGGCTCGCCGTCTCGCCGGTGGACGCTCGTATACCGCAGAGTCTGGCGGAGACGGTCATCGGCCCCCTCACCGCAACCGAGATCGGGCTGCTGCGCTGACCGGCCGCTGCGGTAACATGAGGACTTGCCGGCCGCTGCCGGCGCCCCTGGACCCGCAACCCCCGAAACGTGCTTCCATTGCCCGCAGCCGAATCGGAAAAGCCTCTCGTCGCCCGCGGACTGCAGGTCGACATCGGGGACCGTGAGCTGGTGGGGGACCTCGAATTGTCCCTCGCCCCCGGCGAATTCGTCGCCCTGCTCGGACGCAACGGCTGCGGCAAGACCCTGACGCTGGAGACGCTCTCCGGCCTCAGACCGGCGACGCGTGGCGATATCCGTTACTTCGGTCGACCGGCGAACGACTGGTCCCGCCCCGACCTGGCCCGTCGGCTGTCGCTGCTGCCTCAGGAGCAGGAGGATCTCTTCCCGAGCACCGTGCTGGAAGAGGCGCTGATCGGTCGCCATCCTCACATCGGACGCTGGCGCTGGGAGTCGAAGGAGGACCAGGCTGTCGCCGTCGCGGAACTCGACCGGCTGGGACTGGCCGAGCTGACCGAGCGCAATGTCGCCACGCTGTCCGGCGGGGAACGCCGCCGCCTCGCGATCGCCCAGACCCTGATCCAGCGGCCCGACGTGTATCTGCTGGACGAACCCACCAATCACCTCGACCCGCGGCACCAGCTGCGGGTCCTCGAGATCGTGCGTGAGGAAGCGGCCCGCGGCGCCACGGCGCTGGTCAGCCTGCACGACGCGAATCTGGCGGAGCGGTTTGCCGACCGCTGCCTCCTGCTCTACGGGGACGGCGAATGGGAACTCGGCCGGACCGCCAGCGTCCTCGACGGGGACCGGCTCGGCCGACTCTACGGTACCCCGATCGTCGCCGTGCCGTGGCGCGGCAGGCGTCTCTTCACGCCGGACGAATCACCCGTCGGCCCGACGGACTGAGGCCCAGTCCAGGGCCTCCACCAGCACGGGGTGCAGCTGCGGGTTCGCGGCGGCGACCGACGTCGTCGCGAGCCCCGGAGGACGTCCCGCGAGATCGGTGAATACGCCACCCGCCTCGGTGACGATCACGGACAGGGCGGCCACATCCAGTATGTTCACGTCCGACTCGATCACCGCGTCGATCCGGCCTGCGGCGAGCAGGTGGTAGTGGTAGAAATCCCCGTAGCCGCGGATCCTGTCGACGCGGGCGACGATATCGCCCCAGGCGCTCCAGCGCTCGCTCAGTGCGAGGGTCCGCAGGTTGCCGGTCGAGACGGCCGCCTCGCCGAGGGAACGGACGGCGCTGACTCGCACGGCCTCACCGTCCAGCCAGGCCCCGCCTCCCCTCTCCGCCCAGGCGGTCTCGCCGAACACCGGCGCGCTGGAGACACCCAGCACGAGGTCCCCCTCGTGCATCAGCGCGATCTGGGTGGAGAAGAAGGGATAGCCCCGCACGAAGCCCTTGGTGCCGTCGATCGGATCCACCAGCCAGAGCCAGGGCGATTCCCGGTCCGAACGGCCCGTTTCCTCACCGTAGAAGCCGTGATCAGGGAAGTGTCCGGCGATGACCCGACGGATGGCCTGTTCGGATTCGACGTCCGCGTCGGTCACGGGCGAGCGGTCCTGCTTGGTCCGGACCGCGAAGCGCCTGCCATAGTAATGACGGATGACCTCGGCGGCGGCGGATGCCGCCTCGAGCGCAACCTCCAGCTTTTCCGAGCCCGCCATCACCCCCTCCGACGCTGCGGATGCCGCATTCTACGCGAGAAGTCCCGCACAGGTCTCTTCCCGCCTTGACACTGCCCGCACCGGCCTCGGAGAATCCTGCAGAGCATCGGGTGAGTCTGTCAGCGTCGCTGCAGACGAACGGGAAGTCGGTGAAACCGCCCATGCGGCACAGTCCGACGCTGCCCCCGCAACGGTGATCGAGTGTAAGGCGGAGCCCGGGGCCGGCCACGGCACCCGAGCCACTGTGGGTTCTCCCACGGGAAGGCGCTCCGACTCAGGGCCTCGCGCCCGCTCGTCAGCCCGGAGACCGGCCCGGTGCCACAGTGGCGGCGCGGTGGGCGCAGGCCGGACCGATCCTCGCATCGACCCGCCTCCTTCCCCGCCCCGCGAAACGGATAAGAGGCGTGCGGCGGGCACGCGGGGGACTCCCATGAGAACGACTGCTCTGGCTGCCTGGCTGATCTGCACGGCCATGCCCGCCCAGGCGCTGGCCGAATCGCCGGCCGATCTGGATCCGGTAGTGGTCACTGCAACCCGCACGCCGGTGCCGGTCTCCGAGTCCCTGGTACCCGTCACCGTCATCACGCGGGAGCAGATCGAGCGCTCGCTCGCCACCGACGTCCTCGATCTGCTGCGCTTCGAGGCAGGGCTCGACGTCGCCCGCACCGGCGGACCGGGACAATCGGCGACCGTCTTCGTCCGCGGGTCGGAGAGCAACCATGCGCTGGTACTGATCGACGGGGTACGGATCAACCCCGGCACGATCGGCGCGGCGCCGCTGCAGAATCTGGCTCCCTCCCTGATCGAGCGGATCGAGATCGTCAAGGGCGTGCGCTCGTCACTCTACGGAACGGATGCCATCGGCGGCGTCATCAATATCATCACCCGGGACGGACGCACGCGAACCGAGACCGCGTTGCGCCGTGGCAGCTTCGATACGCGCCAGTTCCAGATGTCGCTGGGCCGTGAGAGCGGGAATGCGAACGTCGGCCTCACGGTCGACTGGGCCCGCACCGACGGCTTCCCGACCTACCGGGACGACACGGCGGACCGGGGTTACGGGAACTTCTCCGCCAGTGGCAACGCAGGTGTCGCCCTCGGCCCGGCCCGCCTCGAACTCCGTCACTGGCAGGCGTCGGGGACCACGGAGTACTCGGACTTCTTCCGCATACCCGTGGACCAGGAGTACCTGAACAGCGTCACGGCTCTGGAACTCGTGACGCCCACGGGAGCGTTCGGCGAGACGCGGGCGATCCTGAGTTATCTGCGGGACGAGATCGAGCAGAACCAGTCGCCGGATTTCGTGGCGTCCGAGCGCCGGACGCTGGATGTGCAACATACCCTGCCCGCCTGGCGCGGTCACACGCTGATGGGTGGCCTCTACCTCGTAGACGAGGGCGCCGATGCGCTCTCCTTCGGCCTCGGCTTCGGCGAGAACACCCGCGTCCGGGCGTTGTTCGTCCAGGATCAGATCCGGCGCGATGACCATGAGCTGCACCTCGCCGCCCGCTATACCGATCACAGCGACTTCGGTGGCCAGACCACGTGGAACGCGGAGTACGGCTATCGCATCAATCGCCGCTGGCGGATCGCAGCCGGTATCGGCACTGCGTTCCGGGCACCGGACGCGACGGACCGTTTCGGTTACGGGGGCAATCCGGATCTCCATCCCGAGACGGCGCGGGAGGCGCAGATCGTGCTTCGCTATGCTCCGCGGGACGATTCCACCGTCAGTGTGGAGTTATACGATAAGGATATCGACGATCTGATCGAGTTCGACCTCGACACGTTCCGACTGCGCAACGTGGACTCCGCCGAGATCCGCGGCGTGCAGCTCTCCTGGGATCGCCGCTGGCAGACCTGGGAGATGCGGCTCTCGGCAGTGCGGCAGCGGGCCCGCGACGGACGGACGGACCAGCGGCTTCTGCGCCGGGCAGAGGAGAGCGTGAGCCTCACGGCGACGCGCCACATCGGCCTGCACACCATCGGGTTTTCGCTGGTCGCCAACGGTGATCGGGCCGGCGTCGGCGGCGAGACCATGGGCGGCTATCTCCTCACGAACCTGAACGCCCGGCTGCGGCTGAGCGAATCCTGGCGCATCTCGGGGCGGCTGGAAAACCTATTCGACCGGGACTACGAGACTGCGGCCGGTTTCAACATGGCCGGGCGCAGCGGATACCTTGAATTGGGCTACGTCTGGCGCTGAAGCGACGGACATCGCGAACAGGAGTCACCATGGGCAACCGCCTGACGAAAATCTACACCCGCACCGGCGATGACGGCACGACCGGTCTCGGCGACGGGACACGAACGGACAAGGACTCGCCCCGGGTGGAGGCCTACGGCACCGTCGACGAAGCGAATAGCTGCATCGGTGTGGTGCTGGCGACGGATCGGGTGTCGGACGGCGTCCGCGATTGCCTCGAGCGGGTCCAGCACGAACTGTTCGACCTGGGCGGCGAACTCTGTATCCCGGGCCATCTGGCCATCACGCCGGACTACACGGCCCGGATCGAGCAGGCGCTGGACGCGTACAACGAGGGGCTGCCGCCGCTCAAGGACTTCATACTGCCCGGGGGCGGACCCGGCGCCGCCGCCTGTCATCTCGCCCGCACCGTCGTGCGGCGGGCCGAGCGCCGCGTGAGCACGCTCGGCCGGGATGAACCGATCAATCCGGAGTCGCTGCGCTATCTCAACCGGCTCTCCGATCTCCTGTTCGTGGTCGCACGTATCCTCGCGCGTGCCGAAGAAGGGGCCGAGGTACTGTGGAGGAGTGGTCGCAGCGGCGGCCAGTGAGCGTTCCGCGCTACTCCGAGCGTCGCGCGGCATGTGGCGGGAGGCGGTGTCGCGAAGCCTCGATGGCGCCGCAGAGATCGGCCGCCCCGCGGACGACGCGCGGTGACGGCCGGGCCAGGGTATCCGCCGGCAGCAGGCGCAGGTTGTCCGCACGCACCGCCGAGAGCGAGCCCCAGCGTCGCCAGCGGTCGAGGCTCGCGACATCACTGCCGGTCGCCAGGATCAGCTCGGGATCCCTGGCAAGCACCGACTCGACGGTCACTACCGGGGCGAGATCGCCGAGGTCCTCGAAGATATTTCGCCCTCCGCAGAGGCGGATCAGTTCGCTGATGAAGTGTCCGCCATTGACCGTGTAGAGCGGTTGTCCCGCGACCTGGTAGAACACGCGCAGCGGCCGCCCGGCGTCGTGACCTGCAACGACCGCCGCAAGCTCGGAGCGGAAGGCTTCTGCCGCCCGGTCGGACTGGGACACCGTCCCCAGACGTGCACCGACACGCTCGATGGCCACGGCGATATCCTCGAGGCTGCGGGTGCGCACGGACACGACCGGATAGCCCCTCTCCCGGAGCCTCGCGACGAGTGCCGCCGGGGTCCCGTCCTCCCACGCCAGGACGAGGTCGGGATCCAGCACGGACAGGCGCTCCATGTCCACGCGGAAAGCATCGCCGATACGCGGCAGTTCCGCAGCCGCCGGCGGGTAATCCGTATATTCGGTCACGCCGACGAGTCGGTCGCCGCCTCCCGCGGCAAAGACGATCTCGGCCAGGTGAGGGGCCAGTGTGACGATGCGGCCGGGGCCCGCCTCCGCGGAGGCACCGGCGGGTACCACCACCAGGGCCGCGAGCGCGGCCATCGCGAGAAGACGGGAGATCAAATGGCAGCGCCTGCCAGGGTCATGGCCGCGATGGCGACGAGCCAGAACACGAGCGTACGGAAGACCAGGGTCCTGGCTGCACGCGCCCCCCGGATCTGACGCTCCTGCGCAGTCTCGCCATCGACCGGTGTGAGTGCCATCGCGCCGAGACCCACTCGCGCCAGCAGGCGTTCATTGCCGCGCTGGAGGGACAGGCGCTCGATGCCGAGCGCGCTCCAGGCGTGCCGGGCGCTGTCGAAACTACCGGTCAGTGCATACCCCAGGGCGGTAAGCCGGGCCGGCAGCCACGCCAGCAATGCGTGCACCTGCTCCGTCGCCTGGCGGGCCGCGGCCGCGGCGCGCAGATCACGATGCACCGGATTCGTCTCGTCTGCCACGTCGGCGCCCTCGACAGCCAGGCGTTCGGCCTGGAAGACGGCTCGCCGCCGAAGGAGATCCGCCACACGAAAGACCCAGGCGCCGACCGGGCCCAGTACGACGAACCAGAAGATCACCGCGAACATCCGGTTGTTCGCCTGTATGCAGACCGCCTCCTCCACGGCGAAGCTGCGGGCGATCTCCTCGTCGGCCGCTCCGTGCTCCAGCAGTGCCCTCGCCACGGACCGCGCCTGCTCCGTATCGCCCGTCTCGATCGCGCTGCACCATCGATCCACCTCCTCTCCGATGTCCCGGGGCCCCAGCGAGAAGAAAAGGACGACGACGGACAGGGCGAGGTACGGCAGTCCGAGCAGGGTGTCTCCGAAACCGACTCTCAGCAGGATGATGGGCAGCGCGACCAGCAGTATCGTCGCGACCACGCCGAGCAGTTTCGGGATGCCATCGAAGCGCTGGGCGAGGCGCAGCCCGTAGTCGAACAGCCCGTCGAGCCAGCGCAGCTCGCGCAGATGGAACAGCTGGGTGGCGAGGCGCTCCAGCAGCATGGCGATGAACAGGGCGATCAGCTTCATGACGGGCGGGTCGGAATAGCCTTCCGGAATGCTAACCGATGCCGGGCGCCAGCAGCGCACCGAGTCGATCCCAGTCGAAGGCCTCGCCCGGATCGGTCTTGCGGCCCGGTGCGATATCCGAATGCCCGAGGACATCCGCCGCCTCCAGAGTCGGGTAGGCCCGTCGCAGCGAGCGGATCAGCTCGGCGAGCGCCTCGTACTGGCGATCGTCGTAGGCGATGTCGTCCGCCCCTTCGAGTTCGATCCCGATCGAGAAATCGTTGCATCGCTCCCGGCCGCACCAGGAAGAGGCTCCCGCATGCCAGGCGCGCCTCACGAAAGGCACGAACTGGACCAGTGCCCCGTCGCGCCGTATCAGTGCGTGGGCGGAGACTTCCATCCCGGCGATCTCGGAGAAGTAGGGATGGAAATCCGATTGCAGTCGGTTCGAGAAAAAGTCTTCGATGTGGGGGCCGCCGAACTCCCCGGGCGGCAGGCTGATGCCGTGGATCACGATGAGCTCGAGGCCGCAGTCGGCGGGCCTCGGATCCTGATTCGGGGACGGGCACTGGCGGGCCGGCGCCACCAGTCCCGTGGCCGCATCGATAAAGAACCGGCTGTTCGCTCGCCTCGCCATCGGCGGCAGCATGCGGGGGGCCTGTCCGGGTGTCAACGACCCGTAGCGGCTTCCAATCGCCCGCCCCGCACTGCATAGTCCGCCCTGTGCGCATCCACCGTCTCTACCATCCGGACCCCCTCGAGACCGGCCGGGAAGTGATCATCGGCGGCGACGACGCCCGCTATCTGATCCGGGTACTCAGACTCGCGCCGGGCGCCCCACTGGTGCTCTTCGACGGCCTCGGCGGCGAGTATGCGGCCGAACTCCGGAGCTGCCGGGGACGAAAAGAGGTGACCGTGCAGGTCGGCGCACACCGTCCGGCGGAGCGGGAGTCGGCCCTGCGGGTGACGCTGGCCCAGGGGATATCCCGGGGCGAGCGGATGGACCACGTGGTGCAGAAGTGCACGGAACTCGGCATCGACGCCCTCGTCCCGCTCATCTGCGAGCGGGGCGTGGTGCGCATCGACGGGCGACGGGCGGAAGCGCGTCGGCAGCACTGGCAACGTGTGGCGGCAGAGGCGTGCCGGCAGTGCGGGCGCAACCGGCTGCCTTCCATCGCCCCGATCACCGCGCTCGGCGACTGGCTCGTCGCGCCGATGTCCGATACCCGTCTCGCGCTCGCGCCCGGTGCGGACGAGAGGCTGGCGGATCTACCGGCGCCCGGCGGAAGTCTGACCCTGCTCATCGGCCCGGAGGGCGGGCTGGCGGAACACGAACTCGCCGCCGCCCGCAGCAACGGGTTCCGGTCGGTGCAGCTCGGGCCAAGGATACTGCGTACGGAGACGGCGGCCGTCGCGGCCGTGACGAGCGTGCAGCTCCTGTGGGGCGACCTCTGAAGTCGGCCCGTCGGCCGTCAGACCTCGACCTCGAGCTCCTGCTCCGCGAGGATTTCCTCGAGGCGGGCGAGATCCGGAATCAGCGGATACTCGTTGATCATCTTCACCTTGCAGAAGACCGGGGCGTCCTCGGGCCAGTCCCTCGCGTCATGGGGGCGCAATACCTCCCGGTTCACGCGCACGAGCTGAGGGAATCCCTGGGTGAGCATCCCGAAATGGCCGGACCGCAGTTTACCCGTCGTGCCGTGGAACACGACGATGCGCGTGCGGCCGGACGCCGCCGGCACAGGACGGCCCAGCGCGCCTTCGAATGCGACCAGCGGAAGCGTTCGACCGTTCCAGTTGAAGCCGCCGAGCACCCACGGGGCGTCACCGTGCCCCCGCTGCTCGGGCGTCGTGTAGCGCACGACCTCGGCGACACAGGCACGGGGGACGATCAGTCGGTCGTCCACCAGAGGGACCAGCAGCGAATAGAGTTCTTCGACCATACCGCTCACCGATCCTGGATGCCGCGCTCTTCCAGCAGCGCATGGATGGCCTCCAGCAGCTGGCTGTCCTGGTACGGCTTGCCGAGATAATCGTCGACACCGATCTCGATGGCGCGGGCACGATGCTTGTCGCTCACCCGCGATGTGATCATGATGATCGGGATATCCGCATAGCGCTCGTCGTTACGGACGTGGGTCGCGAACTCGTACCCGTCCATGCGCGGCATCTCGATATCCAGCAGGATGATGTCCGGCCGGCTGTCCTGCATGACGCTGATCGCGTCGATACCGTCCCTGGCAGTCGCCACTCGCATCCCCTGGCGCTGCAGGAAGCGTTCCGTCACGCGGCGGACGGTGATGGAATCGTCGACGACCAGGACCAGGGGCCGCGCGTCCGCGACCGGCCGCGGCGCCGTCCGGATCTCGACCAGCGGGGCGGCGGAACGCGCAAGCGCCCCCATATCCAGGATCAGGACGATCCGCCCGTCGCCGAGGATGGTGGCGCCCGAGATTCCCCGGATGCTCGCCAGCTGCGGCCCGACGGACTTCACGACGATTTCGCGACTGGCCAGCATTTCGTCGGCAAGGAGCGCAATCGAATTCTCACCCGCCCGGATGAGGATCACCGGCACTGCCGAATCGTCGTCCGGAAACTCCGAGGGTCGGCCACCGAGGTATGATCCCAGGTGCTGGAACCGGTAGGTCTGTTCGCCATATTCGAATGTGGGCTCCGGCTCGCCCAGCAGCGCGTCCAGCTCCGCCCGCGCGACCCGCGCCACGCCCTCGACCGTCGGCAGCGGCAGCGCATACACATCCTCGCCGGCGCGCACGATCAGCGCCTGGGTGATGGCGAGGGTAAACGGCAGACGCACCATGAAATTCGTGCCCTGGCCGGGCATCGACGTGATGCGCAGCGAGCCACCGAGTTTCTTGACCTCGTTGGCCACCACGTCCATGCCGACGCCGCGTCCCGCCGACTGGGTCAACCGGTGGGCGGTACTGAAGCCCGGCTTCAGGATCAACTCCATCACCGCCTCGTCGCTCGCGTCCGAATCGGGTGACAGCAGGTCCTGCTCCATGGCCTTGCGGCGGATGGCCTCGACATTCAGACCGGCGCCGTCATCGGCCACGTCGATCACCATCTCGGACCCTTCCCTGTGCAGGCGGACCGTGATGCGACCGGCCGGCGGCTTGCCGGCGGCCTGACGTTCGTCAGCCGATTCGATGCCGTGCACGATGGCGTTTCGCAGCATGTGCTCGAACGGCGGCAGCATCTTCTCGAGCACCTGCCTGTCGAGTTCGCCCGATCCGCCTTCCACCGCGAGCTCCACGCGCTTGCCGGTCTCCCCGGCAACCTGGCGCACGAGTCGGGAGAGCCTCGGCACGTGGCGCTGGAACGGCACCATGCGGGTGCGCATCAGGCCGGCCTGCAATTCGGCCGTCACGCGGGACTGCTGCACCAGCAGCGACTCGGTGTCGGTGGCCAGGTTCTGCAGCAGGTCCTTCAGGCTGGCCACATCGCTGGCCGATTCGGCCAGCGCCCGCGAAAGCTGCTGGATCGTCGAATAGCGGTCCATCTCCAGCGGATCGAAGTCGTGGGTGGGTCGCTCGTCCTGGTGCCGATGGAGAATCTGGGTCTCGGTCTCGATCTCCAGTTTGCGCAGCTGCTCACGCAGACGGCTGACGGTCTGCTCCAGTTCCAGGAGGTGGAAGTCGATGGAACCCACCTGCTGAGTCAGCCGCGAATGATAGATGCTGATCTCCCCGGCCGCGTTCAGCAGGCTCTCCAGCAATTCCGCATCGATGCGTGCGAATTCCTGGCGCTCAGGCGCGACCGGCGGCGGCGGCGCCGGACGTGATTCCGGCATCGGTCCGGGAGTACGCTCGGCGCTGACCTCGGGCTCGGGCTCGGGCTCGGGCTCGGGCTCGGGCTCGGCACGATCTTCCTCCGCGGGCCCCTCTTCCCAGGGACTTTCTTCGGCGAGTCCCTCCCGGGAGGGTTCCTCTGCAGCGAACTCTTCCGCGGCGAGTTCCTCCCCAGCGAGTTCCTGCCCGGAAAGGCTGGCTGCACCGGATTCCTCCCCGTCGGCCCGGTCCACAGGGAACGCCTCGCCGTCGAATTCTCCGGTCGGCGATGTCTCCGCCGCGATTTCACGGCTGTACGTGCTGAGCCAGTCGGACAGCTCCGCCTCGGCAGCTTCCGGCTCTGCGCCTTCGGCCGCCTCCGGCGCCGGAGCCTCCTCGCTCTCCTCGCCCGGAATCATGCCGAACACCGGTGCGAGGCCCGGCCCCTCGTCGGTCCCGGTCGACTCGACGTCCGCCGGTTCTTCCGGCTCGACCGGCTCCGCGACGTCGGTCTCGGCGAAGGGCTCGGCCGGCTCCTCCGCGTCCGCCGGTTCCGCTTCCGCCGGCTGCGTCGATGTCGCAACGGATGGTGCCTCCGGCTCCGGCTCCTCGTGTGCCGGCTCCGTGGGCGCCTCGGCGGGGCCGGCGCCGCTCGCCATGGCTTCGACCCGCGCCTCCAGCGACGCGGCCGGCGCCACCCGCTGCCCGCCCAGCACCATGTCCCGCATACGGTGCAGTTCGTCCACACTCTGCTGCAGCAACTCGTCGATAGCCGGCGCAGGCAGGACACGGCCGTCGTCGATGGCGATCAGCAGCGTCTCCAGGCCGTGGCTCAGATTGCCCATCGCCGTGATGCCGGCCATGCGCGCGCCACCTTTCAGCGTGTGCAGGTGACGCTTTAGTTCCGTGAGATTGTCCGGGGACCTGCCGCCCGCGACCCATGCCGCCAGTGCTTCGTCGCTGGCTTCGAGTATTTCGCCGGCCTCCTCCGTGAAGATAGCCGCGATCTCCGCATCGTAGTCCGTCTGTTCTGGCGCAGGCGCCGGTGCGGTCGGCGCCGGAACGGCTTGTTCGTCGGGCTCCATCCGCTCCGACGCACCGCCATCGCCGGTCTCCGGCGAGACGTCGGCCCCGGACGGCTCGTTCGCCACCACCTCCTCCGGCGCCCCGGCGACCGTCGGGTCGGTGACGACGTTGCGTTCGTCGCTGTCGTCGAAGGCCGGCGGCCTGACGTCCGCCTCGGCGGCGAGTTCCCGCAGGCGATCGACCAGCGGCTGATGGTCTTCTGCCCCGGTGCTCGGCGTGTTGATGCTGGCGACGATGCTCTCGATGGCCTCGACCGAGGCTTCGACCGCCTCGAGACCGTCGCCCTGCATGCCCCGGTCTGCATCATGGAGGCGGCGCACGAACTGGTTCAGGGCCGCCGTCACGACGACACCGCGATCCACATTGGCCATGTTCACGCTGCCGTACAGCGTGTGACAGGCACGGTGAAGGTTGTCCGGGATGGGGAAAGGAGGCTCCGCTTCCCGGCAGGCCTCGAGGTAGTCCTTGATGACCCTGAGGTGAGCGGCTGTCTCCTTGGCGAAGATGTCGAGCAATACCGGATCCATCTCCACCGGCGCGACTTCTTCCTCCGGCTCCGGGGTCCCTGTACCCAGATAGGGCGCATCCGGGTCTCCCTCGGCGAAGGCGTCTGCCTGGCGAACGAGGCTCTCGGTATCGACCGACGGCCCGATGCCCGTTTCCAGTTGCTCGACGAGTTGCGGCAGGGCGTCCGCGGCACGCTCGATGAACTCCACCATGGGCGGGGTACGGGCGATCGTCCGGTTTATGAGGCGATTCAGGAGATCCTCGACGTGCCAGCAGAAATCGCCGATGCGTTCGGCGCCGACCATACGTCCGCTGCCTTTCAGCGTATGGAACGAGCGCCGTACGGTGATCAGCGCCTCCATCTCCTCCGCACTCTCGACCCACCGTGGCAGCTGCTCCCGGATGGAGGCGATGGCCTCCTTGGACTCCTCGATGAACAATTCCAGCAATTCCGGGTCGCGGTGTTCGGCATCCCCGGCGATCACCGGTACCTGGATCACTTCGGTCGCATCGCCGGCGACCGGTCGTTCGGACATTTCGGCGGCCGCGGGCACCCGCTGACTGGTGATCAGCGTCTCCTCGATCTCCTCGTCCCGGGCTTTCAGCTCCTCGGCGGCAGCGGCCAGCACGTCCATGCATGCTTCCGCGTTGTCCAGCATGTACCAGGGGTCGCGGCGACCGGCCTGCACCGTCTCCATGTAGTATTCGAGACTCACGACCGCATCCGCCAGGCGGTCCATATGCTCTGCTGCGAGCCCATGGCCGCCGGCCTTCAGGCCGTCACTGACGAACTGCCCGAGGCGTTCGATCAGGTCCGCAGCCCGGTCGCGTTCGAGCATCACCAGGCCCGCTTTCACACCACGGATCAGCGCGGGCACGTTGTCGATCGCCATCGGGTCGCCGCTCTCGCTGGTTACCTGGACGATCGCCTCCTTGATGCGGGCCAGATTGACGATGCACTCACGGAGCACCGCCTCCGTAACCTGACGATAATCGGCGTCGCCACCTTCGCCGGCGACCGACACGCCGGGCTCCTCGACGTCCTCCGCGGGACGGATCAGCCTGACCAGCCTGGCGTCCAGGCTGTCCTCGACTTTCAGCAGCGTGGCGGCGATCTGCAACAGGATCGACTCGTCGGCAACCACCGACTCGGCCACGATCCCATGCAGGCGCTCTATCTCGGTCTGGATGTCGCCGCGCAGGTCACCCAGGCCGAGTACGCCCAGGGTGTCACTGATCTTCTTCAGCATGTCGAGCTGCGGTGCGAGGTCCCCGACATCATCCATGCCGGTGCGCACGTAGATATCCAGGACGTCCTTGACCCTGCCCAGGTCCTCTTTGATGGCGGCCGCCACGGTCTCCATCAGTCGGACACTCGGCGCAGCCAGATTCTCACGCGCGTGCACGACCTGTTCGTCGCTGGGCAGCAGTTCGGAGAGATTGAAAGCGCGGCGTATCGCACTCACCCGCGCGCCGGCCGTCGCCGAACGTGCGATGTAGTACAGGAGGTTGTTCAGGAGCTCGGTAGGCGGCTCCTGCTCGAATGCGTCGGCGCCGCCGTCGATGAGCCGCTTGATTTCACGATCGGCCTGCCCGAGCAGCCGCTTTAGCGAGACACTCGTCTCCAGCCCGCCGTCCAGCAGCGCCTCCAGTACACCGACCACGACCCACCAGAGCTGATAGATCTCGTCCCGATCCGCCGCCGTCTCCAGAGCCAGCGCTATCGCCCTCAGTTTCTGCAGATGCATCTCCGGCTGCTGGCCCTGTATCCACCCGAGGAGAGCCAGCTGGAATGCAGGTCGTGACTTGCGAGCGAGTTCCACGACGTCTTCCCGCGGCGCCTCGGGGGGAGCCGCGACGCGGATCCGCCGGCCCGGCGTCAGATTGAGCAGCAACAGGGTGCTCTCCGACATGAGCGGCTTCCCGCGCACGGCACGCAGGTCGTTCAGCAGCGGCAGCAGGACGAGGGCGATGTCCCGGCCCCCGCCCATCAGCTGATCGAGGTAGGCGGGCAGCTGCACCATGGCGCGAGTGATCGCATCGAGCCCGTCCTGCTGGCCGCGCGCCCCGGGACTGAGGTCGGCGAGGTAGCGGCAGACGGCCTCCATCTCCTCGGCGAGCATCGCTCCGCCGTAGACCTCGACCATCTTCAGGGCGCCGCCCGCCTCGTGCAGGCGGCGGGCCGCCCGCAGCAATGCATCGGGGCTGCCCTGCGCCTCGACCGCCTCTTCCAGGGCGACCCGCGCCTGCTTCAGGGTCTCCGTCAGTTCGTCGCTGACGACATACAGCGCCTGGGTCGCCTGTGCCGACGGCTCACTCATCGCCGAATCCGCCCTCTGTGCGTGTCCTCATCGATCTCATCCCTGACCCACGACTCTCTCGGCGCGGCCCCTCGGACGCTCGTCGTTGGTGGAGATCTCCAGTTCCGGCAGTTCGCCGAAACCGGTCTGCTCCTCGCCGCGGGACCCGACCACTTCGCCGCCCGGCAGCCGGAATCCGGCTACGGTCTGGCGGAGCTGAGTCGCGAGCTCGGACAGTTTCGCAATCGAGGACGTGGTAGCGCTGGTCGCGCGGCCCGTCTGGGCGCTGATGTCACGCAGCACCTTCGTGCGTCGGGTGATGTCACTCGCGGCAGTGGCCTGCTGCCGGGCCGAGCTCGATATGTTCTGCACCAGGTTGGCGATCTGATTCGATACCTGTTCGATCTCGTCCAGTGCCGCGCCCGCGTTCTCCGCCAGCAGGGCGCCGCCCACCACGTCGGTGGTACTGCGCTCCATGGAGACCACCGCTTCGTTGGTATCGCTCTGGATCGTGCGCACCAGGACCTCGATCTGCTTCGTGGCATTCGTGGAACGCTCCGCCAGGCGTTGAACCTCGTCCGCGACGACGGCGAAACCACGGCCCGCCTCACCGGCCATGGAGGCCTGGATGGAGGCGTTGAGTGCCAGTATGTTGGTCTGCTCCGCGATATCGTTGATCAGTTCGACGATATTGCCGATCTCCTGGGAACTCTCGCCCAGCCGCTTGATGCGCTTCGACGTCTCCTGGATGGTCTCGCGGATGGTATTCATGCCGTCGATGGTGCGGCGGACCGCCTCACCGCCCTTGTGGGCGACGTCGACCGAGTGCCGGGCCACGTCCGCCGAGCGCTCGGCATTGCCGGATACCTCCTCGATGGAGGAGGCCATCGCGGCGATGGATTCGGAGGCCGCGCTGATCTCCTGGGACTCCTTCTGCGCCGCCTTGCTCATATGCAGCGCGGTGCTTTCGGTCTGCTTGGCGGCGGAATCCACCATGATGGCCGTCTCATTGATGGTCGTGACCAGGTCGCGCAGCGCCTCGATCGCATAGTTGATGGAATCGGCGATGGCGCCCGTAATGTCTTCGGTCACGGTCGCCTCGACCGTGAGATCGCCGTCGGCGAGGCTGCCGAGTTCGTCGAGCAGCCGGAGGATGGCCTGCTGGTTCCTCTCGTTCTGGTCCGCCTGGAGGATGGCGGAACTCGCGAACCTCGAGGTGCGCAGATAGGAGAACAACAACGCGAAAGCCAGTAACACCGCCACGCCGAGCAGTGCGAACAGGGCGACCGGCTGCCAGCCGACCTCCACGGCCGCGGACCGTGTGATGAGCCAGGCCACCACCGCGGCCAGCACCAGGGTGACGGGCAGCGCCACGGCGAGGTATACGAAGGTCCTTGATCCGCTCGGTGTCTGTGCCATAAGTATGAGATCCGTGAGTTTTCGGCCCGTCACTCCGCTGCTGCCTGCAGAAACGGGGGACTCTCGACGAGCCGGTGGAGATCGAATACGGGCCACGAATCCGGACCGTGCCGGAAGGCGCCCGCCAGATACTGGTCGCAGCGCAGTATCGTCGGAGACCAGTCCTCCGAATACTCGCCCGTCATGAACCGGCGGAAGCCGGTGACCTCGTCGACCAGGAGACCGGCCGGCACCTCCCGGTGGTGCACGCTGACGAGGCGTGCGCCACGCGCCGTGCCGGTACGCCCTCCGCCGAGGAACATCTTGAGGTCGATCAGCGGCAGCAGCTGGCCACGCACGTTGGCGAGACCGACGACCCAGCGCTTCGCCCCGGGCACGGGTGTAATGGACTCCGGCACCATGAGCACTTCGCGGACCTGCTCCCGGGGAGCGACGAAGGTCTCGCTGCCGATGCGGAAACCGACCCCGACCCACTCTTCGTCGCTGCCGGGTGCCTCCGTCTGCCCGGCGATCGCCGCCCGACTCCGCCGCTCCAGTTCCCTCAGCAGCTCGAACGGCTGTCCCCGGAGTTCCTCGAGTGTCCGTGCTTCCGTCATCAGCCGGCCAGCACTGCGTTGATCTTTGCGACCAGTTCCTTCTCGGATACGGGCTTTACCAGATAGTCCGCAGCCCCCTGCCGGATGCCCCAGATCCTGTCTGTCTCCTGGTCTTTGGTGGTGACCATGATCACAGGGATATCCGCCGTGTCAGGATCGCGCGTCATCCGGCGCGTGGCCTGGAATCCGTTCATGCCCGGCATCACCACGTCCATCAGCACTATGTCCGGGTGCCGGATGCGCGCCTGCTCGAGGCCTTCCTCGCCGTCGGCGGCGAGCAGGGTCGCGAATCCGTTGTTCTCCAGCATTTTCTGGAACACATGCAGTTCAGTCGGCGAATCGTCCACGATCAAAACCGTCGGCATATGGTGCTCTCCTGTAGCGGCCGAGGCCTCATCCCTGCATCTGGCTGGCGATCGCGCCCAGTAATTCGTCCTTCGTGAAAGGCTTCGTCAGATATCGCTCCGAGCCGACGATGCGCCCGCGCGCCCGGTCGAAGAGCCCGTCCTTGCTCGAGAGCATGATGACCGGTGTGTCACGGAAGGATTTGTTGTGCTTGATAAGGGAGCAGGTCTGATATCCGTCGAGGCGTGGCATCATGATGTCGACGAAGATGATATCCGGCTGATGGTCGGCGATTTTCGACAGGGCATCGAAGCCGTCGACCGCCGTGAACACGTCGCAGCCTTCCTTGCTGAGCAGCGTCTCCGCCGTCCGCCGGATGGTCTTGCTATCGTCGATGACCAGGACTTTCAGTCCCCTTAGATCGGTCGCCTGTTCGCCGGCCTGCGGATTCGCCACCTGAGAATTCTCCCTGCACCCAAGCATCGCTTTGTAGCACGCCGGCCCCTCGGCCGGGTGTGGACCAGTGCACATTCTTCGGCTGAGTCAACTGAGCACTTTTAACATATTGTTTTGATTACCGCCACGCGGCAATCCGGCGCCTCGCCGGGTCGCCAGACCGCCCGTTGGGCGCGCCCTGATCAAGCCCTAATCGCCACCGAAACGGAATCGAAACAGTTCGATTTTGCCCACCCTCTGCTCGGGGTCGTACATCCGGAACAGGTCCGGTTCCCGGCTCGCCTGCTCGGGATCGTAGAGAGGCAGGAATTCGAAATCCACCTGGCCCGGTCGTGCCTTCTCCAGTTCCTCGCGCTCGCGGCGCAGGGTATCGCCCATGTCCGGCAGGCGCCACTCGTCACGCCGGCCCCGGACGATGATCTCCTCGATGAGCTCCTCGTCGGCTGTGGCGGACGGCTCGAACGGGGCCGGCCCCGGGCCGGCCTGCGCTTCGCCCTCGCGCGCGGCGCCCTCCCGATCCGTGTCCTGGCCGAGAGTCGGGACGGGCAGGAGCACGAGGCCGATCAGCCCTGCCAGAAGCCGCTGGCGCGCGTTACTCCTCAACGCGCTCCCTCCAGCGCAGGCTCTTGAACCAGTACGCTTCGGTGGACGGCAGCCAGGTGTCGGCCTCCCGGGCCGTGATCCATGCATTCAGGTACATGAGGAGGTCCAGGTTGCCGCGTGCCACGGCGAACGCCGAGCGGGTGGACAGCAGCGGTCTCGCGAGCGGCACATCCACCCGGTCCGGGTGCTCCAGAGCGAGGAACTGGGGTCCCGGGTAACTCTCGACGTAGGCGTCGATCCGACCTGCGACGAGTGCCGTGGATGCTTCCTCGTCCTGCTCGAAGAGTTCCAGCCGGGCTGCGCCGAAAATCCGGCGGGCCAGGTCCTCGGATACCGTGCCTTTCACGACACCGATCCGGAAGGATTCGTCGTTGAGGTCCTCCAGACGGGCCACCGAAGTGGTTTTCTCCGTATTGGTCGCCAGCGTGACGCCGCTCTCGTGATACGGCTCGCTGAACCAGACGCGCAGCGCCCGCGCCGGCGTCACCGACATGCCGGCGGCGATGAGGTCGATCTCGCCGGACTCCAGGGCCCCGAGGAGTTCGTCCCAGGGATAGACCCGCAGCTTCGCCTCGACACCCAGATCGGCCGCGACCTTGCTGGCCACATCGACTTCGAAGCCGATCAGTTGCCCGCTCTTCGCCCGGATGGTCCAGGGCGCGAACTGCGACACGCCCACCCGGAGGTCGCCCGATTTGCGGATTTCGGCCAGGTCGCGGGCGGCGAGCGGGTTGGCGGCCAGGAGAGCGAGGGCCAGTGCGACGATGACGGTACGCAGCGGATACTGGAAAAACATGGGCTGAGCGTCCCGGGAAGTGAGCCTTCGATGATGGTAATGGCACGTCCACGGCCCCGCAATCAGGGGTCTGCGCAGCCACTTCGTGCGCGGGCCGCACAGGCGGTATAGTTCGGCCGCGGACCTTCAGGAGCGATTATGAACCCGAAACCGGTCAGGCTGGGCATCGTGATGGACCCGATCGGGGGCATCAGTCCCCGCAAGGACTCCAGTCTCGCGATGCTGCTCGAAGCGCAGGCCCGTGGCTATGCGCTCAGTTATATGGAGCAGGGCGGCCTGTGGCTGGATTCCGGCACGGCCTGGGGAGAGATGCGGCCTCTCGGCGTCGCGGACGACCCGGACGACTGGTTCGAGCTCGGGGAAACCGAGCGGCGGCCGCTGGCCGAACTCGACGTCATCCTGATGCGCAAGGATCCGCCGTTCGACATGGAATACGTCTACACGACCTATATCCTGGAACGGGCCGAAGAGGCAGGCTGCCTGGTCGTGAATCGCCCCGCCGCGCTCCGCGACATGAACGAAAAGGCCTACACCGCGTGGTTCCCCGAGTTCGTGCCGCGCACCGTCGTGACCCGCTCGATGGAAACCATGCGGCAATTCCTCGGTGAGGTTGAGCGCATGGTCGTGAAACCGCTCGACGGCATGGGCGGGCGCTCCATCTTCACGGTGCGGCGCGGCGAGCCCAATACGAACGTCATCCTCGAGACGCTGACCGGCCACGGCCACCGGTTCGCGATGGCCCAGCAGTTCATCCCCGAGATCACCGAGGGCGACAAACGGGTGATCATCGTCGACGGGGAGCCCGTGCCCTACTGTCTCGCCCGCATCCCGACCGAGGCCGACGGCCGGGGCAACCTGGTGATGGGGGCGAAAGGCGTCGGGCGCGAACTCGGCACGCGCGACAGGGAGATCGCGACGACCGTCGGCGCCGTCCTGAAGCGCGAGGGGGTCCTCTTCGCGGGCCTCGACGTCATCGGCGACTATCTCACCGAGATCAATGTGACCAGCCCGACCGGCATCCGCGAACTGGACCGGGAATACGGCATCAACATCGCGGGATCGCTCTTCGACGCGATCGAGAGCCGGCTCGCGCGCTGATTCCAACGAGTGACCGACGTCGCATTTCGAGCGGCGGCACAGCGGTTAGAATAGTGCCCTCACGATTACGGCCGGCAGGGACAGACAGCAGTTGAGCGACCAGACTTGCAGCTTGCAGGCGACGCGTGGGGGGACGACCGCCGCGCGGACGGCGCCGGACCGGCTGCCGTCCATGCTGTTCTTCGCCGCGCTGTTCCACGCCGTCGTCATCCTCGGCGTCACGTTCGAGGGCGTCCCGACGATCGGCAGCGACGCCACCACGCTCGAAGTGACCATCGTCGCCGATTCCAATCAGCACCTGGAAACCAATGAGGAGGCCGATTATCTCGCCCAGGCCAATCAGCGCGGTGGCGGGAATACGACGGAGCAGGTCCGTCCGGGCGCCCTGCCCCGTTCCGAGGACGCGCGACCGTTCCCCGAGCAGATGGCCGGCGACGCGCCGGTAGAGACGGCCCCCGGCGAGGTCGATCCCCGCACGCTGCTGGTCACGCGCAATCTCTCCGACCGCAAGGACTACTCGCCCGAAGACGTCTCACCGGAACCCCACGACACGACGACCCGGGTCGAGACCGCCCGGGAAAGCACCAGCGAGTCACTCCCGCTGCCCATCGAAGACCAGGCGAACCTGCTGATCCACGACGACGATCCGCGTCATCTGGTGATCAGCGCGGACACGCGGGAGTCCCGGATCGCAGGGTACCTGGACCGTTGGAAACGCAAGGTGGAACAGGTCGGCACGCTGAATTTCCCGGAGAAGGCGCGCAGCCGCTCGCTCACCGGCAGCCCGGTCCTGGAAGTCGCGATCGCCGCTGACGGCGAACTGAGCGATATCGTCGTGCGCCGATCCTCCGGACACAGCGTGCTGGACCAGGCGGCACTCGGCATCCTGCGCCGTGCGGCGCCCTTCGATCCATTCCCGGAGGAGCTGCGCAAGGACTACGACGAGCTGCGCTTCGCCTACCAGTGGCAGTTCACGCGGGGCGATACGGCCCAGAGGGTCGCCAACCGGTAGCGACGGGCCGCTCTCGTTGAGCCCGCTTGTCCGCGGCTGTCGGAATACCGATACTGGATGCCATGACCGACCCGAACTACGTCAATCAGTTGCTGATCGCCATGCCCGGCATGCAGGACCCGAACTTCGAGACCACGGTAACCCTGATCTGCGAACATACCGAGGAAGGCGCCCTCGGCATCGTCATCAACCGCCCGCTGGAGCTCCGACTCCGCGAGGTGCTGGAGCAGCTCTCGCTCAGCACGGAAGACGAGGCCATCAACGACTCCCGTGTGCTTGCCGGCGGGCCGGTGGGCCACGAGCGCGGATTCGTCGTGCACGGCGGCGACGCCGAATGGGAGGCCACGCTGACGCTGTCCGACGAGATACGCGTGACGTTCTCCAAAGACATACTCGCGGCGATCGCGAGCGGCGACGGACCCGGCAATGCCATGGTCGCGCTCGGTTATGCGGGCTGGGACGCCGGTCAGCTCGAATCCGAGATGATGGCCAACGCCTGGCTCAACGTCACGGCCACCCCCGATATCCTGTTCGACGTCCCCTACGATCAACGCTGGCAAGCCGCCGCGCAGCGTCTCGGCATCGACATCACCCGCCTGGCCAGCGATGCCGGACACGCCTGAGGCCGAGACGGTCATCGCCTTCGACTTCGGCCTGCGGCGCATCGGCGTCGCAGTGGGGCAGGCCCTCACCCGCAGTGCGACGGCACTGACGACCCTCTCGGCCAACGACGGCATGCCGGAAGCGCGCGCCCTGGATCGGCTGGTCGGCGAGTGGCAACCGGACCGGCTGCTGCTCGGGACGCCACTCGCACCGGGCGAGGACTCCTTGCTGAAGGCGCCCCTGCAGCGTTTCCGCGAACGGCTCGAGGCCTACGGTGTGCCGGTCGAGATGATCGATGAGCAGTTCTCTTCCACCGAGGCACAGGCCCGCCTCGCGGGCGAACGGCGCAGCGGACGGCGCCGGCGGCGCGTTCGCAAGGCCGATGTCGACAGCCTGTCGGCCTGCATCATCGCCGAACAGTGGCTGCGGCAGCATTGACAGGGAAGCGGACGGTGCGGCGATCCCGGCGCGTGTCCGGTGATAGAATTCGGCGCCAGTCATGACCAGCCAGAGTTCCACCGCAGACGCCCCGGCCCCCGGACGCGACCGTTCCCACCGCGGCACCCTCTTCGTCGAGACGGCCGAAGTGCTGGAAACGTGGCGCTTCCCGGGCGAGCAGCACATCGTTCGGATCCATGCCCCGCAATGCGCCCGGCATGCCCGCGCCGGCAGCTTCGCCCACGTGACCTGCGACGACGCCATCCCGATGCGCCGTCCCCTCTCGATCATGCGCGCCGATCCGGCTGCCGGCTGGATCGAGTTTCTCTACAAGGTGGTAGGCGAGGGTCTCGCACACCTCAGCAAGCGGCGGCCCGGCGACCGGCTGAGCGTACTCGGACCCATCGGCAGACCGTTCTCGGCACACCCGGATCGGCCACGGGCGCTGCTGATCGGCGGCGGGGTCGGCATCCCGCCGATGATATTCCTGGCCGAGGAACTGAGCCATGATCCGGCCCGGGACTGGGAGCCCCTCGTCCTGATGGGTTCGGAAATCCCTTTTCCTTTCGAACCGGCACGTGCCGGTTCAGCGATACCGGGTATCGTCCCGGAGGTTTGTTCGGTCATGCCTTTGCTCGAGTCCTGGGGGGTGCGCTCGCGGCTCGCGAGTGCGGCGGGCTTCGATGGCTGCTACCGCGGATTCGTCACCGATCTGGCAGCGGAATGGCTCGGCTCCCTGGAGCGCGACCGGCTCGCCGAGGTGCAGCTATTCGCCTGCGGCCCCGGCCCGATGCTAGCCGCGGCAGCGCGCGTCGCGCGACGTTTCGACGTTCCCTGTCAGGTATCGCTCGAAGAGTACATGGCCTGTGCGGTCGGCGGATGCGCCGGCTGTGCCGTGCGGGTGGAGACGCCGGACGGACCGGCCATGAAGCGGGTCTGTGTCGACGGTCCGGTCTTCGATGCCAACGCCGTCTTCCCTCCCGACGCTGCAAACCGATCCCGCACGTAGCCGGCCTGAAGACCCTCCTGCCGGGTTGGCGGCGCGACGCGCATGGCCGCCGGGACGACCCGATCAGCCGAAATTGATCTGGGCTTCCAGGTTGGACCGGGAATCCGCGTTCGCGAGCGCCTCCTCCATCGTAATCCGACCGGTTCGGTACAACTCGAGCAGGGCGTCGTCGAAAGTCTGCATGCCGCGTTCGCTCGAGTCCCTCACCGCCTCTTTCACGGCGGAGATATTGCCACTCATGATGAGCTCGGCGATGCGGGGCGAATTCAGCATCACTTCCACCGCGGCGACCCGATTGCCGTCCCGATCGCGGACGAGTCGCTGCGAGATGATCGCACGCAGGTAGTGCGAAAGGTCCATGAAGACCTGCTTGTGCTGCTGCGTCGGGAACATATTGATCATGCGGTCCAGTGTCTCGGGGGCGTTGTTCGAGTGCAGCGTCGCGATGGCGAGCTGACCGGTACCGGCGAGTTCGAGCGCCGCCTGCATGGATTCCCTGTCGCGTATCTCGCCGATCAGAATCACGTCGGGCGCCGCCCGCATCGCGCTCTTCAGGGCGCGCGCATAAGACACCGTATCGAGGCCCACCTCCCGCTGGTTGACAATCGACCTCTTGTTCGGATGCAGGAATTCGATCGGATCCTCGATGGTGATGATGTGGGAGGCGGTGTTCTCGTTACGGAAGTTCACCATCCCCGCCAGGGTCGTGGACTTGCCGCTGCCCGTGGCGCCGACCATCAGGATCAGCCCGCGTTTCAGCATCACCAGGTCCTGCAGCACGTCCGGCAACTCGAGCTCCGCCAGTGTCGGCAGATCCGCAGTGATGAACCGGAGCACCATGGCGACGTTGCCCCGCTGCTGGAACACATTCACCCGGAAACGGCCGATGCCGGGCTGGGATATAGCGAAGTCAAGTTCGAGTTCGCGATCGAATTCCTCGAGTTGCTCCTCCGTCATCAGTTCCAGGGCGGCCTGCCGGACCATTTTCGGAGTCAGCTCGAGCTTGTTCACGGGTCGGATCTTGCCGTCGATCTTGATCTTGACCGGGGAGTAGGAGGTGAAGAAGAGGTCGGACGCCTTCTTCTCGGCCATCAGCTTGAACAGGGGTTTTACGTTCATAGGTATAGAGGCACCGCACCGTCAGAAGTGCTGCGCGGTGTCCTCCTCCATGATCTGGAGGCTCGTGGCGTGCTGGTCCGCGAGACTCGTCTCACGTTTGCTCTCGAGCTTGATCCTCAAGCGCAGTTCGTTGCGCGAATCAGCGTTGCGCATGGCGTCCTCATAGGAGATGTGCCCTTCTTCGTAGAGCGTGAACAGTGCCTGGTCGAACGTCTGCATACCGAGGCGGGTCGACTTCGCCATGATCTCCTTTATCTGGGCGACTTCGCCCTTGAAGATGAGATCGGCGATCAGCGGCGAGGTGAGCATGATCTCCATCGCGGCGATCCGGCCCATGCCGCTCTCCCTCGCGATGAGCCGCTGGGAGATCAGTCCCTTCACGTTCAGTGACAGGTCCATCAGCAGCTGGGAGCGTCGCTCCTCAGGGAAGAAGTTGATGATGCGGTCCAGCGCCTGGTTGGCGCTGTTCGCATGCAGTGTCGCCAGGCAGAGGTGGCCCGTCTCGGCGAACTGGATACCGTATTCCATGGTCTCGCGGTCGCGGATCTCGCCGATCAATATGACGTCGGGCGCCTGGCGCAGCGTGTTCTTCAGCGCCATGTGCCAGCTGTCCGTATCCACTCCCACTTCGCGCTGGGTGACGACGCAACCCCGGTGCGGATGCACGAACTCCACCGGATCCTCGATGGTGATGATGTGGCCGCGGGAGTGCTCGTTGCGGTGCCCGATCATCGTAGCGAGCGTGGTCGACTTGCCCGAGCCGGTGCCGCCGACGACGATCACCAGCCCGCGATTGTTCATCACCACGTCCTTCAGGATGGGCGGCAGATCCATCTCGTCGAAGGTCGGGATATTCGTGGTGATCGTGCGCAGGACCGCACCGACGTTACCCTGCTGCACGAAGGCGCTGACACGGAACCGGCCGATACCCTGCGGGTTGATGGCGAAGTTGCATTCCTTGGTGGCGTCGAATTCTCTCGCCTGCTTGTCGTTCATGATGGAACGGACGATGATCGCCGACTGGTCGGCGCTCAGCGGCTGCTCGGTCGCCCGGTGCACCTCACCGTCGATCTTGATCGCCGGCGGAAACCCGGTCGTGATGAAGAGGTCGGAGCCCTTCTTTTCCACCAGCTTCTTCAGGAGATTCTGCGTCAGTCTTACCGCTTGTTCGCGTTCCATGTGTGACCCCCGGCCGTCGTCCGATGTCGCGGCCTAGAAATGTTCCTTGCTGACGGCCTTGAATCGGGCCTCTTCCTTGGTGATGAGACCGCGCCTCATCAGATCCTGCAGATTCTGGTCCAGCGTATGCATGCCGACGCCCTGACCGGTCTGGATGGCCGAGTACATCTGCGCGACCTTGCCTTCCCGGATCAGATTCCGGATGGCAGGAGTGCCGATCATGATCTCGTGAGCGGCCACCCGGCCACCGCCGATCTTCTTCAGCAGCGTCTGGGAGATCACGGCTTTCAGCGACTCGGACAGCATGGCCCGCACCATCTCCTTCTCGGCCGCCGGAAATACGTCCACGACGCGGTCGATGGTCTTCGCCGCAGAGCTCGTGTGCAGCGTGCCGAACACCAGATGACCCGTCTCGGCCGCCGTGAGGGCGAGACGGATCGTTTCGAGATCCCGGAGCTCGCCGACCAGGATCACGTCCGGATCTTCTCGCAGCGCCGAACGCAGCGCCTCGGAGAAGCCCAGCGTGTCACGGTGCACCTCCCGCTGGTTGATGAGCGACTTCTTGCTCTCGTGCACGAACTCGATGGGATCCTCGATCGTCAGTATGTGGTCCGGCTTGTTGTCGTTGATGTAGTCGACCATGGCGGCGAGCGTCGTCGACTTGCCCGACCCGGTCGGGCCGGTGACGAGGACGATGCCCCGCGGCTGCATCGCGATGTCTTTGAAGATCGGTGGCGCTCCGAGATCGTCCAGCGTCTGTATCTCCGACGGGATGATGCGGAACACCGCCCCCGAGCCGCGCATCTGGTTGTAGGCATTGACACGGAAGCGGGCGAGTTTCGGGATCTCGAAGGAGAAGTCGGTCTCGAAATACTCCTCGTATGCCTTACGCTGCTTGTCATTCATGATGTCGTACACCATGCTGTTGACTTCCTTGTGCGTAAGAGCGGGCATGTTGATCCGCTTGATGTCACCATCGACACGGATCATCGGCGGCACACCGGCCGACAGATGCAGGTCGGAGGCCTCGTTTTTCACCGTGAACGACAGGAGCTGCGCAATATCGACGGCCATGCGTATCCCTTGCGTAGAGCACTCTCTCGAGAAATTTCCAGGGCCGGATTTACCATAAATCCGGACTGACGAGTATAGCGAAGCAGTTGGAAATTAACGTGATTCGAGTCACGGAAAACCTCCGGAAAATCAGCGAATCAATCGCAGCGACGGCGCGGCGGGCCGGACGGGATCCGGCCTCGGTGACACTCGTGGCCGTGGCGAAGCGCCAGCCCCTGGAGAGGGTGCGGGAGGCCGCTGCCGCCGGTCAGAGGGATTTCGGTGAGAATTTCCTCCAGGAAGCGCTGGAGACGATGGACGCGCTGGACGGAGAGAATCTGATCTGGCATTTCATCGGTGCCATACAGTCCAACAAGACCCGGCCGATCGCCGAGCACTTCGACTGGGTGCATACCGTGGACCGCGCGAAAATTGCGCGCCGTCTCAACGAGCAACGGCCGCCCGACAGACCACCGCTGAACATCTGCATCCAGGTCAACGTGGACGATGAGGAAACCAAGAGCGGCTGCGCGCCGGAAGCCACCGCCGGGCTCGCCGCGACGATCAGCGAGATGCCGCGGCTGCGGCTCCGGGGCCTGATGTGCATACCGGCTCCCGCCGAGGACCTCGAGGCCCAGCGGCGCCCCTTCGCGAGGCTGCGCTCACTGCTCGGGGATCTGAACCGTGCGGGTTACGGGCTCGACACGTTGTCGATGGGCATGTCGGCGGACCTCGAAGCCGCGATCCTGGAGGGCGCCACACTCGTCCGGGTAGGCACGGACGTTTTCGGGCCGCGGCCGGATCGAGTCGCGTCGGCATGAGGAAGATCCATTGAAAAATCCGATCATCGGCTTCGTCGGCGGCGGCAACATGGCGACCGCCATCATCCGCGGTCTGGTGACCCGGGGTGTCGAGGGCGAGCGTCTGGCCGTGTCCGATCCGAGCCCGGAGCGACGGCAGGCCCTGGCGGCATTGCTCGGCGCCGACACTGGTATCGGCGCGAGCAACGAGGCCGTCGCGGACGAGGCCGACGTACTGGTCCTGGCGGTCAAGCCACAGGTCCTGCCGACGGTGCTGGCGCCCCTGACCCCTGTCATCCAGCGACGCCGCCCGCTGGTCGTCTCCATCGCCGCGGGGATGCGCGCGGAAGACATCGATCGCCGCCTCGGCGGCGGCCTGCCGGTGGTGCGCTGCATGCCCAATCAGCCGGCACTCGTCGGCGAGGGCATGACCGTGCTTTTCGCGAACGAGGCGGCCCAGGGTCAGCGAGACAGTGCCGACGAGATCCTCTCGGCCGTCGGCCCCACCCTGTGGGTCGAGGACGAGACGATGATCGACGCGGCGACCGCGATATCGGGGAGCGGACCTGCGTACTTCTTCTATCTGATGGAGCTCCTCATCGAGGCCGCGACGGATTTCGGATTCAGCGCCGCAGAGGCGCGTCAGCTCGGCGTGCAGACGGCCCGTGGAGCCTCGGCCGTGGCCGAGGCCGAGGACGAAGAACCTTCCGTGCTGCGCGAACGCGTGACCTCGCCCGGTGGCACGACTGCGGCCGCATTCGACGTCCTGGAGGAGGCAGACGTTCGTGCTATCTTTAGGCGCGCTTTCGAAGCGGCGCGGCGGCGTGCCGGCGAACTGGCCGACGACGCCGCGGCCGACTGACAGGCCGCGGCCGCACGGATACGCCCGGAGTGACACCATGGCCAATGCGCTGATATTCCTGTTCCGCACCGTCGCCGATCTGTTCCTGATAGCTTTGCTGCTGCGCCTTTTCCTGCAGTGGTTCCGCGCTGACTTCCGCAACCCGGTGTCCCAGGCGATCGTGCGGATCACCTCGCCCTTCATCGTGCCACTGCGGCGCATCCTGCCGCCGATGGGGAAGATCGATACTGCGACGGTGGTCGTGATACTGCTCTTCGAGGTGATCTTCATCGCCATCCTGATCCACCTCCTCGGCGGCAGCCCGAAAGGCTTCGAGATACTGTATTACGCGATCCTGCGCACGGTGATGCTGACGCTGCGGTTCTTCTTCTTCGCGATCATCGTCTACGTGATCCTGAGCTGGGTAGCGCCGGGGACCTACAACCCGGTGACCAGCCTGTTGAGCCAACTCGTCAATCCCATTCTGGATCCCGCGCGCAGGATCATCCCGACGCTCGGCGGGCTGGACCTTTCGCCGCTGCTGGTGGCCATACTGCTGCAGGCCGCGAGCATCGCGATCGGCAGTAATCTGCCCGGAGTACTCCACTGAAGGAAGCCGCCGCGGACCCCCTGCCCTGGCGCAGGGAAGACGGCGGGATCGTGCTGGCGATCAGGGTCCGGACACGCGCCGCTCGCGACGCCATCGACGGCGTCGAGGGCGGCCGCCTGAGGCTCCGGACGACGGCGGCGCCGGCGGACGGGAAAGCCAACGACCGCATCCGTCGGATCGTGGCACGTGCCTGCGGGGTTGCTCCCTCGCGGGTCACGATACGGCAGGGCGCCCACAGCCGCGACAAAGTGCTCGCCATAGCCGGCGTCAGCGAGCTGCCGCCGGCATTCGGGTGCCGTCCGCGCGATGGTTTATAGTAGGCTCATCGACATCGTTCGCGACAGGAAGATGCCCATGAAGTCCATCAGAATCCTGCTGCCATTGGTCGCGCTGGCTGCTGCCTGCGGTGGCGGTACCGAGCAGGAACGGGATATCCCCAATGCCGCACCGTCCAACGCTACCTCGGCGGACGTCGGCGACTACATGGTCCACTACAACGCCATGACGACGGACCAACTGACGCCCCAGGTGGCCCAGAGTACCGGCATCGTGCGGTCGAAGAACCGGGCAATGCTGAACGTGAGCCTGGTCGAGAAGGGGACCGGCAGGACGGTGGAGGGCACGGTTGACGTTGCCGCGGCGAACCTCACCGGACAGACCAAGAGCATCGCGATGCGCAAGGTTCAGGACGGCAATGCGATCTATTACATCGGGGAGGTCCCTGTCGCCCATCGGGAGACGCTCGTATTCGACATCACCGTCCGCCCCCCGGGAGCGAGCCGGCCCAGCACGGTGAAATTCCGGCGCCAGTTCTTCACGGATTGACGAAACCCCGAAAAAAACCCTGCAGAATGCAGCTCTCGATCTGTCCCAACGGGACAAGTTATGCTAACGTGCGCGCCGTATCGAACCGGGCATATCCGGATTTCTCGTTCCACTCAGGAGTTGATTAATGGCAGCAAAGAAGAAGGCCGCCCGCGCGGCCAAGAAGGCACCGACGAAGTCGGAGATCTTCAAACACATCTCGGAAGACACCGGCCTGACCCGCAAGGACGTCGCGGCGGTGTTCGATTCACTGTCGGGGCTCATCAAGAAGAACCTCGGCGCACGCGGTGCTCCCGGGACCTTCACGCTGCCGGGCCTGCTGAAAATGCGTGTCGTCAAGAAGCCGGCCGTCAAGGCCCGCAAGGGCATCAATCCGTTCACCGGAGAAGAGATGATGTTCAAGGCGAAGCCGGCCAGCAAGACCGTGAAGGTATCGGCGCTGAAGGGCCTGAAAGACATGGTCTGAGCCACGCCCACCGAACGACGGAAAGCCGGGCATCGCCCGGCTTTTTTTATTGCTCGTCAGGGCGCGCCAGGAGCTTGCGACGTATGACTTCCGATCGCGGGACGTAGAGCAGCTCCCCGATCTTGTGCACCATGGCGTCTTCGTACTTGTCGAGCCGCCCGTCGGCGAAGGCCACGGTCCACAGCCGTCCCATCAGTTCGGATTTCTGTTGCTCGTTCAGACGCTCGTGGAGTGTGCGCGTGAATTCGAACAGCGAGACAGAGCGCTCCACGCGCTCGTTCGCCTCGGCACGGAGCAGCGCCGCTTCTTCCTCGCTGAGGCCGTAGTGGCGTCGGAGCAGCGCCTCCAGCGCGAGTTCCTCCTCCGCGTCGAAGTCGAAATCCGCGCGAGCCACCTCGACGAGCAGCGCCGCGGCGGCCAGCCGTATGGCCTCCCGCTCGTCTTCTTCGGTGTGATCAGGGGACGCGTTGTCCAGCAGGGATTCGAGTTTTCGCTGCAGTCGTCCGAGCATGGTCAGTCCTGATCCGCGCCGCCGGAGCGCAGCCAGTCGAGCAGCTGCTCGCGGAGTACGGTGAGTTTGCCATGGAAAAAATGGTCGACCCCGGGCAGGAGCAGGAGTTCCGGCCCCGGGGCGAGTTCGTTCACCCACGCCACGACGGCGTCCGCATCGACGAGCTCGTCGTCGGCGCCCTGGACGATAAGCCATGGACAGTCCGGCTGAGTCTCGGTGGCGACCGGCAGACGGCCCACCGGCGGTGCCACAGTGATCAGGCGTGCGGGCGCTTCGCGTGCGGCTGCGTGCAGTGCCACGGCCGCACCGAAAGAGAAACCGGCGAGCCAGGCGTCGCCCCCGAACTGATCCCGTGCCCAGGCGACGGCGGCCAGCGCATCGTCTGTCTCGCCGCGGCCTTCGTCGTAAACCCCTTCGCTGGTGCCCGCACCGCGGAAGTTGAAGCGCACGGCCGCCCTGCCGAGCTCGGTGAAACTCCGGCACAGCGTGTGCACGACCTTGTTCTCCATGGTGCCGCCATGCAGGGGATGCGGATGGCAGGCGACGCCGAATCCCGTCGGTTCGGCCTCTGCCGGCAACTCGACGAGCGCCTCGAGTTCCCCGGCCGGCCCGCGGATGCGTGCTTCCTTACGCCGCGGCAGTTTGCGCATCGGCCTCGCCTTCGGCTGCGCCCTGCTTCGATCGTCCCGGCGCGAAATAGACGATCGTATCGCCCGCCTTCGGTTCCAGCTCGTGCTGCAGCGAGAAGACATCCACGTCCCCGTCCTGCTCGATCAGCATGACCTGCATCGCCTCTTCGGGCCGCTCGCTGAGAAAATCGCTGTAGCTGTAGTTGTCCGACAGCTTGGTCTTGTAGAACGACCAGCCGCGCACGTACAGACGCCACAGGCGTTCGAAGACCGCGGCCTTGTCGAAGGCGACGTTACCGCGCCGGGGGCGCGCGATCACTTTCGGATCGTCCTCTGCCGCCGCGCCCATGGGCAGCTGGAACACGTTACGCTGGCCGACCTCGGGCGCGAGCTGGGTGCATACCAGTGCGTTGTAAGCATCATTACTGGTCGCCGCGAGTACGATGCGTACGTGAGCGAGTTCCACCGACTCTTCGGCGAACTCGGACAGGATGTCACCGTAGAAGACGGGCACACCGGCCAGTCGCGCGCCGCGCAGATTGTGCCAGGAGGAATCGGCCACCAGCACGTTCACCTTCAGCTCCTGCAGGGTGCGGGCGAGTTCGATGGTCCAGGGCGACGCACCCACGATCACCACACTGTCCCGATGCCGCGACGACAGTCCCAGGCGGTTGGCGAGCCAGTTCAGCGACAGACCGTGCGCGAACACCGTCGCGAATATCACGGCGAATACGAGGGGCAGCAGCACCTCCGCATCCGCGTAGCCCGCGTCCGCCAGCCGCGGCCCCATCACACCGGCGGTAGCGGCGGCGACGATGCCACGGGGGGCGATCCACGCGAGCAGGACACGCTCGCGCCACTGCATGTCCGCATTGAACGTCGCCAGCAGGATCGCGGCGGGCCTTGCAAGCAGCATGATGGCGGCGATCAGCGCCGCGCCGCGCCAGCCGATCGAGGTGAGCGAGGCGATGTTCAGATCGGCCGTGAGCAGCACGAATACGACCGACACCAGCATGATCGTGATGTATTCCTTGAAGCGTTTCATGTCGCCGATGCCGGGCAGATTCATATTGGCGACGACGATGCCCATGATCGTCACGGCGAGCAGACCGGCTTCGTGCTGCATGAGGTTCGAGATCTCGTACACCACGAGCACCAGCCCCAGCATCACCGGGCTCTTCAGATATTCCGGCACCAGGCCCGCGCGGAATGCACGGCCGGTCAGCCAGCCGCCGAGCCCGCCGAAGATCAGGCCGGAAGCGATGGCGAGGCCGAGGCCCTGGATCACTTCCTCCCAGCCGCTGCCCTCACCGCGGAACACGAAGAACTGGAACACCAGCACCGCGAGCAGCGCCCCGATGGGGTCATTGACGATGCCCTCCCACTTCAGGTAGCTCGCCGTCCTGCGGTTCAATGCACTCTGACGCAGGAGCGGCATGATCACCGTGGGACCGGTGACCACCATGATCGCGCCGAACACGAGCGACACCGGCCAGTCGAGCCCCCCGATGTAGTGGGCGCAGAGACTCGACAGCGCCCAGCCCAGTGGCGCGCCCAGGTAGACCAGGCGCTGTACGCCGCGGGCCGCCTCCTTCAGCTCCGCCAGCCGCAGACTGAGCCCCCCCTCGAACAGGATGATGGCGACACAGAGACTGATGACAGGGCGCAGGAGCTCGCCGAGCTGTTCGGACGGATCGATCAGGCCGAGGACGGGGCCCACCACGATGCCGGAACCGGCCAGCAGGACGATCGCGGGCAGTCGCAGGCGCCAGGCCACCCACTGGGCCGCCACGCCCAGCGCGACGACACCTACGATAACGAGAACCAAGTGATCTTCGGGCATCGGTGCGCTCGCCAGGAGACAGCGCAGTACGGTAACGGCCGTACCCGCGGGTCGCAACAACCCCGGTATTCCACCGGACACGGGTCACCCGTGCGCCGTTCTGGCCGGGGACCGGGCATTTACCGTAAGATTAGGGAATTATAAGAACAAACCGGCCGGGAAACGTCAGCGTTTCCGGCCAGCGGAGCGTAGCGTTGGCCAATTCCAGGATCGAACTCGAGAACGCTTATTGCGCGCAGAATTATCACCCCCTGCCGGTGGTGCTGCGGCGCGGTGAGGGTGTCTACGTCTGGGACGACGAGGGGCGTCGCTACCTGGACATGATGAGCGCCTATTCGGCGGTCAGCCACGGCCATGCGCACCCTCGCCTGGTCGAAGTGCTCACCCGCCAGGCCGGCGAGCTGAGTATCGTCTCGCGGGCGTTCCACAGCGACCGGCTGGGGCCTTTCCTGAAGCGTATCTGCGACCTGACGGGACAGGACCGGGCATTGCCGATGAACACCGGTGCCGAGGCAGTAGAGACGGCACTGAAGGCCGCGAGGAAGTGGGCATATACGGTCAAAGGGGTCGAAAAGGACACGGCGGAGATCATCGCCTGTCGGAACAATTTCCACGGCCGCACGATCACCATCGTCGGCATGTCCAGCGAGGAATCGTATCGCGAAGGCTTCGGACCGTTCGCGCCGGGATTCCGGCTGGTGGACTTCGGTGACGCAGAAGCCCTCGAGGCGTCGATCACGCGGAACACGGCCGCATTCCTGGTCGAACCGATGCAGGGTGAGGGAGGGATCGTGATCCCGCCGCCGGGCTACCTGGCGGCCTGCCAGGATATCTGCCGCCGCCACAACGTGCTGCTGATCTGCGACGAGATACAGACCGGGCTGGGTCGTACGGGGCGTTTTCTCGCCTCCGATCACGAGGGCGTCGTGCCGGACGGTCTAATCCTCGGGAAGGCGCTCGGCGGCGGCATCCTGCCGGTATCGATGTTCCTCGCGCGCCGCGACGTCATGGAAGTCTTTCAGCCGGGCGACCACGGTAGTACCTTCGGCGGTAACCCGCTGGCAGCAGCGGTCGCGCTGGAGGCACTGAACATCATCGTCGAGGAAGACCTTACCGCGCGTAGCGCCGAGATGGGCGAGTTCCTGATCGATTCGCTCCGGCGCATCGAGAGCCCGCTGATACGCGACGTACGCGGCTCCGGGCTGTTCGTCGGGCTCGAGATAGACCCGGCACGGGGCAGCGCCCGCGAAGTGTGTCTGCGACTCATGGAGAAGGGCATACTGACCAAAGAGACGCACGAGACGGTGGTGCGCCTGGCGCCGCCGCTGTCCATCGACCGTGAGCAGCTCTCCTGGGCGGTCGCCCGTATCGAAGAGGTGCTCGACGACATGGAACACCTGCGCAAGGCGTCCTGAGGGGCCGCAATCCGGGGAGAGTCGATCGATCATGTCAGGAAATATCGCCGTTTTCATCGGACTGGGCCTGCTCGCCGCACTGCTCGGTGGCGCGATCGGCTGGTTGGCACACTTCGGTCGCTGCCGCCGGCAGCGCCTGGGCCTGGCGGCCTACTGGCAGGAGAAACTCGAGGTAGAGGAACTCGCGAGGGCACGGCTCGAAAAGCAGGTCGGCAAGTTGACGACCCGTGTCGATGCCGCCCGCCGCGCCGAACGGGATGCCTTGCGCCGACTCGCGCGGACCGAGGAAGAAATGACCGAGGCCGCGCGCGGAGCAGACCATGCCGGCGCCGAGCTGACCGACTGCCACATGGCCCTTGCGTCCACGAATCGCAAGCGGGACGAATTGCATCAGCAGCTCCAGAAGCTGCTCGAACACAGTCGTGAACTGATGGCGACCTCGAAAGCCAAGGACGAGAAGATCTTCGCGCTCAGCCGCGAACTGGAGAGCTGGAAGGAACGGGTCCCGCCGCTGGTCCAGCGCTATCGGGACAAGGCAATGGAAGCCAGCGAGGCGCTGCAGGCGCTGGAGACACAGACGGAGCGGACGCACCAGCTCGAAGAGGCACTGCGCACGCGCATGGCACCCTCGAGCGATGCGCCGACGGATAACGGCAGGATCGCGGAGGCACGGCGAGTATCCGGCCGCGGTCGGGACGATCTCAAACGCATCCGGGGTATCGGGCCGGTGCTGGAACGACTGCTGAACGACATGGGTATCGATCGGCTGCAGCAGATCGCGGATTTCGGACCGGAGGAGATCCGAGAGGTCGAGGCGGCGTTGAAGGATTTCCCGGGTCGGATCGAGCGCGATCGCTGGGTGGAACAGGCACGCGGACTGATCCGCGAAGGCCGGCGCGACGCCGGCACGGCAACCTGGCTGGGGAGGACGGAGACATGAATCTGACGACGAGCGCTTTCCGGGACGGCGAACGTATCCCGGACGAATTCTGCTTCGGCAATCCCGCGGAGGAAGGCCACATGACGCTCGGGGCCAACCGCAATCCGGATTTCACCTGGGCGAACCTGCCGGAGGGCACCCGTTCACTGGCACTGATCTGCGTGGATGTCGATGTCCCCAGCAAGGCCGACGACGTGAATCAGGAAGGACGCACCATCCCGGCGGGTCTCCCCCGGGTCGATTTCTACCACTGGGTCATGGTCGACATACCGGCCCATATCACCGGCATCCCCGCCGGTTCGTGCTCGGACGGCGTCACGGCGCAGGGCAAGAAGGATCCCGCGGGCCCGGACGGGGCGCGACAGGGACTGAACGACTACACGGGATTCATGTCCGGCGATCCGGAAATGGCCGGAGAGTATTTCGGCTATGACGGTCCCTGCCCGCCGTGGAACGACGAACTGCTGCACCACTATCACTTCGTGCTCTACGCGACGGACCTGGAAAGCGTACCCGTCGACGGCAAATTCACGGGCCAGGATGTGCTGAAGGCGCTGGAGGGTCACGTCCTCGCCGAATCGCGCGTCATCGGTACCTACACGCTCAATCCGCGGGTCGGCTGAGCCGTGCCTCAGGGGCTTTCCGGCCGCTCCACCGAGAAGTCGACGATACGGATGCGGGTGCCCGGCTGGCCGACCGGGAAGCGCTGGCTGCGTACCCGGGAGAGCGCCTCGCTCTCGTAGACTCCCGCCGGTGCCGCATCGAGCACACGGGCGTCGACCACGCGACCGCGCGCATCGACGTCGACCTCCACTTGCACGAAGCCCTGCACTCCCCGCTTGCCCGGAACGGGAGGGGCCTGCAGTGGCGGTGGCGGCGGCTCGAGTTCGGGCAACTGGCGGCGCGGTTCGCCGAACAGTTCCGCCACGTCCAGACTGTCGTAGCCGACCAGCAGATCCAGCGGCCGGGCTTCCAGGGGCGGCTCGTCCGAACCCGTGGCCCGGTCGAAGCCGCCCCAGAGTTCGACCGCTATCAGGAGCATGACGCCGACGACGACGCAGGCAGCCACGAACGAGCCGAGGAGCCGCACCATTCGTCAGCGCGCTCCGCCGCGGCGTGCGCCGGGCTCTCCGGTACGGCTGCGCGTCATCGTTTGTCGTCGCCGTCCTCGAAGGCCAGCGCACACGAATTGATGCAGTACCTGAGACCCGTGGGCTCGGGACCGTCGGGGAAAACATGTCCCAGATGGGCCCCGCAATTGGCGCAGAGCACTTCGTCGCGGACCATGCCGTGGCTCGTGTCGCGTTCGGTGCGCACGCGGTCGCCGGCCAGTGGCAGCCAGAAACTCGGCCAGCCGGAACCGGAGTCGTACTTGTTCTTCGAGCTGAACAGCTCGGTGCCGCAGACGACACAGGCGTAGGTCCCATCGGCCTTGTGGTCGACATAGCGACCCGTGAAGGCAGGCTCCGTGCCACTGCACTGGGTCACGCGCCAGGCATCGTCACCCAGCCGCCGGCGGAGTTCGTCCCGTTCGTCGCTCATCGATCTGCGTCCTCTTCCACCAGGGTATCTGTCTGTCCCTCCGTGGGCTCACCCGCGCCGGCCAGCTCCAGCAGCAGCCGATTCATCCGTCGGACGTAGGCGGCCGGGTCCTCCAGTGCACCGCCTTCGGCCAGCCTGGCCTGATCCAGCAGCACCCTGGCCAGATCCCCGAAGCGCCCTTCGTCGCCCTCCGCGGCGAGTCTCGCCACCAGGGGGTGCCGGGGATTGATCTCGAATATCGGTTTCGATTCCGGCAGCTTCTGGCCCGCCGCCTCCAACAGCTGGCGCATCTGCCGCCCCACGTCGTGCTCCGAGAGTATCAGGCACGCCGGCGAATCCACCAGACGCCGACTCACCTGGACGGTCTCCACCTGGTCCTTCAGCAGCCGGCGCAATTTCTTCAGGAGCGGTTTGTGCTCCTCATCCAGTGCCTCCTGACCGGGGTCGCTCTGCCCGCCCGGCAGGTCAGCCGTTCCCCGCGCGACGTCTCGCAGGGGCTTGCCTTGGTATTCGGGCAACTGGCCGATCATCCACTCGTCCAGTCGGTCGTGCAGCAGGAGCACCTCGATACCGCGCTCGCGGAACACTTCGAGCTGTGGCGCAGCGCGTGCTGTCTCGAGGCTGTCCGCCACGATGTAGTAGATCGCGTCCTGATCCGTCTGCAAGCGGCCGAGGTAGTCGTCCAGCGACTGATCCTGGGCCGAGCCCTCTGCCGCGGTGGTGGTGAACCTGAGCAGGGTGGCGATGCGCTCTGCGTTCGCCGGGTCTTCCCCGATCCCCTCCTTCAGTACTTCGCCGAATTCGTTCCATATGGTCTGGTAAGTCTCCGGCTCCTCGGTCGCGGTCTTCTCGATGAGCTCCAGCGCACGACGGGTGAGTGCGCTGCGCAGCGCATCCAGCGAGGGGTGGGACTGCAGAAGCTCGCGTGAAACGTTCAGCGGCAGGTCGGCAGTGTCGATGACCCCGCGGACGAACCTGAGGTAGAGCGGCAGGAACTGCTCCGCGTCGTCCATGATGAAGACCCGCTGGACGTAGAGCTTGAGTCCACGGGGCGACTCCCGGTTCCACAGGTCGAACGGCGCGTGGCCGGGAATGTAGAGCAGGCTCGTATACTGACGTTTGCCCTCCACGTGGTTGTGGGTCCAGGCGAGCGGATCCGCGAAGTCGTGGGTGAGGTGCTTGTAGAACTCCCGGTACTCCTCATCGGTGATTTCGTTGCGCGGCCGCGTCCACAACGCCGTCGCGGCGTTCACCGTCTCCCGCTCGCCGTCCCCGGGCAGTGTGACCGGGAAGGCGATGTGATCGGAGTAGCGGAGGATCAGATGGCGCAGCCGTTCCGCGGACGCGAATTCGCGGGCATCCTCGCGCAGATGCAACACGACCCGGGTGCCGCGCTCGGGGATCGTCTCGCTCTCGATGGTGAATTCACCCTGACCATCGGACTCCCAGCGGGTGCCCGATTCCGCCGGGCAGCCCGCCCGGCGTGTGTGCACCTCGACGCGCTCGGCGACGATGAACGAGGAATAGAACCCCACGCCGAACTGACCGATCAGTCGGGCGTCCTTGCGCGTGTCCCCGGTCAGCGACTTCAGGAATTCGGCCGTGCCGGATCGCGCGATCGTGCCCAGGTTGGTGATCACCTCCTCCCGGCTCATCCCGATGCCGTTGTCGGTGACGGTGACCGTGCCGTTATCGGCGTCGAAGTCCACGTCGATACCGAGTTCCGGCTGATCCTCCATCAGTTCGGCTTCTCCCAGCGCCTCGAAGCGGAGTTTGTCCGCCGCGTCGGAGGCGTTCGAGATCAGCTCGCGCAGGAAGATCTCCCGATTGCTGTACAGCGAGTGAATCATCAGGTGGAGGAGCTGCTTCACCTCCGCCTGGAAGCCCAGTGTCTCCCGGCTCGTCGTCTCTGCCATGCCCGTCAGTCCCCTCCCGAATCAGATACGCCGGCTCCGGCCATCGACGTTCGACGTCGTGGCCCGGAACGACCTTCAGAGGGTTTGAGAATGAGGCCGGGCGCGCCGAAATCAAGCCGCCGGCGCTACATTCACGCGGACGGTCAGGAGTGTCGCGTCGTCCAGCGGCCGGTGGGCTGCCGCGCGGCGAGGCCGAGGAGGGCGACGATACCGGCAAGCAGCAATGCGCCTGCGAGGAGCGGCATGGTGACGGTGGCCAGCGCCACGGTGGCGCCGAGCAGGATGCCGCCGATCAGAGCGATCAGACGGGCCAGCAGCCGCCGTACCTGCTCCCAGAGCAGTGGCATCGACCAGACGAAATCGTCCAGTTCATCGAGATACTGAAGCAGTCTCTCCACGTCGCATCCGTCCGGATCGGTTCCCTGTATAGCGTAAGTCTAGCGCGTTCGCGCCGCCAGGAGTGTGAAATTGGCCATAAAATTGGTTAACGGCGGTGGTATTCGAGTCAGCGAACACGCCTCAGCATCGGCCGATCATCGCGTGGCGGGGGATCGGCCTCGAGCATGGCGGCCTTCGTGGCCTCCTTGGCATGGCCGATGGCCTCGTGCACCCAACGCCAGCGTTCTCTGGTTTCGGCATTCTTGAGAAGCGCGAGCTGATCTCCCGTGCCGGTCTTCGGTTTGGACATGATCTTTCAGGTGGGCAGATTCTATCGGTCTTGTCGACGCCACCGGCGCCCCCGCGCTCACTTCTCGTCGTGATCGTCCTGGTGGCGATCGCTCCAGTTCCGTTTCACTTCTTCGGTCCAGTTGCGGTAGCCCTTCCACGTGTAGAGCGAGGGATCGAGAGTACCGCGATTCCGGCGCTTCTCGCTGCGGTGAGAAAGCCATCTGCGATAGGCCTCCCAGGCCCGGCCGTCCCGCTCGCTCTCGTCGTCGGTGACGGGCCCGTCGCGGTCCCGTTCCGTGTCGTCGGCATCATGGCCTTCGGCCCACCGGATTTCCTTGTCGTCAGGCATGGCAGATCCCGCTCCCGTTCGATTAGCGAACATTACGCACCCGCGCCTCGGGCAGCCAGGAACTGGATCACAGTGCAATGCGGTAAAAACTCAGTCAAATCAGCATGTTCAACGCGTCTATTTGACGTAAGTGAGGGCTGCGGGCCGCATGCATGCGAGCCTTTTGACTTAACGCCCTGGATTAGGGAAAGACCGCGCGACGGGCCGCACGCGGTCAGCCGACAACCTCGTAGCACGGGCTGTAGCTGCCCGAGAGTTTCATCCTTCCCTGGGCGACGAAGCCGCGCAGGAGTTCGTCCAGCAGCGGCATGATCTGACCGGAAGCCCGGATCCGGAACGGCCCCTGTTCCTCGATCGCCCGTATCGTGTCTTCGCGCACATTGCCCGACACGATGCCGGAGAATGCGCGACGCAGATTGACTGCGAGTTCGTGGGGAGACTGGTCAGGATGCAGCGCCAGCGCCGCCATGGATTCGTGGGTGGCGTGGAATGGCCTCTGGAAGTCCGGATCGATGTGCAATCGCCAGTTGTAGTAGTAGGCATCGCTGTGACGCTGGCGGAACTCACGCACGTCGGCGAGCCCGGACTGGATGGTGCGGGCGACGGTCACGGGATCGTCGATCAGGATCTGGTAGCGACGCCGGGCGCCCTCGCCGAGGGTGGCCGCGACGAACTCGTCGATGCGCCGGAAATAGTCCTCGCTGCCCGCCGGACCCGTGAACACCAGGGGGAAGGGCGTCTGGGCATTATCCGGGTGCAGCAGGACGCCGAGGATGAAGAGGATCTCCTCCGCGGTGCCGACACCGCCGGGGAAGACGACGAATCCGTGGCCGACCCGCACGAAGGCCTCCAGCCGCTTCTCCATGTCCGGCATGATCACGAGTTCATTGACGATGGGATTCGGCGACTCGGCGGCGATGATGCCCGGTTCGGTGATACCGATATAGCGCCCGTCACGGATGCGCTGCTTCGAATGGCCGATGGTCGCCCCTTTCATCGGCCCCTTCATGGCCCCCGGACCGCATCCTGTGCACACCTGCAGGCCGCGCAGGCCGAGCTCGTAGCCTACGGTCTTCGTGTAGTCGTATTCCTCGCGGCTGATCGCGTGGCCGCCCCAGCAGACGATCACGTCGGTGTCGGCGGGCGCTCGCACGATGCGGGCATTGCGCAGCACGTGGAAGACGGCGTTCGTGATCGATTCGGACGATGCGAGATCGAACTGGCCGCCCTCGCGCAGCTCGTTGTCGACGAACACCACGTCCCGGAGTACCGCGAACAGCAGTTCGCGGATACCCCGGATCATGCGGCCGTCGACGAAGGCGGAATCGGGCGCATTGCGCAGGGCCAGGCGTACGCCTCTGTCCTGCTGGATGATGCCGATCTCGAAGTCCCGGTAGCGCGCGAGCAGCTCCCGGGTGTCGTCCGTCATGGAACCGGATGTCAGGACCGCGAGTGCACAACGCCTCAGCAGGCCGTACAGACCGCCCTCGCCTCGATTGCGCAGCCGGTTGACTTCCTCCTGGGACAGGAGTTCGAGGCTGCCCTCGGGGGAGACTTCGATATCCATGGTCGGTGCCTGTTCGGGGTATGGGCTGCGGGCCGCCACGTCGTCGCGCGGCGAGCACGGCCTCAGGGGCGGATCTCGATCGGCGTGTTCTCGCGCGTCATGAGCCAGATGTCCACCATCGCCGCGTTGGACACCGCGATACAGCCGTCGGTCCAGTCGGCACTGCGGTAGAACTCCGGTGTGTACTTCGGCTCGTTGGGATAACCGTGGATCATGATCTGGCCGCCAGGATCCACGCCCCGGCGCCGGGCCCGCTGCCGGTCACTGCCGTTCGGGTAAGAGATACGAATCGACAGGAAGAAGTCGCTGTCCTCGTTGCGCGCATCGAGATAGTAGAGGCCTTCCGGGGTGCGGGAGTCCCCCTCCTGTTCCTTGTGTCCTTCGGGTTCCATGCCGAGGAAAATGTCGTAGGCCGCGAGTATGCGTTCGCCTTTGACCAGGTAGAGCTTGCGGTCGGATTTCTCGACGACGACTTTGTCAGCGACCTCCAGACTGGCCCAGGCCCCGTATGGCCAGGCGGCGATCGCGGCGATCACCAGGCTCAGCACCGCCGTCATCTGCTGGTATGCCTGTGCCTCTGGTCGGTTCACTACACGCATTTCCTCTGCCGTCTCTCACGACGACAACCTATGCTAAGACCTCTGTGCCGCACACACAACGGCGTCTCATTCCTGATCGATGTTCCGCCCGATGATCCAGCCAATGGCGAAGCCGATCGCTCCAGCCCCTGTCGTATACCAGGGCAGGAACCGGAACAGCAGGTCCGGGGTCCGGGCACGACTGGCCATCCCGCCCCAGTCCAGTGCCAGGCCGAGATGCAGATAAAGCGACAGCCCGATCGCCGGCACCGCGAAGCCGAACGCGCCAAGCAGGTAGCGCCAACGCGGCCTCCGCCATTGCCAGCCGGCCTTCGCCAGAGCGAGCACCAGCAACACGCCGGTCAGCAGGACCGGCAGGAGATTCATCGGCACGTGCGGGCCCCCGTCCTCGACCGTCACGATCACGGCAGCGACGGCGGCGAGGAATGCGAGCGCCGGCAGCAGCCGCCAGAATGAGGTCATGCCGGATTGTCTCCCGGGCACCGATTTGAGGTAAATTCGAGATGTACAACAACAGATCACAGATTTTCAAGTAATTTTCATGTAGTTTACCGGCCACATCGAAGCCTCGCCGGGCTTCCGCGCGGGCGGGGTCGATCGCCATACGCAGGGCAGAGCACACAGGGATGATCACAGCGCATGAAAACAGGGTGCACGCGCTCACGGTCGCCATCGCGGCGGTCCTGCTGTCGTTCGCCTCTGCATTGACGACGGCGCGCGCCGCTCCGGGCATCGGCGCGACCGAAGAAGTCGTCGACAACCCGATCGAGGCGCGCGCGGACGGAGATGGAAAAAAGACCGGCGATGCCGCCGATCGGCCGGCATCGACGGCGGACGACCGACCGCTCACCGCCCTCGAACCCCTGGAGTGGGACGAAGCGAAAAAGGCGGATCCGAGACCGCTCGAACTCCTCGGCAGGACGGTGCCACCGGGCAGCTACCAACGACTGAGCTGGTCCGCGACGGAACTGTTCGAGGGTATCCCCGTGGACACACCCGTGCTCGTGATGAACGGGCGCTATGGCGGACCCGTGCTCTGCCTGAGCGCCGCGGTCCACGGCGACGAGCTGAACGGGATCGAGATGGTACGCCGGGTGATGCACGATCTGGATCCGCAAAAGCTCTCGGGGGCCGTCATCGGTGTCCCGATCGTGAACCTGCAGGCGTTCCGTCGCGGCTCCCGCTACCTGCCGGACCGGCGGGACCTGAACCGCTATTTTCCCGGTAATCCGGACGGCAGCGCCGCCTCGCGCATTGCCCACTCATTCTTCACGAGCATCGTCCGCCACTGCGACGCGCTGGTCGACCTGCACACGGGCTCCTTCGATCGCGCCAACCTGCCTCAGCTCAGGGCGGATCTGCGTGATCCCGGCGTCGTGACCCTGACCCAGGGCTTCGGAGCGACTGTGATCATCAACAGCGTGCCGGCCGAGGGTACCCTGCGACGGGCGGCAACCGACGCGGGGGTCCCGACCGTGACACTGGAAGCCGGCGGCCCTTCGCGTCTCGAGATAGCGGAAGTGAATCACGGCGTGAAGGGGATCGAGACGCTCCTGAATACCCTCGGCATGGTGCGCAAGGTCAGTCTGTGGGGAGATCCCGAGCCCGTCTATTACCGATCGACCTGGGTGCGCGCCAATCGGGGCGGCATCCTGCTCTCGGAGGTCGATCTCGGCCGTCGGGTGCGGGCGGGCGATCTGCTCGGGACCATCACCGACCCCATCACCAACGCGCGCACGAACGTCTATGCGCCCACGGACGGTCGCGTCATCGGCATGGCGCTCAACCAGGTCGTCATGCCGGGCTATGCCGCATTCCATATCGGCCTGCCGCGACCGGAGCCGCAGACCGCCGAGGCCGACCCGTCGGCGGCGGACGAGGGAGACGACGGAGACGACGGCGAGGACGTCACGGGACGGGATCGAGGGCCGGCCGGAGAGGCGGCCGTCGCGGATGCCGCGGAGCGGCCTGCCGCCCGGAGCGTCGACCCCGCACAAGAGACCGACGAAGAAGAAGAGTAGACCGGCGCCGCCGCCGGGGACTCGGGGACGGCCGGGGAACCCCGGCCGTCCCGGGAATCCGCGGTCAGACTCCCTCCGGCTCTCAAGAAAGCCTTTGCCTTCCTAGACGCGTGCCTCTTTCAGGGCCGCGATACGGTCCTGCAGCGGCGGATGGGTCATGAAGAGCTTGCGAAGACCCTCGGCGCCCAGCCCCGAAATCCCGAATGCGGACAGTTGCCGCGGCAATTCGCTCGGTTCATAGGTCGCGCGCAGCTTCTCCAGAGCCGCGATCATCTTGGCCCGGCCCGCCAGGTCGGCACCACCGGCATCCGCGCGGAATTCCCGCCGGCGCGAGAACCAGTGCACGATGATGGTCGCCAGGATGCCGAAGAGGATCTGGGCGACGAGGCTGGTCAGGAAGAAGCCGATGCCGGCCCCGTGCTCGTTCCGGAAGACGACCCGGTCGACGAAGAAACCGACCACGCGCGAGAGGAAGATCACGAACGTGTTCAGCACGCCCTGCAGCAGCGTCATGGTCACCATGTCGCCGTTGGCGATGTGCGAGACCTCGTGCGCCAGCACGGCTTCCGCCTCGGTCCGATCCATCTTGCTGAGCAGGCCCGAGCTGACGGCGACGAGCGCCTTGTTGCGACTCATGCCGGTCGCGAATGCGTTCACTTCCGGCGCATCGTAGACGGCCACATCCGGCATGCCTATGCCGGCACGCGTCGCCTGCGCCTGCACGGTATTCACCAGCCACGACTCGACCGCGCTGGCGGGCTGTCCGATGACCTTCGCCCCGGTGGTCATGATCGCCACCTTCTTGGAGATAGCGAGGGAAATCAGGGAACCGCCGAATCCGATTACCGCCGAGAAAACGAGCAGCGACGTGAGGTTGAGTCCGCCCGTCTCGGAGATGATGTTCTCCAGACCCAGTACGCGGAACACGATGGTGATGACCGCCAGCACGGCCACGTTGGTTGCCACGAACAACAGGATCCTTTTCATACGCGCTACTCCAGAGCAATCGGTGACTGACGGATCATGGGGTCCGCCACCCGTAATTCAAGTCTTGGACCCCGTTATGACCATCCGGGGAGGGTACAATTCCGCAGCAATGCTCGTACCCGGCGCAAGGTTTTCCCGATGACCGATACCGACCCGTCGTCCGGCCGGCCGGCGCCGGTCTCCCGGGACCTTCTGATCCGCGCCGCCCTGCTCGTGCAGCGGGGCATCGTGCACCTCCCCTGGCCGGTCCAGAAGGCGATCGGCAAGGCACTCGGCGGCGTTGCCTACCGGATCGCCCGGCGGCGGCGGCGCATCGCCCGCCGCAACCTCGAGTTGTGCTTCCCCGAACTCGACGAAACGGACAGGGAAACGCTGCTGCGGGACCATTTCCGCTCCCTCGGGATCGGGGTCATGGAGATCGGCATGGCCTGGTGGGCGAGCGATCATCGCCTGAAACCGATGGCGCGCATCGAGGGCCTCGAGCATCTCCAGCAATCCCGGGGCCTGCGTCGGCCCGCCCTCCTCGTCGCCGGCCATTTCACGACAATGGACCTGACCTGCCGCCTGCTCGGCCTGGCGGTCGAGTACGACGGTATCCAGCGGCCGTTCGGCCTCCCGGGCCTCGACCGGCAGCTCAGCCGCGGCAGGCGGCGCGCCGTCGGGCGCCTGTACTCGAAATTCGACCTCCGGGCCATACTGGACGCCCTGGCGGAGAATCGCACGATCTGGATGGCCGTGGACCAGGCGCAGACCGGCAGCCGTCCGGTCATCGCGCCTTTCTTCGGACTGCCTGCGCCCACGACGGGCAGCCCGGCCCGACTCACGGCCCGCAGCGGTGCCCGGGTGCTCCCGGTGATCGGGTACCGCGAACCGGATGGCCGTTACCGGGTGAGAATCGAGGCGCCGCTCGAGGACTTCCCGAGCGGCGATGCCACGGCCGATGCGGCGAGACTCAACCGCGTGATCGAACGGCATGCCCGCCTGGTACCCGATCAGTACTATTGGATCCACCGCCGCTTCAAGACGGACCCGTCGCCCTACCAGGATCTCTGAGTCAGCGATCGCCGTATCCCGAGAGCAGAGACTGCCAGTCGGTTTCCTCGAAGTGCAATCCGCCGCCCGTGCCGGCGAGCTTGTCCAGCGAGCGTCGCAATCGATCGACGTTGCCCCGCCGCCAGCTTCCCGGCGGGCGCAGGCGGCCCCGGTCGAAATCCAGGAGCCAGACCTCGCCATTCGCGCCCAGTTGAATGTTGTGGGCGTTGAGATCCGCATGACAGACGCCCGCGTCGTGGAAACGCCGGATGGTAGCGCCGATGCGCTCCCATTCCCCCGGAGCGAGCGGGCGATCCCCGAGCACGCCTGCCAGCGATCGTACGCCCTCCAGCCGGCGCGTCAGAAGGTCTGCCCGATAGATCAGTCCGCGGCGCCGGTAGCCGGCGGCCGCCGGTTCCGGCACCGGCAGGCCCATCTCTGCCAGGCGGGCGAGCAGGCGGAACTCGCGGAACGGGCGCGTGGCGGAGGCACCCCGCCACAGGAACTGGTCGTCCAGCACCCGGCCGACGAGGCCACCGCGGTGATAATGTCGCAGGACGAACCGGCCTTCGTCGCCTTCCACGAAACGGACCTCGCCGCGTCCGGCCGTGTCGGGCGCGGCACTGAGCACCGGCCATCCGTCGGCCTGCAACCGGGACGGATCGAAGTGGTTGAGGATACGGGGATCGTATAGGATGGCGCCGTCCGCGCTGGTCAGGATCCTCTCATCCACTCTTCTCGGCTCCGAGGCATTGGCGAATCCCACTGACAGCAGTCCGCCCGATTCGCTCTGCGTCGTCCGACTCTCGGCGATCGGCGACACCTGTCACACCCTGCCCGTGCTGAGGACGCTGAAGGCGGCCTGGCCGGAGACCCCGATCACCTGGGTGATCGGTCGCACCGAGGCGGCCCTGATGGCGGATATCGGGGATTTCGAGTTTATCACCTTCGACAAATCCGCCGGCCTCGGCGGCTTCCGGGCGCTGCGCCGGCGTATGGCGGGTCGGCGCTACGACGCGTTGCTCATGATGCATGCCTCGCTGCGCGCCAATGCGGTCAGCCGCCTCATACCCGCGGCGAGACGGATCGGCTTCGACCGGCCACGCGCGCGGGACTTCCAGTGGCTCGTCTCCGACGAACGGATCCCGCACCGGGCGCGCCAGCACGCCATGGACGCCCTGTTCGGGTTCGCTGAATACCTGGGCGTCGGCGACCGGCACCTGCGCTGGGACATCCCGGTTCCGGAGGCGGACGAGGCATTCGCCGCGCAGCACATGGAAGCCGGGCGGACCTGGTTGTTGCTCAGCCCCTGCAGCTCGCAGCGCGCCCGCAACTACCGCAACTGGAGCGTGGCGAATTACGCGCGCATCGTCGACTACGTGGCGGAACGCCATGGCGTCGCCACCGTCATCACCGGCGGCCCGACGGCGCTGGAACGTGAGTACGGGGCGGCGATCGGCGAAGCAGCGAGACACCGCCCCTTCGACCTGACAGGCCGAACCACACTGAAGCAGCTCTACGCACTCATCCGCCGGGCCGCCGTCGTCCTCTGCCCCGACTCGGGCCCCGCGCACATGGCGACGGCCGCGGCGACGCCCGTGATCGGCCTGTATGCGACTTCGAACCCGGATCGGACCGGACCGTATCTCAGCCGTCATCTGGTGGTGAATGCCTACCCGGAGGCGGTCCGCCAGGAGTTCGGCAAGGCCGTGGAAGATATCGCCTGGGGACGACGGGTGCGGGATCCGACCGCCATGGGACTCATACGACCGGAAGCCGTGGAAGCGCGCCTCGACGAGGTATTCGGCGCGGCAGCCGGCAGCTAGGCGGCGGGCAGCGAGTCGAACACCCGGTCTGGCGTGATTTCCCGCATGCAGCGGAAGTGGCCGAGGGGGCATTCCCGCTGGAAACAGGGGCTGCACTCGATGCCGAGATAGTGCACGACGGCTCGATCGGTCAGCGGCGGCGTGAACGCGGGCGAGGAAGACCCGTACAACGCGACCAGCGGCAGACCGACGGCCGCGGCGACGTGCATCAGCCCCGAGTCGTTGGTCACTGCGTACCGGCAGGCCGCCAGCAGGTCGATGGCCTCTTCCAGCGTCGTGCGGCCGCACAGATTCTCGACCGGCGCGGTCTGCGCGATCGCCCGGGCTGCCGCGTCATCCCGGGCCGACCCGAACACCCGGACCTCGTTGCCCCGGTCGACGAGCCGACGAGCCAGTTCGCCGTAGTAGTCCAGCGGCCAGCACTTTGCCGGTCCGTACTCGGCGCCGGGCATGAACGCCACCGCCGCCGCCGCCGGATCGAGGCCCAGCCGATCCAGCGCGCTGGTCTGACGATCCCGGTCGACGCGCAGTGCGGGCCGGGGCAGTTCCCGGGGCAACGGCTCGTCCGGCGCGAGCCCCAGCGCTACGAATCGCTTCACCGTCTGGTCGAGCACTTTCGGGTCGAAGGGACGCATGTCGTTGATGAGACCGTAGCGATGCTCACCGCGGAATCCGGTGCGTTGCGGGATACCGGCGAACCAGGGCACGAGTGCGGATTTCAGGGAACGCGGCAGCACGATCGCCTGCGCGTAGCGCCCGCGCAGCGAGCGACCGACGCGCCGGCGCAGCCCCAGTCGCAACTCGCCGTGACCGGCCGGCATCTCGATCGCCTCGCGCACTTCGGGCATACGCGCGATGATCGGCAGTGACCATCCGGGAGCGAGGACGTCGATGGGGGTGTCGGGTCGCCGCCCGGACAGCAGGCGCAACAGGGACTGAGCCATCACCATGTCGCCGACCCAGGACGGGCCGACGACAAGCGTGGCGTCGCCGGGACCGATCTCAGCCAGTGTCACCCTCCGTGATACGGGCGAGGTAATCGGGGACCCCGGCTTCGACCGGACGGAATTCCCCGCCGTAACCGGCTGCCCTGAGCCGGGTCAGATCCGCCTCGGTATAGCTCTGATAGGCCCCTTTCAGACCGTCCGGGAACGGCACGTACCGGATCTCGCCGCGGCCGTGCCAGCCGATGACGGCGCGCGCAACGTCGTTGAAGGTCTGGGCGCGACCGGTGCCGGCATTGAAGATGCCGCTGACCTGGGGGTGCTCCAGGAACCACAGGTTCAGGCCGACGATGTCGTCTACGTAGACGAAGTCCCGCCGCTGCTCGCCGTCGGCATAGCCCTCGCTGCCCTCGAACAGACGCGCCTCGCCACTCTCCGCCACCTGGTTGTGGAAATGCCAGGCGACACTCGCCATGCCGCCCTTGTGCTGCTCGCGCGGGCCATAGACGTTGAAATAGCGCAGCCCGACGATCTGACTTCCGGCTTCCGGCAGCAGGCGGCGGACATAGTTGTCGAACAGCAGCTTCGAATAGCCGTACACATTCAGCGGACGCTCGTGCTCCGCCGTCTCGCTGAATCCGGGACCGCGCCCGTACACGGCCGCGGAGGAGGCATAGATGAACGGGGTATTGTGCCGCAGGCAATCGTGCAGCAGCACCCTCGAGTAGCGGTAGTTGTTGTCCATCATGTAGCGCCCGTCCCACTCCGTCGTCGTGGAGCAGGCGCCCTGGTGGAAGACCGCCGAGACGCGCCGCTTGCAACCGCCGGATTCCAGCAGACGCAGGAATTCCTGCTTGTCCATGTAGTCGGCCACGTCGAGGTCCGCGAGATTCACGAACTTGTGGCCGTCGGTCAGGTCATCCACCACGAGGACGTCCTCGCCGGTCGCCCGGTTCAGGCCACGGACCAGATTCGAGCCGATGAAACCCGCCCCGCCGGTGACGATGATCATGCCCCGGCTCCCGGCCTGGCGCACCGACTCTCAGGCTGATTCGGTCGCATCACGCAGGAGGTACTCGGCGCCGCAATAGGGGCACTTCGCTTCGCCGGTCTGCTCTACCGGCAGGTAGACCTTGGGGTGAGAGTTCCAGAGAGACATGCCTGGCATCGGGCAGGACAGCGGCAGGTCGGCCCTCGTCACCTCGTAGCGGTGCCGGGCATTCGGCGGGATCAGATGCTGATCCACGGTGCCGGGTCTCGTCATCGCTGCAATCCTCCGTGGCGCCGCGGGGAATGGGCTCGGCATTATAGCAACGGCCTCAGCCGAAGGTCTGCTGCCAGATGTGTCGCACGTCGGCAGCCTCGTCGGCGAACTCGGCCGCCGGCACCGTGGCTTTCTGGTTGTCCAGAGCGAGATGATGCAGACGCCGGCGATACGCCCGATAGATGTCCTGGAGACGCCGCGCGACGTCTTCGCCGAGGATACCGCAGGTCGCGAGCACGCCCAGCTGGCGGATGTTGTCAGTGTAGTGCAATAGCGAGCGATGGCGATGGGCGTTCGCCAGTACCAGGTACTGGACGATGAATTCGATGTCGCCGACGCCGCCGGGGTCCCGCTTGATGTCGAAGGTGCCTTCCGCCGACGATGAGAGTTCGCGCCACATACGCTCTCGCATCGATATCACGTCCTCGCGCAGGCTGTCCCGTCGCACGGCATCCCGGAGGACGTCGACTCTCAGCGCCTCGAACGCCCGCCTTACCCGGGCATCGCCGGCTACGGCCCGGGTGCGGATCAGCGCCTGGTGCTCCCAGGTCCAGGCATCCTCCCGCTGATAACGCTCCAGGGCGGCCACCGAGCTCACGAGCAGGCCGGAGCGACCGCTCGGGCGCAGGCGAGTGTCCACTTCATAGAGCGCGCCGGAGACCGTCTGCACGGTCAGGAAATGCACGAGCCGCCTCGCCAGTCGACCGAAGAAGACCGTGTTGTCCACCGGTTTCTCTCCGTCGGTCTCCTGGTCGTCTCCCGCCGAGTCGTGCACGAAGACGAGATCCAGGTCGGAGCCGTAGCCGAGTTCGATACCGCCGAGCTTGCCATAGCCCACGACTGCGAAACCGGCACTGCGGCGGACGCCGTCGACGCGACACCAGGGCCGGCCGTGGCGGGCGACCAGATCGCGCCAGGCCAGGGACAACGCGCTGGCCACCACGATCTCGGCGATCTCGGTGAGCCGGTCGCTGACCTTCATGATCGGCAGTCGACCGCTGAAGTCCGCGACTGCCACGCGGAACGTGGCGGCGCGCTGGAAGCGGGCCAGTTCCTCCACCGCGGCTTCCGAATCTGCGGCGCCGATCGCCGACAGGCGATGCTCGTACTCCGCCTGCAGGTCGGCCTGGCTCGGCTCCCGATCGGCAATACGCGGGTCGATCAGCTCGTCCAAGAGCAGCGGGTGGGCGGCGAGTTCGGTCGCCAGATAGGCGCTGCGCGAGACGAGCTCCACGACACGGGCGAGCGTCGCCCGATTCTCCAGCAGGAGCGCGAGGTATGCGCTGCGCCTGAGCACGGCGTTCAGGATGCCGCCCAGCCGATTCAGCGTCTCCGCGGGCTGCTCGACGCTCCTCAGGCATTCGAGGAGCGGGGGCATCAGTTCGTCGAGTCGCTGGCGGGAGATATCGTCGAGTCTCTTGCCGTCGATATCGCGCCGCAGTCGGCCGAGTTCCTCCGCCAGCGCTTCCGGCTCCACGAAACCGGCTTCCTCCACCGCGCTCGACAGGTCGTGCCGCGCGGCGGATTCCCAGAGCGCTTCCAGTGCCGGCCGCTCCGCCCTCGCCTGCCCGTCCGGACGGAATACGGTTTCCTCGAAATGCCGGCTGACGAGCGCGCGTACCCGTTCGATCTCTTCGGCGAGGGAATCCCAGTGCGCATGCTCCATCACGAGCGCGAGCCGTGCCCTGCCGATTTCATCGTCCGGCAGATCGTGTGTCTGACGGTCCCGGAACTCCTGCAATCGGTTCTCGAGACGCCTCAGGAAACGATAGGCCGCGTGCAGCTGCCAGACGCTCTCCGCCGGCATGTAGCGCCGCTCGCCGAGCGCGGTCAGAGCGCTGGCGAGTTCACGGCTGCGCAATGCCCGGTCGCTGCCGCCCCGCACCAGCTGCCAGGACTGCACGATGAATTCGACCTCCCGGATGCCGCCGGGACCGAGTTTCACGTTGGCGTGCATATCGCGGCGTTCGACTTCGGTACGGATCATGGCTTTCATCGAACGCAGCGACTCGAAAACGCCGTAGTCGAGATAACGCCGGTACACGAACGGCGTCAGCACGTCCGCGGCCAGTTCCTCCCAGGCGCGCAGGCCCCGTGCATCCGCCAGCGGGCGTGCCTTGATGTAGGCATAGCGCTCCCAGTCCCTGCCATGCTGCAGCAGGTAGGTCTCCATGGCGGAGAAGCTCACCACCGGCGGGCCACTCTCGCCGAAGGGCCGCAGCCGGATGTCCACGCGGAACACGAAACCGTCCGCCGTGACTTCCCCCAGCAGCGACACGATCCGGCGCACCATGCGTCCGAAATACTCGGGTGCGGACAGCGGTTTCGCCCCGTCGCTCTCACCCGCGTCCGGGTAGACGAATATCAGGTCGATATCGGAGGAGAAATTCAGCTCCCGGCCGCCGAGCTTGCCCATGGCCATGGCGATCAGGGAGCACGGTTCCCCGGCGGCATCCCGGACCTCCCCGTGCCGTTCCAGCATGGAGGACGCGGCGTGTCGTATGGCGGCGAGCACGGCCGCGTCGGCCAGGGCACTCAGCTCGTGCAGGGTCTCCTCGAGCGTGGCGGCGCCGGCGAGATCACGCCAGGCGATGCGCGCCATCTCCCGACGGCGCAGGCGGCGGAGATTCCGTGAGAGCTCTGCCGCGTCATCCGAGTCCGCCGCGGCCTCGACGAGTGCCGGGATCTCTCCGGGCCGACGGGCCCGTCCCAGATCGCCGTCCCGGAGCATCGCGGTGAAAGCGGCGGAGTCGCCCGCGACCACCCCGCGGACGAAGAGACTCGAGGCCAGTACGCGTACCGCGTCGGCCTCGTGTCCGCCCGCGCAGAGGAGCCGGGCGAAGTCGTCCTGCTCGCCGTCCAGTTTGTCCAGCCAGGCGGAGAGATCCTCCGCCAGGAGTGCGGGGAGATCCGCCTCTGCGCGGGCCGCCAGTGTTGCCTTTAGCCCCTCCGCCGCCATGGCGCGAGTGTAGCCGATTCCCCACTTGCAGCGAGACGGGCACTCCACCAACATGACGGCCATGGCTGACAAGCAGCTTCTGATCGTCTACCACTCCCAGTCCGGCACCACCGAGCGCATGGCCGAGGCCGTGCTCCGCGGCGCGCACGACGAGGCGATCGAGGGCGTGGACGTCAGGGCGCTCAGCCCGCTCGACGCCGACGCCAGCGACGTGCTCCGATGCGACGCTCTGATCCTCGGCACGCCCGAAAACTTCGGCTACATGAGCGGTGCGCTGAAATACTTCCTCGATCGGGTCTATTACCCCTGCCTGGAGAAGGTGGAGGGCAAGCCGTATGCGCTGTTCGTGCGCGCGGGCAACGACGGCACCGGCGCGGTCAGCAGCGTGCAGCGCATCGTCGCCGGGCTCGCACTGAAGGAGATCCAGCCGCCGCTGGTCATCGCGGGCGAGTTCGACGAGGCCCGGCTCGCCGACTGTGAGGAACTCGGAATGACCGTCGCGGCCGGACTCGAGGCGGGGATCTTCTGAGCCCCCGCTCAGGGTGAGCTCGCCGCCGGCGCCGTCGCGACATCGGCCAGTATCTCCGCGAGCGGCATCGGTTCGCCGACGTGGTAACCCTGCGCGAAGTCGACTCCCAGTTCCGCGACCTTGCCGTGCACGCCGGCGCTGGCGACATACTCGGCAATGGTGTCGAGTCCCATCACCCGCGCCACCTGGGTGATGGCAGCGACCATCGCTTCCGAGACCCGGTTGGTGTTCACGTCCCGGACGAAGCTGCCGTCGATCTTGAGGGCATCCACTTCGAAGTCACGCAGGTAGGCGAAGGAACTGAGACCGGCCCCGAAGTCGTCGAGGGAGAATCGGCATCCCCGGGCCCGCAGGGTGCCGATGAAGGTCCTCGCCCTCTCGAGATTCGCCACGGCAGCCGTCTCCGTGATCTCGAAACAGAGCGTACCCGGTTCGAGGGCGCCGGCGTCGATCCGCTCGAGCACGAAATCGAGGAATTCGTCGTCGCCGAGTGACTGCCCCGAGAGGTTGATCGCGAAGCGGCCGCCATCACCGCCGCGGTCGGCGATCAGCGTTATCGCCCGGTCCACCACCCAGCGGTCGAGACGGGGCATCAGCTGATAGCGCTCGGCGGCCGACATGAAGCTCTCGGGCCGCAACGCCTCCCCGTCGTCGCCGCGCATCCGGAGCAGGATCTCGTAATAGGCGCGTCCCGCTGCCTCGTGCAACGGGACGATCGGCTGGGCGACGAGTTCGAAACCATCCCGTTCCAGGGCATTCTGCAGGTGGGCGACGATGCGGATATCGTCCGCGCGGCGGATAATGCTCCTGTTATCGGCATCATACACTTCGACCCGGTCGCGCCCGTGTTCCTTGGCCGCGGTACAGGCCACTTTCGGCGCCACGAGGGCGCCGGACACGCCACCGGCGTCGCTGCGGTATGCCGCGACCCCGGCACTCACGGTTATCTGCACCGCCTTGTCGCCCCGGATGCGTCGCAGCTTCTGGGCACGCCGGCGCACGTCCTCCGCGAAGGCGGCAGCGGATTCGACGCTCGTGTGTTGCAGCAGGACGGCGAAATTGTCCCCGGAGAGACGGCTGGCGACCGCATCCCCCGGCAGCGCCTCGCCCAGCTCGGCGGCGAAACAGCGCAGCACGTCGTCCCCGTCCCGATGGCCGAACGTATCATTCACGAGCTGCAGCTGATCGATGTCGAAGATGACCACCGCATGGGCATCGTCCTCGTCCGCCAGACTCTCGAGACCGTCACGGAGATGGGCCTCGAATCCGCCACGGTTCACCAGACCGGTAAGCGGATCGTAGGTACTCTCTATCACGCGCTCGGCGCGCCGGGCTATCAGGCTCGCAAAGCGCTTCTCGGCCCTCCCGAATGCCCGACCGCCCACACGGCCGGCCAGCGCGAGTACGCCATTCACCTGCTTGTTCCCCTCACGGAGCGGACACAGCATGACCTGGTAGCTCTCCCCCGTCTGCGTCACGCCCGGGGGCAGCCGGGCCACGTCCAGGACACTGGGGGAGCGCCGGCGGGAAAGACCGGGCAGGAAGCGGCGGATGAACACGCGGTCCAGGGCGCGGCGGTCGGCGCTCTTCCAGCTCGGATGGGTGACGCTGACGCGGATCTGTTTGGTGGGCAGGATGAGGACGCTGTAGCCGATCTCGAGGTGACGCGCACAGACCCGTATCAGCCGGGCGAGCTGCGCCTGGCCGCGGGGCTCGGCATCGAGCTGCCGCTCGAGTTCGTAGAACAGATCGAGTTCGGTACGGTCCTCGCGGCGCCGCGGCACCGGGACCCCGGGGTCCGGCGTCGCGCGGGCGAGGCCTTCATCCATGCTGTGCATTGGCACTCCGCTGCCGTGCGCAGCCCGACCGCTCCCGCAGCGACTCGGGTCTGCCCTGGACCCCTATCATCCCGGCATCGGCAGCGGCTGTCTGTGAATGGCGTCTCAGCGGCCGGCGCGCCGGCGGCGCCCGCCGCCGGCGTGGAAGGGGAAAAGTCGGGGAACCGGCCGTTCACGGAAGGCCGGCAAGCCACTCGTCGTCCGAGCCCTCCGGGATGTCTTCCATCAGGAAGGTGCTCAGGTAACGTTCGCCGGTGTCCGGCAGCATCGCCAGCAGCACCGACCCCTCCGGAGCCGATTCGGCCGCCTTGAGCGCCGCCGCGAGTGTCGCGCCCCCGGAGACACCGGTGAAGATACCTTCTTTGGTGGCGAGTTCCCGTGACGTCTTCGCGGCGGTATCGTCGTCGATCGGGATTAGATCATCGTAGATCTCGCGGTTAAGTACGTCTGGCAGAAAATCCGGCGTCCAGCCCTGGATCTTGTGCGGGTGCCATTCCTTGCCGGCCAGAAGCTGGGCCGCTTCGGGCTCCGTGGCGACGATCTTGAGGTCCGGACGAGCCGCTTTCAGCACCTCGCCCGCCCCGGTCATCGTGCCGCCCGTCCCGTAGCCGGTCACCCAGTAGTCGAGCCGACGGCCCGCGAAGTCACGGAGGATCTCCGGCCCCGTCGTCTGGCGGTGGAATGCCGGATTGGCGGGATTCTCGAACTGCCTCGCCAGAAACCAGTCGTGCTTCTCGGCCAGCTCCGCCGCCTTGCGCACCATGCCCGTGCCCTTCTCGGCCGCCGGCGTCAGGATCACCCGGGCACCGAGGGCACGCATGATCTTGCGTCGTTCGATGGAGAAACTCTCCGCCATGGTCGCGACGAAGGGGTAACCCCTGGCCGCGCAGACCATCGCGAGGGCGATGCCCGTATTGCCCGAGGTGGCCTCGACGACAGTCTGGCCGGGCTTCAGCACGCCGCGACGCTCCGCGTCGATGACGATCGCGTAGGCCAGACGATCCTTCACCGACGCCATGGGATTGAAAGACTCTACCTTGACGTAGACGGTTACGTGATCGGGCCCGGTGCGATGCAGTCTGACGATGGGGGTATCGCCGATCGTGTCGAGTATGCTGTCGTAGATCATGGTGGCTTCCGCTGTCGCATAAAGGTCCACACTATAACGCCGGTGTACGAGGCACCCTAGTAAGGAAATTTTCTGCGCTTATGCCTGGTCGTTATATAGTAGTAGGTCCGGCACAAAGGGACAGATCATGAAATTGCAGCAGCTACGATACCTGCTGGCCATCGTGGACAACGGACTCAACATCACGGCGGCGTCGGAGAGACTCCATACGTCCCAGCCCGGGGTGAGCAAACAGATCAGGCAGCTCGAGGACGAGCTCGCCCTGCAGATCTTCGTGCGCAAGGGCAAGAGTCTGGCGGCGATCACGCCGGGGGGAGAAGAGGTGGTCGCCCGGGCGCGCAAGGTGATGCAGGAGGTCGAGAATATACGGACGGTGGCCGCGAACGCGCACCGGGAGACCGAAGGCACGCTTTCCATCGCCACCACCCACACTCAGGCGCGCTACGTGCTGCCCGAGGTCGTCCGGGTATTCCGCGAGCGCTACCCCGACGTCAGTCTGGAACTTCATCAGGGAACGTCGGAGCAGATCGCCGATCTCGTGGAGGCGCGGGTGGTGGACTTCGCCATCGCCACCGGAGGCCGGGAGTTGTTCACGGACCTGGTGCTCCTGCCCTGCTATCGCTGGGACCGCACGGTCCTCGTGCCCCGGGATCACGAGCTCGCTCGCAGCGAGGAGCGGCCGACGATCCGGTCGCTGGCCCGCTACCCGTTGGTCACCTACGTCTTCAGCTTCAGCGGCGAATCGTCACTGAAGCGCGCTTTCGCGGCGGAAGGGCTGGAGCCGGACGTGGTGTTCACCGCCCGGGACGCCGACGTGATAAAGACTTACGTGCGCATGGGTATGGGCGTCGGCATCGTCGCCGCCATGGCCCACGACTGTGCCGACCGCGAAGATCTGACCGCCATCGATGCGGCCGGGCTGTTCCCGCGCTCGACCACCTGGATCGGTTTCCGTCGCGACACGGTGCTGAAGCGCTACATGAACGATTTCCTGCAGCTGTTCGCACCACACCTCACCGACGACCTGGTGGGACGCTGCCTCAAGGCGGCGGATCAGGCTGCCGTCGACGAATTCTTCCGGGACATCGATCTGCCCCTGAGAGGGGGTTGTCCGGACGACTATCCGGCGGCCGCCTGAGAGGCCCGTCAGTAGATGCGGAAGCCGCCGTGGCGGCGACGGCTGCGATAGTCGATCCACCACATCCCGGCAACGAATCCCAGCAGCAGAGCAACGCCGGCCGCGCCCAGCACCAGCGGCCACGGCAGGCTGAACCGATAGAGCGATGTGCGGCTGCGCAGATCCTCGTTCTCCTCCGTCAGCTCGGCCAGCGTCGCCCGGGCTTCCGACAGCGCTTCCGATTGTCCCGCCGTCAGATTCTCCAGTTCCGAGATGCGGCCGGCTGAACCGGAGAAGGCCTCGCGGACCTCGCGCAGTTCTCGTTCGGTCTGCTCCAGCTGGCTGCGCGTCTCGTCGACGATGAGCCTGGCGGGTTTGTCGTCCACGAGGAAGCCGGCCTTGACCCATCCCTCCGTGCCGTCGGGCAGGCGGACTTTCGCATACAGCGGCCCGCGCTCCAGTATCTCCATCGCCTGACCGCTGTCCAGCATCCGGAAAGCCCGATCGCTCGTATCCTGGGCGCGGTGCAGCCCGAGACGCAGCTTGTCGGTGACATAAGCGGTCTGGGCAGCCATACCCGGGGACAGAGCCAGAAGCACGGCAGCGGCTAACCACCGCGGGCCGATCCGCCCACGATTGCATGGATGACATAATCCCATGCTGCGGAAGTCTACTACGGGCTCTTCGTCGGATGTGAGAACCGGTGAACCCAATCGAGGAGCGCGTCCTGCAGTTCGTCACCGGGCCCGCGGTGGACGCCGGAGGCACCGTGCAGGACGACCACGGCGTAACGGGCACCATCGAGCGCCTGCAGATAACCCGCCACCGCGCTCACGTCGTCCAGCGAGCCCGTCTTCAGCCGCGCGCGCCCTGCGGTCGCCTCGCCTCGCAGGCGCCGACGATAGGTTCCGTCCATCCCCGAGATGGCCATGGAGGAGGCGAATTCCGGCATCCAGCGGCTTTCCCAGGCGGTGGCCAGCAGGTCTCCCATGTGGCGCGCCGTGATGCGGGCGTCGCGGGAGCGCCCCGCTCCGTTCTCCATGATCAGCTCCGGGAAGTCGAGGCCGTTCTCGTCCAGCCACGCCCGGATGGCGCGCCTGCCGTTCTCCTCCGTGCCCGGCGGTCCGTAGCGCTCGATACCCAGCGTGTAGAACAACTGACGGGTCATCACGTTGTTGCTGTACTTGTTCACGGAACGGATCACTTCGCCCAGCGGCGGCGAGTCCATGCTCACGAGGAGCTCTGCGTCCTCCGGCGCCTCCGCCACGACCAGCTCACCGGTGAACTCTCCGCCGAGTTCACGCCACAGCAGGGTGAACAGGCCGTACGCGTAATCCTCGTGGCTCAGCACACTGCGGCCCAGCGAGTAGCGTCCACAGGCCGTCGGGAAGTCACCCGAGAGCGTGACGGTGCCTTCCGCGCGGCTCGCCCGCATCGCGATGCCACGCTGATAACCGCGACAGCGGCCGGCTGCCGGCCGCAACCGGTTTTCGATACGGACATTCGGCAGCGGCGGCTCCAGCGAAACCGCCACACCGTCGGGGCGCGGTTCGAACCAGAAGCGCACCACGTTGAAGTTCACGAGCAGCGCGTGCGGGGTGACGTTGTAGGCCCGCAGCGGCTGTTGGTCGAATGCACCGGGATCCTCCGGACCGGGCTGGAAATGGCTGCCGTCGACGACCAGGTCACCGCTGATCTCGCGGACTCCCCGGCGGCGGAGTTCGCCGAGCAGTACCCAGAAGCGCTCCTGGACCAGATACGGGTCGCCGCCTCCCTTGATGACCAGATTGCCGGTCAGCCGGTCCCCGTCGAGCGTACCGTCAGCGTAGATCGCCGTGCGCCAGGTGTAGGCCGGCGTCAGTTCGTCCAGGGCGACGAAGGTGGTCAGCAGCTTGATGACCGAGGCCGGGTTGCGGGGCACGTCGGCCTCGTGGGCAATCACTTCGCGCCCGCCGCCGAGTTCGCGCACGTAGATGCTGACGTCGCCCGGATCGAGACCGTGCCCCTCCAGCACCCGCTGCACCGGCCCGGGCAGCGTCTCCGACACGGCCGCCGCCGCGATCGCCGGCGACGCGAGGATTGCGGCCAGGAACCCGAGCCAGGGGCGCGCCGGGGCCGTCATCAACGGAGATCCTCGCCCATCTCCCGCTGCAGGGCCCGGGTCGCGGTCCGATGGATGATCCATGTCGCCGCCACGATCGCGATCAGCCCGACGATGAAGAGGGCCTTGCCGGCCATCCCCGCTTCTACGTCGCCGCCGACCAGCTGATCGACGTTTTTGGCGATGGATCCGAGGTACACGTACAGCACCACGGCGGGAATCATGCCGACCCAGGTGGCGAAGAAGTAGGGCAGCACCCGCACACGGGTCAGGCCGTAGGCGTAGTTCAGCACGTTGAACGGGATCAGCAGCGACAGCCTCGAGAGCAGCACGACCACGAACCCGCGATGAGCGATAGCGTGATCCAGCGCGGCGATGCGCCGGTCGTCGGCCACCTTCTCCTTCACCCAGTCGCGCGCCACGGTGCGGCCGATCACGCAGGCCAGCGTGCCGCCGAGCGCGGCGCCGAGCGACACCAGCGGCACGCCGCCGCTAAGCCCGAACAGGTAGCCGCCGCTCATCGTGAGCACGGAGCCGGGCACCATGAGCGCGGTGCCCAACACGAAGCCGGCGACGAACAGGCCGCGACCCAGGCGGGGATGATCCGCTATCCACACCGACGCCGCGTCGAGCCAGGTATCCAGCGGCAGGGTCCACGCCGCGACGACCATGGCCGCGAGGAAGACAGCGCCGGCGATCAACCGCCCGCGGGGGTTCTTTCGATGCGGTTCCGTCACTGCGTCACACGGTGTCCCGACTGGCGCCGCCCATTCCATTTTTGATGCCGGAGGCAAGCGCCTCCCAGCCGCGGTCCGCCGCCACCCGCTGCAGCTGCTTGTCCGGGCGCACGGCGACCGGCTGTCCCACGACTTCCAGCAACGGCAGATCGTAGATGGAATCCCCGTAGGCAGAAACATCCTCCGCGTCCGTCGCGTACCGGTTGCAGAGTTCCCCGAGCATGGCCCGCTTCGCCTCCCCGAACGGGTGGCGCGACGGCGGCCCGGCGGTGAGGCGCCCCTCCCGCTCCTCGCACAGAGAACCGATGGCTTCCGGGACGCCGAGTCGTCTGGCGAGTTCGTCGGCAATGGGCTGCAATGTACCGGAGAGCAGCACGATCGCATCACCGGCCGCGCGATGGCGCTGCAGTCGCGCCACCGCGGGGGCGTAGAGCGCGGGGAGCACCTCCTCGGCGACGAACGCCCGCGCCTCCGCATCCAGCCGCCGAGCGTCGATGCCCGCCAGGTAGGCCTTGTTCTTCTTCGCCACGTGTCGTCCGTAGCGCGGCAGCCAGCGCAGATTGAAGAACAGGAAAGCGAACAGCCGGCCCGGACCGATGAGGCCGCGGCGCAGGAGACGCAGGAAGAACCGCTTCTCGGTACTCGGACCGGCGACCAGCGTCCCGTCGATATCGAAAACGGCGAGCCCCATCAGCTCCGCTCCTCGCCGGCCGGCCGCGGGATCAGGCTGTCACGTTGTTCGTAGACGAATTCGATCACCACCGGCAGACCGCGCAGTACGCAGATGAGTACGGCGAGGTAGACCAGCACGTTCCCGACGGAAATCAGGACGGTGCCCCAGGCTGCCCAGATATCCGGCACGAGCCGCGGCAGCGGTTGCAGGAAGAGCAGCCAGCAGAACGCCGTCGCTTTCAGCACCGCATAAAAGCCGCGCATGAAACGCCCGCCCACGAGCCACTGACCGATTGGCGAGCGGATCATGCTGAAAGGTGACTTGCCCTCGGTCACCACCTGATTGGCGCGTATCGTGTCCACGATCGTGCCCCGGATGACGAACACGATCGGCACCCAGACAGGGACCAGATCGAGGTCGGCGAGGACGATCCACATCGAGAGTTCGACGATGCGGTCGCCCGCGATGTCGAACATGGCACCGAACACGGACGCCTCGCCGCGCCGGCGCGCTACCCACCCGTCGAGACCGTCGGTCACGAAGACGAAAATCAGCAGCAACACGTTCGCCAGCTGCCACCAGGGATGATCCGCCAGATAGGCAATTGCAATCACCACGATCAGCAGGAGCAGCCGGCTTAGTGTTATGAGATTGGCCACGATGCGAGTATACCTGAGGTGCCCTTACCGACCGGACGGGCGGCGGGCGTCGATGCCGTCTGCATCCGAATACGTGATGCCAGCGAAAATGTCTCTGGGACGGGCCGCAGAATGCCGGAGCCGACCGTGGAGAGCAATCGATGAACGCTGCTGGGATGCACATCGGAACGACGGCCGGGAGCGCGGAGGCCGAGGGTCGGCGACAGTCTGCGCGGCGGCCGCTTACCTTATGTGACGAAAGCTTGTTAAGCTTGCCCCGCGTAGTGGCCGGCTCGGGAGTCCGGGGCCTGTGAACGCCGCCACTCAGCTCAGCACGAACCGCGCGGGCCGCACCCCCGGTGAGTTCGCGCTCGGCTTCCCAGCGGACAGACCGGCATCCCGGACCGGCAGTGATTCAGGACGTCAGGTGACGGGGCAACCGAGCTTACTGGAGAGGATCGGCAACGGCGATCAGCAGGCGGTCGCGCTCTGCGTGGAACGCTACAGCGGGCTGGTATGGTCTCTCGCACGGCGTTTCATCGCCATCGAAGCGGATGCCGAGGACGCCGTCCAGGAGATCTTCGTCGAGATCTGGAATACCGCCGGGCGCTTCGATCCCTCGAAGTCGGCGGAGGCCACCTACATCAGCATGATCGCCCGGCGACGGCTCATCGACCGCTTGCGAAAGACCAGCAGGGAGCCGGATCGCGAGAACCTGGACGACGTCGAATACGCGCTGTCCGGCAACGGGCCATCGCCGAGGAGACCGGCATGCCGCTCGGTACCGTGAAGAGCCTGCTTCGGCGGGGCCTCATCCAGATCCGCGAGGAGCTGGGAGAGCATGCCGCCGCCGATCGGGGGACGCTGTCATGAGCACGAACGACGAGTTGCTCCTCGATATGCTGACCGCAAGGGCCACCGAGGGCCTCTCTGCCGACGAGCAGCGGGAGCTCGACGGATTGCTGGCAACCAGCCCGGACGCGGATCCGCTGGACATGGAACTCGCCGCCGCCGCCGCGACCAATGCATTCGCGCGGGCGGACGGACGGGGCGCCGACATACCCGCCGGCCTCAAGGATCGTCTTCTGGCGGACGCGCGCCGGCATTTCGAACAACGTCCGGCGGCTCCTTCTGCGACGGTCACCGACATATCGGAACGCTCCGCGGCACGTCGCCACACCGCAGCGGACAAGCGGGACGCCGGCAACAACGGCCCGGCTCTCGGCACTTTCAATCGGCTCGGCTGGGCTGCCGCCGCCATGCTGCTGATCGCGCTGATCGTGGTGAATCGCCCTCTGCCCGACGACGAGGGCGGCGCCCCGGCCGCACCGGTCGAGGCACGGGCGGAACTCATCCGCGAGGCCCCCGGCACGATCGTCCTGCCCTGGAACCCGCCCGAGGCGGCAGACTACGCGGACGTCTCCGGCGACGTCGTCTGGAACAATGCCCGCCAGGACGGCTATCTGCGACTCGCCGGCATGCCGGCGAACGACCCGGCGCGTGCCCAGTACCAGCTCTGGATCGTAGATCCGGAACGCGACGAGCAACCGGTCGACGGCGGCGTCTTCGACATCCCGGGCGGCCGGTCCGAGGTGATCGTACCGATCAAGGCCAAGCTGGGTATCCTCGATCCGCAGGCCTTCGCGATCACGCTGGAACAGCCGGGAGGCGTGGTGGTGTCGGACGGTCCCCTGCTGGTGGTGGCGAGCGCCGGCTGATTCGCGACGTCAGCTGACGGGCAGGGGCGGCTCTGCCACTTTCAGGAGCTGTTTGCCCCGGTTCTTGCCCTCGAACAGGCGCCCGAGCGTGGCCGGGCAATTCTCGAAGCCCTCGCGAATATCTTCCTTCACCCGGATGCGGCCCTCCGCCAGCCAGCCGCCCAGCGCCCCGACGGCCTCCGGGAATCGCTCCCGGTAATTCAGGACGATGAAGCCCTCCATGCTCGACGAGCGGACGACCAGCTGCATATAGTTCCTGGGTCCCGGCGGCGGATCGGTCGTATAACCGCTCGAGATTCCTCCACACAGGACGATGCGCGCATGCTGGGCCAGATTCACGAGCACGTCGTCGAGGATCGGACCCCCGACGTTGTCGAAGTAGACGTCGATGCTGTCGCCGCAGAGCTCGGCGAGCCGCGCACCGGTGTCTTCGTTCTTGTAGTCGATGGCGGCATCGAACCCGAATTCATCGGTCAGCCAGCCGCACTTCTCCGGCCCGCCGGCGATGCCGATCACCCGTGCCCCCCGAATCTTCGCGATCTGCCCCGCGACCGAACCGGTGGCACCGGCCGCACCGGACACGACGACCGTATCGCCCTCCTGCGGCCGACCGATATCCAGCAGGCCGAAGTAGGCCGTGATCCCCGTGACGCCCAGGACACCCAGGAACCAGGTCGGCGGCACGTCGGACGGCAGTTTGTTCAGGGGCAACGGCCCGCCC